>NZ_JAAIJR010000320.1 GCF_010915725.1 Thiorhodococcus mannitoliphagus
GGAAAGCCGCTTGTCCGGTTCTGAGAGGGGCCGGGTCGCAACCTGGACCACGGGCGAGATCATGTGGCACCGCCGGGAAACCAGGCGGCAAACAGAGAACACAAACGTCGCCCTACCGTCCGGGGAGTGCCCGGCCTACTCAAAACCCCGGTCCTCGTATGGACGACCAGCAATAGCGTGCTGTTCTCCGCCTGACCCATGGTGATCCAGCGTTCTTCGGTCCCGCTATGGTCCTCATCGGGGATGGAGATCATCAAGGGATCACGGAATACCGTGGCCGCCAACTCGAAGCCGACGCCTTGCTTGCGCCGGTTGCTGGCCGCCTTGGCAGCGCCCCATTCAAAGTGAATTCAAACACGGCCGATTGCCTGGAAGCTGACCACCAGCGATTGGCGCTACATTAGCGCTCGGTGGCAAAGGGATTCTTGACGAGAAGCCTGTCGTCGATCCGCTGACCGTCCTGAAGGTCTTCGGTCAGCAAGAGGTCGCACTCGGCGTCTAGCGCGGCAGCGACGATCAGGGAATCATAGATCGAGAACCCATAGCGCTCACTGACCTTCAGCGCCCGATCATGAGTGGCAACCAGGAGTGGATCAACTCGGCATAGCTGGCGAACCGTCTCCAGCACCTCGTGGATCTCCGGCCAGGACAGGCCAAGCTTCCGTGACGCGACCGATGCGAATTCGTTGAGTACCTGAACGCTGATCACTCCACCGCTGGCCAGCAGGGCCTCGGCACGATCGGCTTTGGCGTCGTCTTCCGACAGCAGATAGAGCAGGACATTGGTGTCGAAGAAGACCCTAACCGCGGTCATGGGCTTCCAAGCGATCGAAACGAAAATCCTTCGGCAGTCGGCCTCGGTACTTACGCAGCCGCTCCAGCAGCGCGCGGTTATCGGGCGCCTTGCCGACGGTCAGCGAACGGGCACTCTTTACCTGAATCTCGATGTCGTCGCCCTCGTGTAGATCCAGCGCCTCGACGACGGCCGCGGGCAGTCGGACCGCGAGACTGTTGCCCCATTTCGACACCTGCATCGTTGCCTCCACCAGGTCCTTCAGATATACATCGTCCTACTGTATATCCAATCTCGCCGATGTCCAGTCGGGCGGCTGATGTACGTTGCGGGGCGGGGGAGAGGGTGACCACCGGCGGAGTCAGACGCGGCAAAGCAAAGGCTATCCCGCTGGTGACTTTATGTTGACTCAAAAGGAAACGGCCTAGGCGTTTTTCGCCTAAGCCGTTGTTTTATTGGCTCCCTGGGACGGGCTCGAACCGCCGGCCTAGTGATTAACAGTACCAGAAACCGTCTCGACTGGCCGCTGAAAGTCACAGAAAAAGAATCGTGTTTCTTGCGCTCAGAGAGGTTCCCAGTCGAAACCGAACCTATTCATAACCTGGCCGCTCGGTGTCGCTGCGCTTAGGCGTCAAACCCGTTTCGATTCATGGGCTTACGGCTGTCTCGGCCGAACAAACCCCGAACCGGCCGCTGTCTGCCCCAGAGTGCCAAACAGCCCCCCGGCATGGGGGTCGCCAAGCCCCGGCGCTGCGGTGGGCACAGCGGGC
>NZ_JAAIJR010000321.1 GCF_010915725.1 Thiorhodococcus mannitoliphagus
TTCATGAAGGTTCATTCGGTTTTCATTCGAAAACCACTTGCGATGGCCGTCTCGACTTCGAGAGATCAATGCCTTAGGCGCCAATGCGTCCCTATTGATCGACCTCGACGCCGAAACTTCGACCATGGGGCCATATTTTAAGCCATTGTCCTGTAAGATTAAACAGACTTTTCTGTCAGGAACTATTTATAAACAGGCCAATGACAATATCATGCATCTGGTTAATCTTTTAATCCTCGTTCTTAATGTTAGATGCTTTCTTTCGATTTTCTGCGTATTTCTTTTTCCAACAATATTTTCGTTCGCCGCAATACCTCGATCATAGGCACCCCAACCATCCGTAAAGAACTTTTTTATGCCAAATGGTTTCAGCAGCATTTTTAATTTAGCGAATACTTCGTCTTTTCGGCAGTGCCCTGATCTATATGATTTGTCTCATACGGATGCCTTGAGCAAAAGTGTATCGTTTTAGTGATGCACAAAGTATAGATATTTCACCTGTCATAGAGACGCTAGAATCTTCTTTAAAATTTAAAGTGATTTAAAATCCGTCATTTATATTAATGAAACGCTCCCGGCGTCCTCATGTTAAATTAAACATCTATACCAAATTGCGCCAACGTGATTCTCGATTTTCTTAGAGAATGAGAACGCCTTCCGAACCAATCGCGAAACACGCTGCCGAACCGTGCAATTGAAGCGCTCGATATGATTCGTTTTTCCGGATTCTTTTCCGACTGAATGGTGCCGTTCTTCGGGAAAAACGCAGTTATAGGATCCCCAGAAATCCGTATAGCAGACCGCCCGCTCTTGGTATGCGGCTGGCAATGAACCCCATAGACCTTGCGCTCCTTCGCGTCCACGCGTGCCGATATAGAGCCTCACAATCAGGCTTGTCTCTCGATCTTTCGCGGCTCTTCCGGATCTCAAGTAGTGTGCGATACAATATTTATCAACAACTTACCCGCCCACCCATGATCGAAGTCTATTCGAGCCCGTTTCATTCACGAGTCTTCGCATGATCGATCCTGAGCAATTTCGTCACTCTATTGGTCTCTCTGACATTGCCATTGAGCGTGTTGTCTTCGAGGAAGGCAATGTGCTGAAGATCTACGTCAACATGGCTGTGAAGGTCACGATTCGTGAGCGGTTATCGGAGGCCGTTCTCGCGACCTCCTATCGCCTTGCCGCTTTGGCGTTGCGCGAGCAATCGCGCGACGGATACATGCGGCTTTTTCGGATCATGGGTGCGAGTTGGAGCCGGTTTCTTCGGGCCACGTGGATGCTTGCGGTACTTGCGCAGCTGCACCTGTTGCGCGGTGGCGAGCAGCCAGGCGGCCATCGCCTCGGGGGTGAACGTTTGAAACACGGCCCATTCCTATGGAGTTCAATCTGACCCAAAAAGGCGCCCAATGATTCATGCTGGTTTCGTGTCGCGGTGCGGGCGGTGACGCGCCCGTGGTCGTCGCGCTGGTTGGCATCGACAGCCCCGTCGCCTCCAGGCATCCTTTGCCTCACGATCCTCTGACACCGTGAATCTGAGCCG
>NZ_JAAIJR010000322.1 GCF_010915725.1 Thiorhodococcus mannitoliphagus
CCGCTGGACCTATGAGGGAAAGCCGCTCGCGGCATGAATGATTAAACAGTCTCGGGATTTCCACTCTGTTGCACTAGGGTCAGGTCGATCTCACCATCAAGCTCGAAAGCTTCGTCTACGTCATCGAGATCAAGGTGCGACAGGGTGACAGCACGCCGAATGCCGACAGCGGCGAAACACCCACGGCCAACCCCGCGCTCGTCCAGATACAGTAACGCGGCTACAGCGAGAAATACCGCGCCCAGCCCGGTCGCGGACTCTTCGAGCTGGGTCTCGTCTTCGACAGCCAGGCACGCAATCTCGCGCAGGTCGACTGGCGGCGGGTGGACGAACAAGAGAACCCAGGATCAAGCCGAGTGCAGTGTGGCTATAGGCGTCTTTTCAAGACTTGCCCCCGTCCGCGTACCGATTTCGCCGCTTCTTTGATGCCGATGGTCATCGCACGTTCTCCTCAACTCGTTCAGCCGCGTTTCAAATCGCGGTAAAAGTTCTCGTGCGGGCCGACGGCTTCCAGACAAATCAAACGCACTTCCTGTTCGCGCGTGTAACCCAGCAGAAAAAGCTGCCCCTGGCTGTGAAATTTGTAGACCCAAAGCTCGGCCAGATCGCCCTTCTTTTTCTCCCCGCGCTCCGGATCGTCGGCAACCGTCGCCACGGCGGCATCCACGTCAGCCCCCTGCCGGTCATGGAGTTTCTTGTAGGCACGGGCAAAGCGCCGGGTCTGACGGACCTCCCAGGTCATGCGGAGGTGCCCGAACGCGGCACGAATGGGGTCGCCTCATCGGCAGGTTCATTCATCGACATCAGGCTTTCGGCGATGAAGGAGGCGGGGAGATCGGGATTGTCGAGTGCCGCGCGCCCGACCTTCGCCCAGAACTCGATCTGGCCCTGAAGGGTGCGAAACTCACTCTTGGCGGCGGAACGTGCGGCGTTGACCAGGGTTTCGTCGATCCGAATGGAGACCGTCGTCATGGATGGTTTCCTCTACGATTACGTTTGCCACAATTGTAGCTCACGTAGGTTGGGATGAGCGAGAGCGAATCCCAACATCGCCCCAGCCAATTGTTGGACGAAGCCGCTGCGCGGAGAAAGCCCATGCGGCGGCGTGGCGCTTAGAATGTAACCTTAAGCCCTCGGTTGCGAGGGGCCGTTTGTTCAACATCATGAGGTTACACCGCCATGTCCAGCTCCTGCGAAGCGCAGTTCAAGCGTCACTACGAGGCGCATCTCAAGCACCTTCGGCTCAAAGGTCTACAGCCCAAGACCATCGAAGCCTACGCACGCGCCGTGCGCCGCATCGGCGCCTATTTTGACGGCGACATCGCGGATGTGTCCGAGCAGCAGTTGCTCGACTACTTTTCCGATCTGCTCGAAACTCACTCCTGGAGTGCCGTCAAGCTCGACTTGTACGGGCCAGCAATTCCCGCTGGCCGCAGCGTCGAGCGGTCGCGGGGGATGTAGCCCGGCGCTGGAGATCAACAGACAAACGCC
>NZ_JAAIJR010000323.1 GCF_010915725.1 Thiorhodococcus mannitoliphagus
CGCCGTGGGGCGAGCGTCAGGGACAGCGCATGGTTGGGGTCCGAGGCATCGCTGACGAAGAGGGTCACCGGCGTCTCGTTCCCAGTGGCGACATAGATGGCCGAGCCGTCGACACGGGTGCTGGCGTCCGAGACGGTGCGCACCTGCGGGTTCGGGAACGGGGTGAGGATGCGGTTGAGGTGATCGATGGCGATCTCGAGGATGAGGTTGACGCCGATGGTGGCCTCAACCGTCACCGGACCGACCTCGAGGTGGGTCGGACTCGGAGCCGGCGACTCCGCCTTCACGCGCAGGAAGCGCCCACCCCAGTCGTCCGGTTCCAGGGTCCACTCACCGGCGAGCACGGCGTCCGGGATCGGCGGCAGCTCGATGCCGATGTCCTCGGGCTGGGCCACCGCTGAGCTGATACCCGTCACGAAGACCGCCAGGCTCATCATCAGCAATGACAGCGGAGCTCGGGAGCAAGGCAGGCGGTCGCTTGGCATGTCTCAAGTCCTCGATCGATCGGGCGGATGGACGGCCCGGGCGTTGTCACTGGGTCGACGCCGACGGGGCGACGTCTGCCGTTGCATCCGCTCCGCGTTGCTTGCGCTCGCGCGCATCCTGATAGGCGTCCAGGTACGTGATCAGCGGTCGGTAGTTGCGGAAGGCGACCTGCACCTCGTAGGTCCGGGGTCGGGTCACCGGATCGGCACCGGGGCCGGTGATGACCTGCTTGCCGCTCACCCGCACCCGGTCGCTGTCGGCCTCGTACTGGACGAGTTCGGGGGCGAAGCGCACGCTCACCCGGTCGCGCTTCAGGGCTTCGACCTGATCGTCCAGAATCCCGGCGATGGCGCGACGGAGACTCGGGCTGAGCAGTGGTTCGAGGGTACGGCGCAGGAAGGGCGCATTGGTCGGGGTGACGTTGCCGAGCAGCTCGGTGACGAAGAGACCCCAGGCCTCCT
The DNA here is from genome assembly GCF_010915725.1 of Thiorhodococcus mannitoliphagus. Classification (GTDB taxonomy): domain Bacteria; phylum Pseudomonadota; class Gammaproteobacteria; order Chromatiales; family Chromatiaceae; genus Thiorhodococcus; species Thiorhodococcus mannitoliphagus. The sequence goes on from NZ_JAAIJR010000323.1 coordinate 948, forward strand.
TGACCTCCTGGCTTGCGGAGGCGCGCGCCACATTGACCTGGCTCTCCAGGATCGGCGGCACCAGCACCACGGTGCGCTCGGCCTGCAGCAGCGCGCCGAGGGTGAGCAGGTTGGTGGTGAGGAGCGCGATCAGGAGACCGCGGTGGAAGCGGTTCTCGGTGACCAGGCGCTGCCAGGTCTGGCGGAAGCGCACCAGGTTCATCCGCGCGGCTTCATGGCAGGTAGCGCCGCACGAAGGGATTGGGCGTAGAGCGATGCCCCATCGGCATGAGGCCGATCCAGTAGAGCGCGTGCAGCGCATAGCCGTCGGCGCGGCTCTCGCGGAAGCGGCGATAAAGGCGCACGGTGACCAACCCGAGCAGGATGAAGATCAGCGGCTGATTGACCAGGATGCCGATCACCAGCACCAGGAAGAAGGGCGTGACATCGTCGATGCGCCAGAACAGCAGGTTCGGCGGATCGTCGATGTGACGGGGCAGCTCCAGGGTCGCCATCGGGGTCGCTCGCTCCGG
>NZ_JAAIJR010000324.1 GCF_010915725.1 Thiorhodococcus mannitoliphagus
TCTTGGTCTTGCCGCAGTAGTGGGTGAAGCCGAGAAACGTAAACTCCTCGGGCTTGCCACCACGCGCCTGCGCATTGTTTCGGGCGAAGCGCCCAAACGGCAAACACCGCGTCTTTTCTTCGGCGAGGCGCAGCTTGAACTTCGCCAACCGCTCACCGAGTGCCACATGAAATCGTTGTGCTTCCTGCCGGTCCTGAAAGGCGGCGACGAAGTCGTCGGCAAAACGGAAGTAATACGCCTCGCCTTGACACTGTGGCCGTACCCGATGACTGAACCAGAGGTCCAGCACATAATGAAGGTAGACGTTCGAAAGCAGCGGGGAGAGAATTGAGCCTTGCGGCGTTCCCTCTTCACTGGCCTGCACGAGCCCGTCCTCAAGAATGCCGCCTTTGGGCTCGCTGCGCGCCTTCTCGCCTATGCGTCTTAGCTCTGTGCTCACTGTGTTTCCACGCCTTGCATCGTGACAATGTTTCCGCTTCAACGCTCAACCAACCGTGAGGACCTTCGCTCCGAGGGCATTACCCCTCTTCATCGCTAACCGTTGCGGCGTACCGGTCCTCATCACTCGCGACGCGGCCATTTGAGCCCCTCTTGTGACACAAAATTGATGTTTCTCGGGGCTCTGTGTCGGATTCAGGGCCACACCCTTCACCTCGTGTCACTCATTTATCTGACCGTCCGGCTTGCGCCGTCCGATCATGACACTTCCGAGCGGCTGACTAAGCCTTACTCGGGAGAGCTTCCCGCTTGCGCGGTTCTCTCACAGTCGGCAACCATTGCCAGGTCACCCAGGTCTCCCGTCGAACCGCAAGCCGAGGGTCAGGTCTCCCGTCGCACGCTCCAGCAAATTGTCCTCGCCCCTGATGCTGGCTAGACTCTTCCCATGCAGCATCCCATCGACCCCAAGATCGACTGCGTGTTCAAGGCCCTGCTGGGGGCGGAGTCCAATCGCGCGCTGCTGATTCACTTCCTCAACGCCATCCTCGGCCGCGATCTCCCGGCCCCCATCACTTGGGTCGAGATCCTCAATCCGTACAACGACAAGGAATTTCTCGACGACAAGCTCAGCATCGTCGACGTCAAGGCGCGCGACGCGCGTGATTGTCTCCATCAGATCGAAATCCAGCTCCTCACCAATCGCGACCTCCTGGCGCGCATCCTCTACACCTGGGCTGACCTCTACGGCTCCCAATTGCACAGCGGCCAGGATTACAGCGCGCTCAACCCCACCTATGCCATCTGGCTGCTGGGCGAGAATCTGTTGGCCGACAGCAGTGACTACGCCCACGACTTCCGCCTGCGCGACGCCCAGGCTCGCCCGCTCCTCGACCATGGCGGCATCTGGCTGCTGGAATTGAAAAAGTTCCACGCCGAGCAGATCCAAACCGAGCAGGAACGCTGGCTGAAATTCTTCAAAGACGGCGAAGCCCTCGACAGTAGCGCCCTGCCGTC
>NZ_JAAIJR010000325.1 GCF_010915725.1 Thiorhodococcus mannitoliphagus
GGAATGGTTCAACCGAGGTCCTGGCGGACCGTGGGATTTTTCAGGCGGCTACGCCTGTTTAAGGGAGGGACGTAACACCAGGTACCATACCTTTAATCATGGGTGGTGGCCTGACCCTCCTGGGCTTGGCCCGTCGTCGCCGTGTGCGCGGCGGTGAACTGACGTCTAGTAAGTAGGACCGGGGTCGGGTCTCCCATTGCACGCTCTGTGCGCCAAGCCGACGCGGGATTCGGTGGACTTTGCTCTCGCTCGTCCACCCTCACCCTACCGACCCAACTGATGACCAAGGCCGGCTTTTTTTGCCTGATGCTTTTGATCCTACGATTTCGCTGCCATCTAAACACACAAATAGCATCAAAAACATCTAGAACATGACTGAAGAACTTTGCGCTTATCCATGTGGCATAAGCGTAAACAAGTTTCTTATTGGCATAAGTGCCTCTTTCATTTCCTCAATTTATTGTTGCAAGCGGTTCAACCGGAAGCAGTCCTGAAATTTCAGCAGTGGATCCCTCTTGATGAATTTCTTCAAGCAACTCCTTGGTGCTACTTAACTGGAGCCAATTCGCAGGCTGATACTTCTTCTCCCCTCCAGCTGCCTTATGAAGATCGTTAAGTCTCAAGCAATCATTGACTAATAAACTGAGACGATCCGAGTCTATCCTCAAGCAAGACCGCGAATTTAGGCTACATCAACAGATACCCGCTTCGGCGGGTTTTTTTGTGCCTACGATCCTTGATCCATCTTATTCGAAACCAGAGGAGTTTCTGTGCATCCAGTATTCCGCATCGCCATCGTTGTGCTCGCCTTCTTCGCTCTGCGTCAGTTCATCATATTCTTGTCACCCTTCATCACCATTGTGTTGATGATCTGGATTGTGCTCAAAGTCATCTAGAGCGATCTCTGCTCGCTTCTTCCTGCTGTGTTGATGAGCTGGATTGTGCCTAAAGCCGTCTAGGTCGATTAACACCCCCCCCGCTCGCTCCCCCCTCTCTAAAGACCGTTGTTCCTAGCGCCATCACTGGCATTTCCAATCAGTCCTATTAAGCCTTCTTTAAGGAGGAATCCATGCGCTCGTTCAAATCTCCAAAGGACCTGAAGTCCTTTCCCTCTGATCACCCCGCCAAACCACTACTGACTGAACTCGTCAACAGCCTAACCACTTTTGAAGGTTACGACCCGGATGCTGACGGTTGGGTCGTCCTGATTGATGAAGGTGATATCGATAAGCCCCTCATTGATCTCTGGGAGGACTGGACGTTACTGGACGCGCCATGGGAAGGCGTCATGAAGGTTGATGGTTTCTATGAAGTGATCTTCTTGGCCAACAACCAGTTCGGCATTGTCTTCGTCGTTCCGATTCAACCCTGGCTCCCACCGCATTACCGCAGCGCACTCGAGGAACACCTCGATCCCTAAACATAGGAGAGACACCATGGCACGAAAACCCA
>NZ_JAAIJR010000326.1 GCF_010915725.1 Thiorhodococcus mannitoliphagus
GCGTCTTACTGCAGCTGCTCGGGCCGCGCTATGTGGCGATATATTCTGCAAGCGGCTGACGGGGTGCGGAATGACGGCCTCAGCGCCTGTCCATTCGCCTTGATCAGCTGGACGCGCCCGAGGGCGCAGCCGTGCACCCAGGCTCATCGCAGGTCCCCGTGGGCAACCCGGACGCCGTGCCTGGGGTGAGCCCTTGAAGAAGGCACTCGATGAGCGTCGGCTCGCCGGCTGCAGTGTCTGCCGCCTGACCTGAGACGCTGGCGTCACTGGGTGGCGACGAAGATGGATTGGGGGCTTTGGACGGTGCCATCTGTCAGTCTCGCTGTCGAAATCGACCACTTTGACTGCAGGGCCTATCGAGACTGTGCCGGCCGCAAACTGAAGTGTCAAGGATGGGTGTCACTTCAGTTTGTCAAATCAAATTGACATTTGTCGTTTACACTCCGGGATCCTGACGCGCGAACTCGGCCCTCGTCGGGGGCGCCGCGAAACCCGGAAATAGGGGACGTACAACGATTCTTCGCGTGGCCGCAGCCCTCGTAAGTCGGACAGAGTGATTGCGAGGCTCAGCCTCGACCGTCGCATAGGTCTCCTGCTGGTATCCCGCACTGCGTGGGGTCAGGATCGATGCAGCAAGGAGACGAATCCCATCTGCTCGAAACGCGTATCGAAGCCGGAGACGCGACCGATACCGGCATCGCGCATGACGACGAAGCTGCGGCGGATGGGGTCACCATTTAGCTGCCCCCGATCATAGAGCGCTCTTCTCCGTTCATGGTCGTTCCGATCTTCTGGTGTTGGCGTCAAGCTCAGTCATCGACGTTGTGCGCGCCTTCGGCGTTCATTTTAGCGGTGACGGAGTCGTAGAGATCCGCACCAGTCACCCTTCTGGATCAAGGTCATGGCGTCCACCTCATCGAGGACTAGCGCCGGCCCCTGGCTCGCTAGAGCCCCAGAAATGCGTCGGTTCCCTGCCATGTCCAAGTGTCTCGGGGCAAGCCCTCTTCACTGGCGCCGCCCGCGACCGATGGACGCCGTTGGTCCATCGCGAGCGGGTGGCTATCAGCGCGCCCCATGTCACAGATCACTGGCTCCTCCCGATGGGAGGTCCAACCTAGCCTGTCGAAACGAAATTATATCTATTGAAATCAGTAATCTGAGATTTCATTTCTGCGCAAATATACGCTATCTCAACGAACAATCAATGGGTTAGAGTGCCCTCGATCATTTCTGCGCCCACCTCGGCCGCCGAATGCGCCGGGATCGCCAGCAGCTGGGCCAAAGGATGACCAATGCGCGTTCTTGAGTTCATCTAGCGTTCTTTGGGTTCATCGAGGGGAGTAGTGCGAGGCGCCACTAAAGGGTGTATGTTGGGCCTCGTAACGTCGGCCCAACCTAGAGTCGCTGGCCGGTGTTGCCCAGGACCTCACCCTCGCCACGAGCGTG
>NZ_JAAIJR010000327.1 GCF_010915725.1 Thiorhodococcus mannitoliphagus
CGGGTGCGACCAGAACTGATGCAGGGGCTAAACTTGAGTTTTCCCTCTTCTGCGCCGAGGCATCGCATCACCATGTTTGATCAAACCGACGAAGCGCTGTTCCAGGCACTTACGCGTTACCCCCAACTGAAGCAGCGTATCGCGCATCTCATGGCCGTCGTCGAAGATGCCGAGGGCGACTTGGCCCGAGCCGATGACGCAGAGCGTCGGGTCATTGAGGAAATTCGTCGGTTGGGACAGGAGAGCCTCCAAGCCTGGGCCGAGCGTCAAGTGGAGCAGACGGCGCTGACGGTGGCGAACACCGGCGAGGTGCGTGTTGGGGGTAAAAAAAACTCTGCTGGTACAGTACGTTCGGCTTGATCGAGGTTGAGGAGACACTGTGGCGTCAGGGCACGCGCACGCAACGGTGTTTTTCGCTCAGGGCGCAGGTGAGGAATCGGTGTTGTTCGCAGCCGCTGCAACGGGTGATCACGGATTTCGGCGCCGATGTCGCGTTTCGGCAAGCCGCCAAGAAGCTCCAAGAGCATTATGGGTTCACGCTGTCCGTGGAGCGGATCCGTCAAATCGTCGAGGGGCATGCGCAGACGATGTACGAGGTGCAGGTGTTGAACGAGGATTGGCCCAGCGAACCGGGTGTGCCCTGGGTGGTGGCGCAAACCGACGGAGGGATGGTGCCGATTGTCACTCCTGATCCTGCGCAGGCGGACCAACGCCGCGGAAAAACCTTGGCGTGGAAAGAAGCCAAATTGTGCCTGGCGCACGCGATCGGTAGCGCGACGCCCTGCTATGGCGGAACCCTTCAGGGTGGCGTCGAGGGGGCCGGGAGCGCGCTCTTTGACTGTGCCCGGCGCGCGGGCTTCGGGACGAACACGCGGGCGCATGGTGTCGGCGATGGGGCGAGCTGGATTGCCGATCAGATCGAAGAGAAATTCGCTCAACAAGGCCAATTTCTGGTCGATTTCTACCATGCGTGTGACTATCTGAGCGCTGCGGCCAAGGTCTGTTCGCCGGAGCCAAAGCTTTGGCTCAACACGCAAAAAGCACGACTCAAGGCCAACCAACACGAGGCTGTGCTGACAGCGCTGGCGCTTCATGTGGAGCCTGACACGGTCGCCGACACCGATGCCCCGGTGCGCGCCGCGCAGCGCTATTTCAGCAACCGTCGCCACCAGCTCGATTATCAGGGTGCGCGTGAGCAGGGATTGCCGATCGGCTCCGGTGAGATCGAGAGTGCGCATCGTTATGTCGTCCAGCAGCGCCTGAAACGTCCCGGCGCGTGGTGGAAAATCGAGCAGGCCGAGGCCATGCTCGCCCTGCGACTGAACCGGGTTAATGAGCAATGGGAGTCGTACTGGCAAGACGTGATCAAGCAAACGGCATGACAGTCGAGCCATGTGCATCACTTCTGGTCGCACCC
>NZ_JAAIJR010000328.1 GCF_010915725.1 Thiorhodococcus mannitoliphagus
CCGCTGGACCTATGAGGGAAAGCCGCTCGCGGCATGAATGATTAAACAGTCTCGGGATTTCCACTCTGTTGCACTAGCCCCAAACTGATTTTCGCCAAACCGTTGCAGGCGGACTTCCGTGCGCAACTCTGTTCCAATCGACTGCAAGGCAGAACCGAGCTATGAGCAAGCCAAGCCAACGTCCGGGACGCGAGGCAATCAAAGAGCAGGCGAGAAAAAAAACGCCAACAACAGCTGTTGCGCCAACAACAGCGTGACGCCGGGCTGATTGCGCAGCCGAGCGCCTCGCCATCGAACGCCACCTCGCGCTTGGAAACCATCGAGGAGGAAGGTGAAGCGCGCACCGAGGCGGTAACCACGCTGATCTTGCTCATGCGCCAGCTGTTGCCGCTGCTGCTGCGGCGCTTCGCGAAGATTCCCGACCCGCGAAATCCCAACAAGCTCAAGCACCCCCTCACCGTCCTGATGGTCTACGGCATCCTGGTGTTCGTCTTTCAGTCTGCATCGCGGCGTGCCGCCAACGCCGAGATCACCCGCCCGATGTTCGAGCATAACCTGCGGCTGCTGTTCCCACAGCTCGACACCCTTCCACATGCCGATACCCTGTTTCGGCTGCTGTGCCGCATTGATGTGGGCGAGATCGAGCAGGCTCATCTCGCCGAGTTTGGCTTCTAAATAATGTAGATCGCAAGCTACTGATTTATATGGACCTAGAATTTAGTGCACTTCGTCGGAGCACTATTTTTGCCTGTAACGGGAGCGAGAATCGCTTCTTGGTCTCTGCGAATGCAGTTATTCAGGACTGATTTGCGGGTTTCTTATGGCTTAAAATCATCCTTTACATCATTCTAGAGCCGCACTCTATCTCGCCTTGGTCACTCAGCTCATCCGCAACAAGAAGTTCTCCCGCTACCTGATCAACAATTGCTATCCCGTCGGCATCGACGGCAGCCAAAAGATCGCCTTCTCTACCCTGTGGGACGAGCAGCGGTTGCAGCGCAGAATCGGCCCCAAGGTCGCTCCCGACAGCGACGAGGAGCAACGCTACCAGTACAGCGTCTATGTGCTGGAGGCGAGCCTGTGCTTTCGCAACGGCATGGTCATCCCGTTGCTGAGCGAGTTTCTCGACTACGCGCAAGGCGATGGCGAACAGCGCAAGCAGGACTGCGAGACCAAGGCGTTTCATCGCCTCGCCGCGCGCATCAAAAAGGCCTTTCCCCGCCTACGCGTGATGCTGCTGCTCGATGGGCTCTATGCCAATGGACCCATTCTGGAACGCTGCCGCGGCGACCACTGGGACTTCATGATCGTGCTCAAGGACGGCTCGCTGCCAAGCGTCTGGCAGGAGTACCACAGCTTGGCGCACGAACAGCAAGACAATCGCATGCAACAGCACTGGGGCGAG
>NZ_JAAIJR010000329.1 GCF_010915725.1 Thiorhodococcus mannitoliphagus
AACGGTTCTGCCTGGCGCCAAAAATCATCGGACATCTCTTGAAAGGCCATGGCATCCTCGATACGCGTGATTGTCGTACCTAAGATACTATCTTATTTGGCATTTTAATTATTAAGCATTTTCTGTTCCGGATATCCTCTAAGCTTAAATCGGTTGATCCAATGCCATACCAGCTATCTGGCTTTTGGTAGAAGTCCAAGCCTCGGCCAATCTTGATGATCCAGCCATTGTCGATGCGGATTTCCCGATCATGTAAATTCTCGTTGACTTTAATGTCGAGTTGAATATCAATTTCCAGCAGGCTTTGTTTGAGTTCATCCAGCCGGCTCGCCATTTCCTTTAGGTCAGTTTTGTCATCATAGGACGTGATCAAAGTGATTTTTCGGCCTTGATCATCGTTCGGTCCAGCTGCTGGCCATCCCTGTGTAGTCAGGGCTTCCAGCCCTGATTCTGTCAGGCCAAGATGGCCTGACTACAGCGGTCCCGCTAACTTCAAAACACTTTTATTATCAGTCACTTGGAAATGATGTTTTCGTAGGCCCTTAGGATGAATATAATTTAAAATCAATGGTTTATTTTTTTTCTGAGCGGGAATAGCTGGCCTGACAACGCATTCGTTGGCCGACTTGGGCGAAGGGATGATCGAGGCCGATTTTTCTGATGGTCGCGTGCTTGACCACGGTCTCGCAGAAGCGGACGAAATTTTGGATCTGGTGATTGGCGCGGATATAGGGATCTTCGATCAATACGGCTTTCGCGTTGACCAAATAGGTACTCATGAGCGATTCGTAGCTGAAACCTGTCGCACCGTACTGGATAGTGAAATGCTGTTCCTTAAGGGCGGGGATGACGGGTTCAATCGCTTCCTGCAAACCGGAACCCGAGGATTCCGGGGCCGGTATTTCCACTTCGGGTTTCACGGAAGGCGCCGATGGCAGTGCTCTTTTTCACCACTCTCCTCCGTTGGATGATGAATGTTCTTCCGCGCGGGTTCCTGGGTTGCAGCCGCTGATTTGGATTTCGGGCAGAAGACAATGGTGTCTTGACCCTGGTGATTGATGAAGGATAAATTGATCAGCGCAAATTCATCATCTGACTTGCGCTTGTTCATCTGCTCCTTGACGCGGCGCCGGCATTCAGTCGCATAAGCCACGTATTCATCGAATTCGTCATCATTGGGTGGGCCAGACGGATGTAATATCTTGAGCAAGGCCGCGACGGTCTTCTTGATGCCTTTCTCATCACGACCTTCAACGGCTTGGCCGAGTTTGATCCGCTGGCTGACCAACCTGCGCATGGACCCCATGGCCTTGATCATCGGTTGGCCCAAAACCGAGTGTTTCAGTAGGCGATGAAACGGCCTGAAGGAGTGGCAGGAGCGCC
>NZ_JAAIJR010000032.1 GCF_010915725.1 Thiorhodococcus mannitoliphagus
CATGCGTTTTCGTATTAAAGGAACCGGATCGTGAAACCGCGCCTGGTTGATCTCCGCTTTATCCTGCTCAGAAAATTGACAATGATACATAATATGAAATAGGCTCTTGACTTTTATAAATACCGGTTATAGCCATTTAATATAACTTCAGACAGAGATTGCTCTTGCCTCCGCACAACCAAAGCTTTGACTGTACAAGGATGCCTAGTTATCAAATAAGATGACTGCAAGCGATCGGCAATATAGTAATTATAAAAATCGCATTTTATTGCTATAGCGAGTATACCAAGAAATAAAGAACTCGCATTATTGACTCTTCAAGCACTATTGACTCTTCACGCACTATTGACTCTTCAAACTAGACCAGCGCGAGAGTGGGTCGCGAGGCATTGAATAGCGCAGACTGAGATAGACCGCATTTGAAGCCGCACCCTTTTCGCGATCATCGTATTTCTGCCAGCGATAGCGATAGCTCAAATCGACTGACAAAGCCTCAGTCAGTTTGTGGCGAAGCCTAGGGATGAGTGACAGGTAGTCACGGTCATAGCCAGAGGACTCACCATCAGGCGCTCTATTCCGATAGCCTCTCGCACTGAACAGAAAACTCCATCTTGGAGCAAGCTCATAGTCGATCGAAGCCTCCAATGCGGTCGTATCCAGCAAGGTTCCGCTACTGCTCGGCACAAGCGACCGATCGGCACCTAGCCGAAGCAGTCCTCGATCGAACGACTTCTTCAACTCCAGTTGGAAAAGCGGCCCGGAGTTCTCCGTTTCCTCAATTCCGAATAGAGTCGGCGTCTCTGCGTTCGTATTACGCAAACCAGCCAAAGTACTGAGCGACATGCTTTCAGAGAGCAAATAGTCGGCACCAATCTCGACACCGAGGCTATTCGATGCCGTATCAACTTGGTCCGCATCGTATTTCGCATAGCTAGCGCGCCCAAAGGTCGTCGCCCGCTCGCTCCAGGCATAGATCAGCGTCAGATCCGCAGTCGTGAAGCTATAGTTGAATAGCGGAATGAGTTCGACATCTTCATAGCTGACCTCTTGATAGCTCAGGCCAGCCCGCGCGTCCAGCCTAGAGGTCATCTTGTAACTCCAAGAGGGCCTAACCGAAACGCGTTCACGCCTCTTATTGACCTGCACCAGACCTGAGGTCGCGACCTCACTGGTCAAGGTCGAATCATAGTCGAAGCTCGCATCCAGCCCGAGACGACTTAGGCCCCACTGATATGCGCTGGTGAAACCCAGCGCTGCGTCCGTCTGATCGAGATCGGACGCCTCCGCGTAGCTGCGCGCAACAACCTCCCCACGCAGGCCGATCTCGGAGACCTCGGATCGACGACCGGCCTCGACTTCGGCGGTCGCGATCCCACTCGAAGAGCTGATGGGATCCACAACGCTCAAGCGCACATTGTCATCGTAACGGACTTCCAGCGAGGCCTGCGGCTCCAGGTACCATTGCTCGGCGTAGACCAGGGTCGACATCGGCATCAAGAAGCCGAGCATCGAGCACCAGCGCAGGCACCCCTTAGGAGTTACTACAGCATTCATTCCCATGACTGACTCGCCAATATCCTCTTGTTACGGCGCTAGCGCCTCCCTTAGCCTGGGCAACGCGAATGTCTTCTAGGCCCCTCACCGCGTCACCCAAACTGAACAATGGTCTCGCAAAGCCGACCCTGCCGAGACTGAAAGGAACTCGGCAGGCTGCTTTGCAAGCCGATTGGTCCCACGCGGCATGCGAGCGCTGCCTCCCTAGAATCCTTGAGGCCGCAAAATGCTTGCAGATGAGTCAAATTTCGATGAAGCGTCCGACCATACAAGGCCGTCGGCATGGGTATCGAACCGACGATAGCGATCCCGATTCCGATAGCGATCCCGATGGCATGACTCGTCGGTCTGAGGCGAAGCCTCGCTAGGGGACGACAATGACATCCCCGGCTTGGAGCTCGATGTTCTGCTCCAGTGCTTGGCCCCTATGCACCTTTTTGTAATCGAAAGGTATCGAGCGCTCCTTACCATCGACCTTCCGCAATATCTTGATCTCGCTCGCATCTGCAAAGGGGGTCAGCCCACCCGCCACCGCAAGCGCCTGCATGACCGTGACACCTCGCGTCACAAGGGGGAAGTCTCCGGGCTTGCTGACCCGACCGATGACATAGATGCGGTTTCCCGGTATCTCTTGAAGCGTCACGGTGACGACGGGATCGGAGATGTATTTCTTGAGCCGATCCCTCAAGGTGCCGGAGAGTTCACCAACCGTGAGTCCAGCAGCGTTCAAATCGCCCGCCAAGGGAAAGGAAATGCCGCCGTCTGGACGCACCAGGACAAGCTGCTCCAAGCCCGGCTCCTGCCAGACCGACACGGCGACAACGTCCCCCGGCCTCAGCCGGTAGCTTTCGGGAGCGACACCCTCGCCCATACCGACATTGGTCGTCGCGACTGGACTTGCGACAACCTCGGACTGCCCCGGATTGGCTTCGCCGCTGTCGACAAGATTCAAACTCTCACAGCCCGTCATGACTGACACCAGAAGCGCCAGAACCGCGACCAGGCTCAATCGAGTAAAGAAACACGACTCAAATCGACGTCCACGCTTGATCTCCGAACACATCGTCCATTTACCTCAATTCACCAGGGTCAAAGTTGTGGAATTACACCATCCAAGTCCGTCTTTTTCCAGGCTCGTCGATGAGTGCGGTTCAGCCACAGAATAACTTGTTGGGAGGCTGCACGACTGAGGTGTGCAGCGCGCGCTCAGGCGAAATTCGGTCTCGATCATCACCTTGGCCCGACCGCGCAGCCGATGGGAGCGGCGCCTCTCCCGCAGCGAGAGGCTAGAGGTTCGCGACACCATGAGGCACATGCCCAGTTGCAACGTGCAGGCGGGCGGCCTCGCAGTGGTGAGTTTGGTCATCGAAGAAGATGTCCGCATCGAATGCGGCGAGGAAGCGCGCCTTACTCAGCCCCCCAAGGAACAAGGCCTCGTCAATGCGGATACCCCAGGCTCGGAGCGTTCTGATGACGCGCTCGTGCGAAGGTGCGCCACGCGCTGTCACCAGCGCTGTGCGCAGCGGCGAGGCGTCGACCGGAAAGAGTGTCTGGAGCTGGTGGATTGCGGCCAGCAACCCCTTGAATGGGCCGTCGGGCAAGGGCTCGTGCGCCGCAGCCGATTCACGCTCATTGAAGACCGCAAGCCCCTGCTCACGGTAGAGTCGCTCGGCCTCGTCGGAGAAGAGCACGGCATCGCCATCGAAGGCGATCCGCAGTTGGTCGTCGTCATGCTCAGCAGCGGCGGCAGACGACGGCAGCACCGTCGCCGCCGCACAACCAGCGGCGAGAGCCAGACGAACGTCATCAGGATCCGCGGACAGAAAGAGGTGCGCCCCAAAGGCCGAGACGTAGCGGTAAGGACTCGTCCCACCGGTAAATGCGGCTCGCGAGATGTCCAGTCCATGATGGTGCGCCGAGGTGAGCACCCTGAGCCCGGTGTCCGAGCTGTTGCGCGACAGCAGGATGACCTCGACCCGCCCTCGGTCTCCAAGCGAGTCGTTCAGACTCATCAGCTTGCGGACAAGCGGGAAGGCAACGCCGGGCTCGAGGATCTCGGCCTCGTGCGCTACCTGATATTCGTAATAGGCCTGGACGCCCTCAGTCTCGAAGATGCGGTGGGACTCGGTCAAATCGAACAGGGCGCGGGAGGAGATGGCGACGATCAGCCGAACGGCCTGGGACGCTCCATTAATCTCGACGGACATATGATCTCAGCGGACATAAAGTGGCAGCCGACCCGGCCGTCTGCCCCGACGGCATCTGGCTTCGAGGTAAGCGGCTACCAAGGCATGAACCAGTTCATGAACTGCATGGGACGGCCAATGTTCTGATTCATCACGGCCATGTCATGCCGCATTGAGGATGTCGAAAGCGTCATATTCTGCATCGCGCGATCCATGTCCTGAATGCTCACCAACATCGGCTCTAAGGCATTGACGTCGCGGGCCATGGAATTGACGCTGACGGTCATGGTCCTGACGTTGGAACTCATTTGCGAAATGTTGTCAGAGATCGATTGCATGTTGCTCGCCATGACAGTCATGTTGGTATCCACGCTGATGGCGAGATAGTGGACGTCTTTGGCGAGACTGAAGACGAGATAAAACCCGTAGGCGGCAAGGATGATGAAGGCGAACAGGCTGGGGTAGACGATCAACTCCCAGCGCTTGGCGCTGGTCTCAAACGCCTGGGACAGGCGATCAATCGCATAGGCATTGACCTGTGAATCCGCAGCTTCGATGCTCGAAGAATCGTCCTCCGGGCGACCTCGAGGCGCTCCCCCAGAGGTCAGATTCTCATTGTCCGCCATGATCGTGTCTGCGTTTCATCGTTGGATTCGTCTGTCAGTACAGCTGGACGAAACGACCAAGCGACTGATGTTGCCTCGGAGCTTAACAGAATGGTCAAGCCGATCAAGAAAGTTGGACGCTATGGCATCGTCTGAGATCCAGGCAGCTGAAGTAAAGTTGGACGCCTTGCCGGCACCGCGTCGGTTAGCCAACGAGGTGGGGGTAGAGCGCCGCCGTAAGGGCCAGGAATTCACGTGCCGCCTTACCGCGAGGCTCCAGCTCGAACACGGCCAGCCCCTCACTGAAGGAGCGCCGAAAGACCGTCCGCTGACACAATCTCGGCTTGATGAATCTGAGAACCGGCAGTGACACCAGTGCCGCCGCGGCCTCGTTGGTTTCCTGAACCGCATGGTGCGTATCGCCACGGTTGATCAAACCGACGATCTCCGGCGGCGAATCCCGCTCGATCGCCGAGATCATCTTAATGAAGCGCTGCGTCGACCAGATATCGGCCTGAGAGGGCGGCACCGGCACGACGACGCGATCGCAGAGCGAGATGGCGTGCCTCAAGCTCTCCATATCGGCGGTGCCGACATCGACCAGGGTCTCATCGGCGTCCCGCAGCCTTTCCTGCGTCAAGGCAGCCTTGTCTTTCACTTCAAGAATCGGATTGAAGCGCTCCTCTTTGCGGACCTCAACGACATCCGTCAACGTAGCCTGCGGATCCGCATCGACGAGCAAGACCCGAGCCTCGGCCATCGCGAGCCAGACCGCCAGGTTGAACGTCAGGGTGCTCTTTCCCGAGCCGCCCTTGAGACTGGCAATGATCGTGATCATCTTGCGCTTTCCATCAAGTTGCGAATCGTCCCAAGTGCAGATCGCCGTGCCATGTCAGCAGCCCGATAATGGCGCGGCGCTCCCAGCGCGAAATTAGACACATTGCGCCAGCCGCCTGCCGGACCGGGCACTCAAAATCGATCCACGGCAGGCGAAGCGCCGGGGCGAGGCCGCGCGCCAATCGCTAGCGCTGCGGCGGCTGCTCCATCTTGGTGTAGTCCGCCGGCACTTGGAACAGGCCGTCGGGCTGACTTCCGATCTGGATATTGTCCAGCTCGCGCACAAAGCCACCGGGAAACTCCTCACGTACCGACAGCTTCAGCTCAGGGTCGTACCACTGGAAGGTCTGAACCGGCTGCTTGTCGGGCACAGTGGTCGTCATCTGCCACTTTTCCACAGATCGACCGCCGATGGTCTCCGAGCCCAGCATCGCCAACTCCATCGCTTGACCATTCGGCATCTGATACTTGAGCGGCAAGCCGCGCTCCACATCGATCCATTGCACCCCGGTTGCGCTCTGACCATCACGCTCAACCACCATTTCCCACTTGATCGCCGGCCGGCCAGCCACCTCTTCCTGCCCCACCTTGCGACAAGTGAGGCCAGGCACGCCTTCGCAGGGACTTGTTTCCGCTGAAGGCGGCGACATGGGAGCCTCAGTCTTCGAGTCCGCGGGAATGGGGCGCTCCATGTAACCCTTCTGCTCCGGAAAGAGAATCCACTCCATCCCCTTTTCCTGGTCAGTAATGCGGACCATCTCGAGACCTTGCTGCGACATTTCCACCCGCATGCGGTCATCACCGACGAACATCTTGCCCGTGGTCGACTCGCCATCAGGTCCTCGGCTGACCATGTCCGCCGAAAACTCCACACCGGCGATCTCCGCCTGCGCCGAAACCGTCAAGGCCGCGCCCAAAACAGCCGCCAACTGCAGTCGCTTATGGATTCTCATGCTAAGGATTCCCCTCGTGTCGTCTCTTTGTGGTGGATGTTCGCTTGGATTCTTCCATCTCGCTGGTGCCAATGAGGTGCATCCGGCGGCGCGGCGCCGCGACGCCACATCTGCAATCTTAACGGGATCGCCACGGGGAATATTGATTTGGCGGCGACCCAACCGCGCCAGACATGGAGTCGAAGAGATTCGGCGTCCACTGCGGCTCTTGTGGGAGATCCTGAGACTCCTCTTTCCAAGGCCGCCAATGTGTCTCGGACTCGACGGCCTGCTGCTCGTTCGGCGCCAGCGGCCGAAAGCGATATTGATCACCCCAAGGCGCGCCGCGCGACCTGGCCGCAGGCAGAGAGGGATCGCCACGGAACCGAAACCGGGAATCCTTTCGCTCAGGCTGATTGATCCCGCCATAGCTCGGCGTTCGGCTCAGATCCAGTTCGATCTCCGGACCCTGATTCGAGCCAAACCCCTGCTTCCCGAAAGCCTCCCTAGGATCACCATAGGCACCGCCTGACCAGTCCTGATAGCGGCTCGGGGCTGGCCGCTCAAAACCCGCCTCGTACGGCGATCTGGGCTGACCAAAGCGCCGCTCGGAAGACGCCCGCTCATCCGGCACCGAATAGAGGTCGCCTCGTCCATCCCGCCAGTCGGTCGCCTCCCCGCCGTAGCCACCTGACGCAAACGACCGGGCACTTGGGTCATAAGGCGCCTCTTCAGGCCCGAAGCGCCAGGTCTGGGCCGAATCATCCGGCGGACGCCAGCCAGCCTCACTGCCCCATTGGGCCTCTAGAGTCGACACCAGCACGCCATTGATCAAGAGCACCAGGCTTGCTTTGCCAAGCCAAGAGCACCGGCAAAACCTTGTGAACAGAGACTGGAGGGAGGTCGGCCGAACTCCGCGCATCAAAACACACCATCGCCGCCTCGGATGGGCCCCAGGCCTTTCAGCCAGACAAGGCGTGCCCTCAGAGGCGAAGCATCTCAGGACTCATCACTCCCTGTATCCGAGCCATCATCCACCCCCTTTAGGCGAATCCCCCTCCGCGCCGCCTTCTTCGCAGCAGGCTGCGACGATTGCGCGCGTGATGCACTCTCGCTCGACCTGACCGCCTTCTTCTTCGTGGCTGTCTTCTTGGTCGTCGTCTTCTTGGTGGTCGCCTTTTTCGACGCCGTCTTGCGCGTTGAAGGGGCTGGGGACTTCGCCGCCTGCGGGGCAGGCTCAACCTGGGGCGCCTCGGGCGGCTTGGAACTCTCTTGCGGACGCGCCTCCGCCACCGCCTGATTGGCCGACATCGCAACCGGCCGCTGACCCGTCTTGGCTGGTTTCTTGGTCTTCTTCAGCCCCTTCAGCAAGTCGAAGAGCAGCAGAAAGATCCCCCGCACGGCATAGAAGGACAGGACGAAGACTTCGACGACCATGCCCCACACACGGTAACCCAAACCGCTGGCCTTTTTCTCTGTAGCGCCCTTACTACCGGCTTCCTCCACCTCAAGCCGACAGGGAATATCCCCGCCCGCAGGCATGCCGGCCGCAGCGACCTTGCACATATCTTCCTTCGCGGCGACACAGCCGAGCGGGATAACGATCAGGGTCAGCATGGTCGAGACCAGCACACCGGAGAGCAGAGAGATCGCCATCCCTTGGAAAATCGGATCCGTGATGATGACGCTGGACCCGGCCACCAAGGCGAGCGCGGTAATCAGAATGGGGCGCGTCCGAATCTTGCAGGATCGAATCATCGACTCCGCAACGGGGACGCCCTTCTGGATCTCGTGAATGGCAAAGTCCACTAGCAGGATCGAATTACGGACGATGATGCCCGCGAGCGCGATCCAGCCGATCATCGAAGTCGCAGTAAACTCGCCGCCCATGCCAAGGGCGAACATGAATGCATGCGCGGGAATGATCCCCAGCAGCGTCAGCGGGATCGGGGCCATGATGACCAGGGGTATCCGGAAATTGCCGAACTCCCACACCACCAGGATGTAGATGAGCAGCAGGGCGACGATAAAGGCCGCACCCATGTCCCGGAAGGTCTCATAGGTCACGGTCCACTCGCCGCCCCACTCCCAGGCAAGCCTGTTGTCATCTGCCGGCGGTCCGAGCCAGTTGAAGGCATCGCTGAATCCGCCGCCCTCTGCGGGCCGCGACCCGTCCGGGGCGACATAGTCCTTTTCCGCCATCAAGTCCTGGATCTGGAACATGGCGTAGACAGGCGCCGCGAGCCGCCCACCAACATCCGACACCACGTACTCCACGGGGCGCAGATCCTTGTGGAAGATGATGTCTTCCTCAGGCGCGCGCTTGAACTCGCCAAGCTCACTGAGCGGCACCGTGTAGCCGAATGTCGATTGCACGGGCAGATCACCCAAGCGCTGGATCTGTGAGCGCTCGGCGAGCGGCACCTGCAACACAATTTGGATGGGCTCGTGGCCGCTTTGGCGTCCGGATTGCTGTTTGATGTCACCGAGCGGAGTGCCGCCCAGCGCCATCGAAAGATTGCGATTGATGGTGTCGACGGAAATACCGCGCCGAACGGCCTTCTCCGTATCGACGTTGAAGCGCCAATAGTCATAGGGATCGCGCAGATAGTTGTCGACGTCCCGCGCGCTCTCGGCCTCCTCGAAGATCTCGGTGACATCGCGCGCAAACTCGCGGCGCATCTCGGCGTTCGGCCCGTAGATCTCGGCAACCACGGACTGGAGCACGGGCGGACCTGGCGGCATCTCGACGACGGCGATGCGCGCGTCCTTGCTCTGCTCGAGGTCCTTCAGCAAGGCGCGCGCCTCAACGGCAATCTCATGACTGCTGCGAGCGCGCTCCGTCTTGTCCTTCAGTTGGACTTGCAACTCCGCCTGCCAGGGTTCGGAGCGCAGATAATAATGGCGCACCATGCCGTTGAAGTCGAAGGGGCGCGCGGTGCCCGCGTAGAGCTGAATGGCCGTGACCTCGTCGATGGTCTTGAGGCGCTCCGCCATGAGGTGGGCGAGATTAGCCGTCACCGGCAAGGCCGTGCCCTCGGGCATGTCGATGACGACCGAGAACTCCGGCTTGTTGTCGAGCGGCAGCATCTTGACCGCCACCCAATGGAAGTAGAAGAAGGAGCAGGTGAAGAGGAAAGTGCCCCAAAGCGCCAGCCGGAAGCGACGGCGCTTACGCGGATCCTCCATCAGCGGCGTCAGAATCCTCCGAAAGAAGCGCTCGAGACGCTCCGCGCCGCGATGCTCGCGCTTCTCGGCCGCATTCAAATAGCGCATGGAAGGGCGCAGAACCTTGGAGATCGCGAGGTAAGGCGTGAAGACGAAGGCGGCGAACAGCGAGATGAACATGGCGACGGAGCCGAGCTTTGGAATCGGCTCCATGTAGGGTCCCATCATCCCGCTGACAAAACCCATCGGCAACAGCGCGGCGATGACGGTGAAGGTCGCGAGGATGGTCGGATTGCCGACTTCACGCACCGCATCGACCGCTGTGTCATCGTCCGTCCGGCCCTCTTCGAGCCAGCGGCGATAGATGTTCTCCACCACCACGATGGCGTCGTCGACCAGGATGCCGATGGAGAAGATGAGCGCGAAGAGGCTCACCCGGTCAATGGTCATCCCCCAGATCCAGGCGACGAACACCGTCATGAAGAGCACGACCGGGATCACCAGCATGACGACCAGGGCTGGCTTGAGTGCGCGGAAGGCCACCAGCACCAGCACGAAGACGAAGAAGGTCGCCACGATCAGCTTGAAGATCAGCTCATCGACCTTGTCATCTGCGGTCTGGCCGTAGTTACGCGTGACACTGACCTCGACGTTCTCCGGGATGCGCGACCCGCGCAGCTCCGCGACCTGCTCGATGATCGCGTTCGCCACCGTGACGCCATTGGTCAGTTCCTTCTTGGCGACCGCGATGGTGACCGCGGGTCGCCCATCGGCACGCTCCTCGATCGCCGCGCCGGACCCCGTATAGTAGCTGACCATCTGGGAGGTATCCGCCTCCGGCCCCAAGGTCACGCGCGCCACGTCGTGCATGTAGACAGGCACGTCATTGTGGGTCCCGACCACGAGACGGCTGATGTCCTCCACGCCGGTGAGGAAGGCGCCGGTCGTCACGGAGAAGCGCGATCCGCTGACCTCGACACCACCCGCCGTCTGTTCGGCATTGGCCCCCTTGAGCGTCTGGGCGACCTGATCGAGGCTAATGCGGTAGCCGGCGAGTCGCTCGGGCGAAACGTCGATCGTGACCTGCTCACGCCGGCCGCCGACGACGAAGGCGTTGCCCGTGTTCTTGACTTGCTTGAGCGCCTGCAAGACGTCTTGCGCGAGCAGCCTCAGCTGCGCATCGTCGACATCGGGCACGCCGTCGCTATCCAGGTCTTTCGACCAGAGTGTCAGGGTGACGATAGGGACGTCGTCGATGCCTTTGCTCTTGACCAAAGGCGGCATGACCCCGGGCGGGATCTTGTCCATGTTCGAGGCGAGCTTGTCGTTGACCTTGACCAGCGAGGGGCCCATTTCCTCGCCAACCTCGAATTCGAGGGTGACAAGGCCCTGACCACGCTCCGAGGCGGAGTAGACATGCTTGATGCCGGGGATCTCGCTCATGATCCGTTCGAGCGGCTGTATTGCGAGATTGGCGACTTGCTGCGCGGAGGCCCCGGGATACTGCACCATGATGTCGATCATGGGCACGGAGATCTGCGGATCCTCCTGACGCGGCGTCAGGAAGAGACCCAAGAGCCCCATCATCAGCATCGCAAAGTAGAACAGCGGCGAAAGCGGGGAGCGAATGAAGATCTTGGCCGTACGGCCGGCAATCCCGAGATTCTCTTCACTCAGGGGAGGCGTCGGGTCGTTCTCAGCATTCGAGGGGAGGTCTTGGCTCATATCGGATCCAGATTTTTCAAGGCCTGCTCCAGAGCGCCGCAAAGGGCACATGACACGACCAGGAGGGCGCGCTAGCGGTCGGGGGAAACGCCCTTTGCCCATCCAGCGGTCACCCTCGGACCGGGATCGGAGAGTATCCGCTCGCCAGGCCTGAGCCCGCTCAGGACACTGATGAAGCCGCCATCGAGCGCCTCGCCCACCCGAATGAGGCGAAGCTGTGGCTCTCCGCTCTCGGTCAGCACGTAGACGCCAGGCAAGCTGCCGTTGTAGCGCACGGCGCTCTTCGGAATGACTGGGCTAGAACGCGCCGGGGCATTGAAGTCCGGGACCAAGACCTTCGCATACATGCCAGGCTCGGAAACCCCCTGCGGCAGATCGAACTTGATCTTGACCGTATGCCGTTGCGGGTCCGCCATCGGAAAGATCTGCGCGACTCTAATGGGTACGCGGCGGTTGGCGGGATCGATCTCCGCTTGCAGCATCTGCCCCTCGCGAAGTCCTGGTCTGAGCCGCGCGGGCACATCCACCTCGACCTGGAGATAGCCGACGTCGGCGTAGTTGAGGAGCGGTTGACCGGGCTGCACCGTGTCCCCCACCTCAACGAACTTCTTCACGATGACGCCATCGAAGGGCGCGATGCTGCGTGCATCGCGGATCTTGGAATCGAGCGCCTGAAGCTCAGCCTGGAGCCGCATCATGCCGCTTTGCGCCTCTTGGATCTGAACGCCGGAGGCGTAGACGTCCGCCGAGAACTCCGCGCCCCGATCACGCTCGCCAATGAAGCTCTCGACTGGGCGCGTGAACATTTGGTCGAAAAGGTTCGGCAACCCCATGCCGCCGGGGGCATTGCGCGAGCGTGGCGAATAGAGTTCGCGAGTATATTGAACGCCGGCATTACGCAGCTGAGCGTCTGCCGATGCCATCTGGGCCAGCATGGCACGGCGTTTGGCAACGAGTTCCTCGTCGCCAATGGCGACCAGTAGCTTGTCTTCGTCGAAAGCGTCACCCTCACGCCCGGCAAGGTAGGTCACCCGGCCTGGGAGCTGTGCGGCAAGCGTTACCTCTTTATAGGGGACCACAGTACCGCCAAGGGAGACCGTCGGGGCCCCCTGCGCCTGCTGGACAACGAAGGACTCACCCGCACCCGCTAGGGCAACCCCCGGCAGCGCCGCGGCGACGGCCAAGGCGAGCATGCACGCAGCAGAAGCGCTTTTCATCTTTGTTCCCATCGGATTACACACCAAACGCTATTCAATGGAGAACGTCGCCCGACAAGGTGGATCGCGCTCGGGTCGACTACTCGGACTGTTGGCATCCAAACTCAACTCAGAGACCATGCCAGCCCTTAGAGGCTGTCTGACTATTGCAATCGCCCGAGCTGTAGCGAATTCATTCGCCCTCCCGCCAGTGCCAAGGGCGACTGAAGTCGCCCCTACGAGCTTTGTTCAGATAGCCTCTTAAGTTGTTCACGTCACGAACGAGGTAAGGCGATGCGCGCATCCAGTGCTGCCGGATCGCACACACGCGAGATCCTTCAAAGGCGCATAACCCAGCAGCAAACCGCGCCATGCAGTAGTGCAGTATGCATTCAGCAAAGCTCGACATTCAAGCCGAGTCGCGCGCCGCATGGGCGCCAAGCCCGCAATTCCGCGCTGAAATTTTGGTCTGCAAGACAGTTGACTATCGTTCATCGTCGAGATCGGTGTAACATCGCGGTCCGCTGATGCCTAGGCTCTGACAGCCTGCGAGCACCCAGCCGATCATGATACCGGCGGATCCGCCAAGCCAGCCCTTGCCACCAGCGCGCGGACAGCCAAGAAAATCGAGGTTTCTACCCCATGACGTCTACGGCCGACGCCCTCCAGCAGCGTCTCAAGGATTTGGAATCACACCTAGAGCAGGAAAACCCCGTCCTCCTCAGCGCCGTGCAGAGCTTCCGTGCCGTTGACCGGGTTGCCTACCGCATGGCACTCCTCGAGCCAAACCAGTCGTTCGCTACCCAGATCCCCTGGTGGCCGCTGATCTCGGTTCTCGGAACCTTCTCAGCCGGCAAATCGACTTTCATCAATCACTATCTCGGCAGCAAGCTCCAACGGACCGGCAATCAAGCCGTCGACGACCGCTTCACGGTGATCGTCTACAGCCCGGAGGAAATGAGCCGCACCCTTCCAGGCGTTTCACTGGACTCCGATCCCCGCTTCCCCTTCTTTCGCATGTCGCAAGACATCGAGGAGGTCGCCCAAGGCGAAGGTAGCCGCATCGATGCCTATCTGCAGCTCAAGACCTGCAAGAGCGAGCTGCTGCGCGGCAAGATCGTCATCGACTCCCCGGGGTTCGACGCGGACGCCCAACGCACGGCCGTGCTGCGCATTACAGATCATATGATCGGTCTCTCCGACTTGGTGCTGGTCTTCTTCGACGCACGCCATCCCGAGCCTGGCGCCATGCGCGATACCCTTAAGCACCTCGTCTCGGACACCATCAAGCGCTCCGATTCCGGGAAGTTCCTCTACATCCTCAACCAGCTGGACACGGCGGCGGCGGAGGACAACCCGGAAGACGTCGTTGCCGCTTGGGTGCGAGCCATGGGCGAGGCCGGACTGACCGCGGGGCGCTTCTTCACCATTTACTGTCCTGCTGTATCGACCCAAATTGCCGATGAGCAGCGCCGTCAGCGCTTCGAGAAGAAGCGAGACGAAGACCTCGGGGAAATCTATCGGCGTATGGAGCAAGTCGAGGTCGAACGTGCTTACCGCATCATCGCCGCACTGCGAAAGTGCGCCACGGACTTTCATCGCACGACCATCCCGCTGCTGGAAGGGGCCCTGCAGCGCTGGCGCCGTCGCACGCTGATCGCTGAAACCCTCATCTTCAGCGCCGTCGCCATCGGCATCCTCGCGGGAAGCTTCCAGCTCGGTCAGTGGGAGGGGCTAAGCTATCACGCCGCCTGGCTGGATGTCGTTAAATCCATTTCCTGGGGCCTACACAGTCTCGGAGGCTTGGTCATTCTGCTCGTCCTCGCCATCCATTTCGGGGTACGCAAGGTCGCTGCCCTCAGCGTCATGCCTTGGCTGCGCAAGCAGGTTGACAAGGCCGAGCCGGCAGGCAATGTGCTGTCCTGCTTCAAGCAGAACACGGGGGTTTGGCGCACTGTCCTGCTCGGTCGACCATTCGGATGGAACGGCCAAGCGCGCGCAGAGATCGACGAAGTGCTGCAGGGCTGCGAGACCTACATCCAGACGCTCAATGAACGTTTCACCAACCCGAGAGGCATTAGCAACGGGATCTTGCAGCCCGCGAACCGGACCAGCTCGGCGGATACTCAGGATACTCAGGTCCCCAAGACCGATCTGGCATCCGAGACCAGCTGATCCCTCCTGCGGCGCTCGAGCGGCCATGATAGAGAGGAAAAGATGCGTTTCCCTGTATTTGGAAATGCACCCTCGCCCGTGCTGCCGATGCTCGCTTGGGGCTCGGCGCCCCAGAACGGCCGAGCCCCGCATTCAGCAGCGGGCGAGATTATCCGTCGATGATGATGCGGAGCACGACCATGGCAAAGTCGCCCCACGCGGGTCCCACTGAATCCGTCCCTCAGTCGCCAAGCGTGAAGGTGCCCCCGCATCCCCAGTGGCCGGCGCTCACCGCGGACGAGAAAGCTGCGCTCAAGGAACGCATCCGCGATCTGCTGACCGCCCAGAATGCCGTCCTGGTCGCGCACTACTACACGGACGCCGATCTACAAGCACTCGCCGAGGAGACGGGCGGCTATGTCGCGGATTCGCTTGAAATGGCGCGGTACGGGACGGAGAGCAGTGCCGACACACTCGTGGTCTGCGGCGTGCGCTTCATGGGCGAGACGGCCAAGATCCTCAACCCGGAAAAGCGCGTCCTCATGCCCGACCTCGGCGCGACCTGTTCGCTCGACGAGGGCTGTCCCGCCGCCGCCTTCACGGCCTTCTGCGACGCCCACCCGGATCACAGCGTCGTGGTCTACGCCAATACCAGCGCAGAGGTCAAGGCCAGGTCGGACTGGGTGGTGACATCGAGCATCGCCCTCCCCATCGTCGAGCACCTTGCCGCCAAGGGTGAGAAGATCCTCTGGGCACCGGACAAGCACCTCGGGCACTATGTTGAGCGCATGACCGGCGCCGACATGCTCCTATGGGACGGCGCCTGCGTGGTCCATGAGGAGTTCAAGTCGTTCGCGCTCGAGCGGGTGCGCAAGCTCCACCCGGACGCCGCCGTACTCGTCCATCCCGAGTCGCCCGACGAGGTCGTCGACCAGGCGGATGTCGTCGGCTCGACGACTCAGCTCATCAAGGCGGTCGCCGAGATGCCGAATCCGGAGTTCATCGTCGCTACGGACGCGGGCATCTTCTGGAAGATGCATCAGCTAGCGCCGCACAAGAAGTTGATTCCGGCACCCACGGCGGGCGAAGGCGCAACCTGCGAGAGCTGCGCACACTGCCCCTGGATGGCCATGAACGCACTGCAGAATCTGGAGAAGGTGCTGCAGACGGGAGACCAAGAGATTCAGATCGATCCTGGGGTGCGGGAGCGCGCCGTTCTACCCATCCAACGGATGCTCGACTTCGCCCGCGAGCGCGGTATCGGCAGGAAGCCTCGCTAGGCTCGAACGCAGGGCTGCTACCCTAGGAGCCTGTCCGACTTAGGCCTTAGAAAGCGTCCATCAACAACTTCCCCCCTTTCGCAAAGGGGGGCTAGGGGGGATTTCGGGCGGCATCGCTCGCATCGGGAAACAATTGATGGACACTTTCTTAGCTGCGGAGCTTCCTGATGTCTGACGAGGTCATTGGCCATTGCTGGAACTGCGGGCAAGCGCTCGGCAAACTGGATTACGGTCGTGAGACCAATTGCATCGGCTGCGGCAAGTCGACACGCTGCTGTCGTAATTGTCGTCACTACGCGCCTGGGCGACCCAACGCGTGCGTGGAGCCCATGGTCGAGCGGGTGCTCGACAAGACGGCTGCCAACTTCTGCGAACTGTTCGAGCCAACCAGCCCGGCCGCGGAACAGGGATCAGGCGCACCCAAGGCGGATTTGCTGCAACAAGCCGCCGAAGACCTCTTCAAGTAGGTCACTCGTGACGCATCTTTCGGCCAATGAGGCTCAGCCCCATGCCCCTGAGATCTCTCCCCGCCATGCGCAACCTTGGCATGCTGTCCGCTTGGATCGGCCTTGTGCTCGCCACCTCTGCCCTGGCCGCGGAGATGAGTGAGGAGCGCAAGCGACTCATTGGTCAAATCCAAGCCGAGGTCCTTGCGACCGCAGGCGAGCTTGGCTTCGCGCGCCTGAGTCCGGCAGTAGAGGCAGCGCTCCTGAAGGTCGAGCGCCATGCCTTCGTTCCAGCGCCCAGGCGAGACCTCGCCTATCTCAATTCGCCCCTGCCAATCGGCAGTGGTCAGACGATCTCGCAGCCATACATCGTGGCCATCATGAGCCAGCTGCTCGGCGTCGGGCCGGGGGACAAGGTCTTCGAGCTGGGAACGGGGTCCGGTTATCAGGCCGCGATCCTCGCCGCCATGGGCGTCGAGGTCTATACGGTCGAGATCGTCCCTGAGCTTGCCGAGCAGGCGTCCAAGACGCTGGCTTCGCTAGGCTACGACCGGGTCCATGTGCGCTCCGGCGACGGCTGGCAAGGTTGGCCCGAGGCAGCACCCTTCGACGGCATCATCGTCACTGCGGCGGCGCCGCGCATCCCGCAGCCATTGGTCGATCAACTGGCCGCCGACGGCCGTCTCGTCATCCCCATGGGTGCGCCGGACAGGATTCAGCAGCTTGCGCTCTTCTCCAAGGACGAGCACGGCGCCCTGGTCCGCGAGAATCTGCTGCCGGTCCGCTTCGTGCCCGTAACGGGCGCCATGGGGCAGTGACGCTAGACGCCGAGGAGCCCCGCCCGGACGGCGGATGGCGGTCCTTGAGGCCGGCCCAGCCACTCGAGGCTCTGAGATGGCGGCTGCGCGAGGCCCAGCGACAGCACCATCGACTTTGCGTCCTGGTCAGCGGAGCGCAAGACTGGAGCCAGGCGATCGCCCGCGAGCTTCTGGGCGCACTCCCCGAGTTCTGCCCGGTCTGGCTGACGAATCAGCCAGCCAAGATCGCAGGGACCCTCCCGCTCACGTCTGCCGCCAAGCTGCTGGGATCTGATGTCCAGCTCCTCGTCTATGACGCCCACAGTGGTTTCGACCCCGACGGACTCGGTGCCGCAAGCGGTGCCATCGTCGGCGGCGGGGTACTGATGCTGCTGACGCCCCCCCTCGAGCGCTGGCCGGCGCACCCGGATCCAGAGGCCGAACGTATCGCCGTCTGGCCCTATTCGGCGCAGGCGTTGACCGGGCGCTTCATCGCCAGGTTGGTCCGAGTGCTACGCGCCGATGACGCACTCCTTCATCTCGATCAGAACACTCATATCGATCCGAGCACCCATATCGATCCGAGCACCCATATCGATCCGAGCACCCATATCGATCAGAGCACCCATATCGATCAGAACACCGCTGACCCGCGCCATCGATGGGAGGACTCAGGCCCATCCCTGCTCAAGTTGCCGAGTCCAGAGCGCCCTGAACCCGCATCAATCGCCGGCAAGCGGCTGAGCACCCCCTGCACCCCCGATCAAGCGCAGGCGGTTGAGGCCGTGATCAAGACGGCCCGGGGTCGCGCCCGCCGCCCCCTGGTCATCAAGGCACACCGCGGGCGCGGCAAGAGTGCCGCCCTGGGGATCGCGGCCGGGCGACTGCTGCGCGGAAGCAGCAAGCACATCCTGGTGACAGCCCCCAGCCGGGCCGCCGTCGACAGCCTCTTCCGCCATGCGCATGCCGTCGTGGACAGCCTGGCCCCGCCCGACGCCGAGAACAGGAAGCGCCTCACCTTCGTGGCACCTGCGGACGCGGCGCGCGACAGGCCCCAGGCGGACCTCTTGCTGGTCGACGAGGCCGCCGGCATCCCGGCGCCGCTGCTGGAGACCTTGGTCGAGCACTATGGCCGCATCGTCTTCGCGACCACGGTCCATGGCTACGAGGGCACCGGACGGGGATTCGACCTCCGCTTTCGCCAGCACCTGGAGCGCGTCACCCCAGACTGGCGTGCGCTCGAGCTGGATCAGCCCGTCCGCTGGGCCAGAGACGACCCGCTGGAAGCCCTCATCTTTAGGGCGCTGCTGCTCGATGCCTCTCCCGCGCCAGCGGATCGAGTCGCTGCGACAACGGCGGACGCCTGCGACTGCATCGAACTCGACCGCGACGCCTTGGCCCAAGACGAAGCCATGCTGCGGCAGGTCTTCGGACTCCTGGTCCTGGCCCACTACCAGACCCGCCCCATGGATCTGCGCATGCTGCTCGACGGTCCCAATGTCCGGATCCTGATCTTGCGGCATCAGAACCAGGTCGTCGGAACCCTGCTCGCGGCGCTGGAAGGCAGCTTCGCGCAGCCAGAACTCCGCGATGCCATCTTCCGCGGACAACGGCGCCCGCGCGGTCATCTGCTGCCGCAGACGCTCTCGGCCCATGCCGGACTCGCCGATGCCACGGCCCACAGCTTTCTGCGCGTCATTCGCATCGCCATTCACCCAGCGGCCCAGGGTCGCGGTCTGGGCCGACGGCTCTTGGCCGCCATCCAACAGCGCGCTGCGGCGGAAGCAATCGATTGCGTGGGCGCGAGCTTCGGCGCAACGCCAGCGCTGATTCGGTTCTGGCACCGCTGCGGGCACCACCCTGTGCAGATTGGATGCAGCCGCAATGCCGCGAGTGGCGAGCACGCGGTCGTGGCCCTGCTTGGGACGACGCAAGCAGGCGCCTGCTTGGTGAAGCTGGCTCAGGCACGCCTCGCCTCCAGCCTGACCGCGCTCCTGGCCGGACCGCTGCGTACGCTCGACCCCAAACTCGCGGTGGCCATCGCCATACGGCTGCCCTCGCCTGACCGAGACCACCCTGATCGTCCAACCGCGGCCCAGCGCTATGAGCTAAGCTGTTTCGTTGATGGTCATCGCTCGCTCGAGGCCACGCTGCCGCTGCTCGCGGACCTCACGCGCAGGTATCTCGGTCGCGCCATCGACCAGGGGCATTTGGCGATGGATGGCGCCCAGCTCCTCCTTGCCGCGACGCGCCAGCTCCGTCCCCTCGGCGAACTCTCCCAACAGCTCGGTGGGATTGGTCGCAACGCGGTGATGACCCGTCTGCGCTCGGCGGCCAAGGGTCTCCAAAGCGCCGCCCGAGCAACCGAGCAACCGCTAGACGCGGACGCAGCGACTGTGTAAAACAAAGGGTGAGGCCAGGCAACAGCCAACCACGCCTTGGCCCCCGGATTGATCGTTCCACCACACTCTTCGCAGGAAACCGCTCAACCCGATGTCCAGCCAACACGAAACCGCCGCGCCAGAGCCCTTACTGACCCCCGTCGAGGCCCGCGTGATCGGCTGCCTCATGGAGAAGCAGCGCACGACACCAGATCAGTATCCCTTGACCCTCAACGGCTTGGTCAGCGCCTGCAATCAGAAGAGCGCGCGGCACCCAGTGATGAACCTTTCGCCAGGCGAGGTTGGACACGCCGTCGGACAGCTGCAGGGCAAGGGCCTGGTGCATGCCAGTTTTTCGGGAAGGACCGAACGCTACGATCACAAGCTCGTGGGGACCTTCTTCTTGAGCCGTGAGGAGCAAGCCATTCTCTGCGTGCTCATGCTGCGCGGCCCCCAGACCCAAGGCGAGCTGAGAACCAACTGCGCCCGCATGGCCGATCTACCCGGCCTCGAGGCGGTCACCAAGACGCTCCAAGCCCTCATGGACCGGGAGCACAGGCTGGTGATGGAGCTGCCGCGCTCGCCTGGCAAACGCGAGCAGCGATTCGCGCACCTGCTCTGCGGCGCACCGGACCTCAGCGATCTGGAGGCTCAAGCTCAAGCAGAGGGTGCCGTCTCCAGCAAGCAGGCGAGCCCGCGGATCGAGGCATTGGAGGCAGAAGTCGCCTCCCTGCGCGCCGAACTCGATCGCCTCTGGGAACTCACCGGGCTCGCGGACCGTCGTCAGCATTGAGGCGCACCAAATGCCAGGCCAAGACGTCGCCCGCAAGTCTTGCGGTCAATACAATGAACTGCTAGGACGCTCAGACATCACCACATCAGCAAGAGACTGATGGCCGAATGCACGCACGGAGAAAAAGGCCGCGCAAGCAAGAAGCGCGATCTCCTCAGCCGAGCAGCAACCCCGGCACGCCGTCGCCGTCCTCTGCTGGATGCCACGCCGCCAGGGCGCGGTCGACGCACCAGGACACCTCCCCTCGCCTGCCTTGAATATATTTGCCATGTCACAGCCTTCCAGCAATCCGATCCGCATCGGCGTCATGCCGCCACTCTCTGGATTAGGAGGACTCTACGGGCCCGAAATGTCCTGCGCGAGCCAGATCGCTTGCGATGAGATCAATGCCCTGGGCGGCGTCCTCGGCAAGAAACTGGAGCTCATCATCGCGGACGACGGTGGAATTCCGGAAACGGCCATCCACACCGCCCAGCGATTGCTCGACCTCGGCTGCGCGGCCCTGGTCGCAAATCTGCCTGCCAATACTCGCGCCGCCGTGGTCACCCAGATCACGGAGCCGCGCGAGAGACCCTATCTGAACTGCAGCTTCTACGAGGGTAGCCTCTACGGCCGCTCCTTCTTCTCCTTCGGGGCCCTACCCAACCAGCAGATCGAGCGCATGATCGGCCACATGGCGAAGGTCGTCGGCGCCAAGATGTTCTTCGTCGGCAGCGGCCAGGAATGGGAGCGCGTCGCCATGACCACGGCGGAGCAGCAACTGAGAGCGCAAGGCGGCGACGTGCTGGGCACGGAATCCGTTGGCACGGAATCCGAGCGGATCGACCAGGTCTTGGCGCGCATCCAATGCTCGGGAGCGGATATTCTCCTACCCTTCTTCGAGGGCGAAGCGCAGATCCGCTTTCTCAAACGCATCGCTCAACTAGGCCTCAAGCAGCATCTGTCCGTGGTCATGTGCAATTTCGACGAGGCCATCGCAGCCATGCTGCCCCCGGAGGTCCGCGAGGGGCTCTACGCCAGCGGCGCCTACTTCATGAGTGTCGAGACAGCCGTCAACGCGCGCTTTCTGAGCGCGCTCAAGGCGCTGGATGAGGTGGCAGCCACCTCGTGCGGCGGTAAGGCCGTGGTCACGAGCCACGGTGAAGCCGCCTATGTCGCCATTCACGCCTTCGCGCAAGCCGCAAAGGCCGCTGAGTCCCTGGACCCGCAGACCTTGGTCCGCTGCTTGGAGCAGGTCCAGATCGCGGCGCCGCAGGGCAACGTGCGCATGGACACGCTGACGCATCATGCCCATGTCAACAACTATCTGGCGCGCTGCAACTTCGACGGCAGTTTCCAGACGGTCAAGCACTTCGGCACGCGCCAGCCCGTGATCCCAGAGCGCTACCGCTATTGCCTGCCCTCGCTCGCCGGCATGGAGAGCAGCACGGCCGATAGCCAGACCCCAGCCGAGCAGGATCTCGCGATCGCGGTTGCCGGCATCGACACCGCGGGCAAGATCGAGTTCTTCAATCCAAGCTTCCAACGGCTCTGGAGGCTCCCAGAAGACGCGCCCTTGATTGGACTGGCCGTCAAGGATCTTTGGGATGATGAAGCACGCCTCGGGGAGATCCCTGCGACACTAGAGCGCGCCTCCGAATGGCGCGGAACGCTGACTGCGCGCCGCGCGGACGGCACGCTCAAACGACTGGCCGTGGTCGCCGAACCATTGCGACACATAGGTGGCGAGATCGCCGGATACACCCTCGCCTGCACCGACACTCGCGCACGCCTACCCCAGCCGGGAGACGCATCTCACCATGTCTTGGCGATGGCAGATGTCGCGATCCTCGCATCGGACGCCGACGGCGTCATCATTGAGGCAAACCGGCGCGCTAATCAGCTGTTCGGCTACCAACCAGCGGAACTGATCGGTCTCAGCCTGCATGCCTTGGTGCCCCCTCAATACCGCGAGCAGCACGCGCATCAGGTGAGCGGCTTCATGCGCGGCGCAGTGAGGGAGCGCCCGATGGGGATGCGCAACGAGGTCATGGGGCTGCGCAAGGACGGCAGCGCCTTCCCCGCGGAAGTGTCCATCTCCAAGATCCATGTCGGTGGCACATGGGTCTTGGTTGCGACCTTGAACGATATTACCGAGCGCAAGATCGCCGAGCACGAACTCATCTGGCACGCCTCGCACGATGCCCTCACGGGGTTGCCAAACCGAACGCTAATCTATGAGCAGTTGGCCCGTGCGCTGCTGCGCTCCAGGCGCCAAAGCCATGGCGTCGCACTGCTCTTCATCGACCTGGATGGCTTCAAGCTCATCAATGACACCCATGGCCATGCCACGGGAGACGATCTGCTCAAGACGATCGCCTGGAAGCTCTTGGATCAAGTTCGCCCGGGGGACACCGTAGGACGTCTCGGTGGGGACGAGTTCGTCATCCTCTGCGATCTGGTCGAGTCCCCAAGCGCTCTGACCACCTTGGCCAAGCGGCTCAATGAGATGCTGCGCATGCCCCTGGAGGTGCAAGGGCACCAGCTCTTCGCCACCGCCAGCATCGGCCTGGCCATGGGGCATGGCACGACACACAGCGCGGACGACCTGCTGCGCAACGCGGATGCGGCCATGTATAAGGCCAAGGAGCACGGCCGTGACGGCTGGCGTTTCTTCAACGAAGAGATCCAGCACCAAGTGCGTGAGCGCCTGGACATCACCAATGGACTCAGGCACGCCATCCAGCGCAACGAGTTGCAGGTACGCTTCCAGCCCATCCTGAGCACTGAGAGCGGAGTCATCCGCGGCGCGGAACTCCTGCTGCGTTGGTTCCCTCCGGAAGGCGAAATACCGCCGGCCCGATTCATCCCCATCGCCGAGATGACGGGCTCGATCATCCCAATCGGAAAATGGGTCTTCGAACAGGCCTGTGTCGCCGAGGCCGCCTGGCGCGCGCGCTACGCCGAGCAGGCCCCCTATGTCAGCGTCAATCTGTCTGCGCAGCAGCTCAACGACGAGACCCTGGTTCAGAGCGTGGAGGCAGCCCTCGAAGAGACGGGGGCCGATCCCAGCCGCATCCTGCTCGAACTCACCGAGACGTCTTTGATGAGCGACGTGGCCAAGAATCTCGGGGTCCTGCAACAGCTCGCGGATCTTGGCCTGCATGTCGCCGTGGACGACTTCGGCACCGGCTACTCATCCCTCTCCCAGCTCCTGCGGATGCCGGTCAGCACGCTCAAGATCGACCGCGAGTTCGTGGACGGAATCGAAAAGAGACAAGAGAGCAAGGCCATCGTCTCGGCGGTCAGCAGCATGGCGCGCGCCATGCAGCTCAAGGTCATCGCCGAAGGTGTGGAAAACGAGGATCAGTTTCGCTACTTGCGCGATATCGGCTGCGACTACGTCCAGGGCTTTCATTTCTATCGCCCGATGCCGTCCGCGCAGCTCGAGGCGCTGCTCGCGGAACAAAGCACAAGCAGATCCGCAGAGGCCGACGATGATCTTTACACCATGCTCTACGTCAGCGTCGCGACCGCGCCCATGAGCGACCAGGCACTCAGCGAATTGCTACAAAGCTCGCGCTCCAAAAACCGCGATCAGCGCATCACGGGCTTCTTGCTCTATCTCAACGGCTCCTTCATGCAGATCCTCGAAGGTAGTCGCCCGCAAGTCCAGCAGCTTGCCGAGTCGATCGCCAAGGACCCGCGCCATCATTCGATCCGCACGATCTACGAGGGACCCATCCATCGACGCACCTTCCTCGACTGGAGCATGGGGTTTCGCAACATGAGCCACCTGAAGCAGGGCTTCGACTTCAAGGCCTGGCACGCCCGTACCCTGAGCTTCGTCGAAATGTCGGAGGACCCGCAGCTTTGCTACAGCCTCATTGTGGCACTCGCCAGCTAAGGCGATGACCAGGAAGACCGGCTCCAGCCATCCGCTTCTTGGACAGGATGAACAGGATGCTTCAAGCTCCTGGTGGAGCTCTCCACGAGGTTCCGGACCACGGCAACGCATCGCGGGCAGCGCTGCCCCACAGGCTCATGCAATGTCAGGTCGCCGATCACAGGAAGAGCGTCAGCACCCCGGTGTAGCCATAGATCCGATCTTGCGAGATCTCGCCGTTCGCGTAGAACCCGATCAGCGGAAAATCACCCAGCGTCCTCTGGATCTGTTTGAGTTCCGCCGCATCCGGTCCGAAGAGGTTCACGCCGCGCCCCAGGCAGGACACGTAGATTCCACCGCGCGGCGGCCCTGATAGACGCCGCTTGATCGCCGCGAGCATGCGATCCAAGTCCTCCTCGGCCGTGCCGGCGTCACGCCGGCAGAAGACGATCTGCTGTCCCGCCTCGACCAACTCCGCAATCGCGAGCAGGCCATGACTGGGGTCGACGCCAACCAGATTGCGGACGATGTAATCACCCGTATCCGAGCCGCGAATCGGCAGGCCGGCGAAGACTTTTCCGGCCAAGCCCGGTAAGTCAGAGACAAGCTCCTCGCCGACATCTTCGCGCATGGCCTCCAGCGCCGAGCGATCATCGATTTCGATCAGGATGTTGCGTTGGCAGTCGGTGATGGCGCGGGTTGGGCCCATGGGCGAGCAGCCCTGCGTGAGCGCCGTGGTCATGGCAACCGAGTCCATGAAGAGCACCCCGGAGAGCGGATCCTGAGTGCTGCGATTGGCGATGCTTTGGCCCGCGCCCCGCGGACTGCCAAGCCCCCCGACCAGGAATCCCGTCGTGGTGCTCTGCGCCAGCGCGCGAACCAGGTCTTCGATCGCCTCATGGGCGGGATCGCCATGCACGAGCCCGATGAAAGGCTGCCGATCCGCGATCCAGCTGCCATTGACGACGTCGAACTGGGTCATATCGCCGTTCGGCACAGTGAAGACCCGGAAGGCGTCCTCCGCGAGTTCGGCAAGCATCAAGGCAACGGCGGGCTGCTCATAGTACTCGGCGCCGGTTGCACAGATCCCTCCTCCCAGGGTTCCAACCCATTGCTCGATGCCGGTCGAGGCGCGCACCAGACTCAGGAGATCCTCCAGGTCATCGGCAACGGCATCCGTCGCGTAGAGGATCCCGAGATTCGCCCGATCCGGCACCTGGCCAATCTGAGTGAGACAGTCGACCACCGCCTCGCGCCAATCGGCGCCAGCGGCATGACCATAGCGGAACTGGGACATCAGGATTCACTCCAGAGACTGGTGGCGGCCTGCCGGTTGGCGAGTTCGCGATGGGCGCGGCTGACTTGGCGTGCTAAGAAAGTGTCCATCAATTGTTTCCCGATGCGAGCGATGCCGCCCGAAATACCCCCTAGCCCCCCTTTGCGAAAGGGGGGAAGTTGTTGATGGACGCTTTCTAAGGCAATTGCTGTCAAAGCTCATCCCCGCTGAGGTATCCCGAGGCCCGCCTTGCCTGTCGCACCGGCGATCGCAGAGCCCGGCGATGCTCCCGCCGGCGCTCCTTGAAGGCAAACCTCGATGCGGCGCCAGCGGCGATGAGAGTTTCCGGCAATCGCCTAAACCTCGGCGAGATCGCCCTTGGCTTGCAGCCAGCTGCGGCGATCCGCCGCGCGCCGCTTCGCCAAGAGCATATCCAACAAGGTATCGCTCTGATCGTCAGGGTCAACCGTCAGCTGCACCAGCCGCCGCGTATCCGGATGAATGGTCGTCTCCCGCAGCTGGGCGGGATTCATCTCGCCAAGCCCCTTGAAACGCTGGACGTTGACCTTGCCCTTGATCTTCTCGGCCTTGATGCGGTCCAGGACGCCGCGCTTTTCGTCGTCATCGAGCGCATAGAAGACCTGTTTGCCGACGTCGATTCGATAAAGGGGCGGCATGGCGACATAGACGTGCCCCTGGGCAACGAGCGCGCGAAAATGCTTGAGAAAGAGCGCACACAGCAGGGTCGCGATATGGGCGCCGTCGGAGTCGGCATCCGCCAGGATGCAGACCTTGCCGAAACGCAGCCGGCCGAGATCGTCGTTCCCCGGGTCGACCCCAATCGCGACAGCGACATCGTGGACCTCCTGAGAGCCGAGCACCTCGGCGGAGTCGACCTCCCAGGTGTTCAGGATCTTGCCCCTTAGGGGTAGGATCGCCTGAAACTCGCGGTCGCGGGCCTGTTTGGCGGATCCTCCGGCGGAATCCCCCTCGACTAGGAACAACTCGCTGCGCTCAGGGTCAGTCGCGGTACAGTCCGCCAGCTTACCGGGCAGCGCCGGCCCCTGGGCCACCTTTTTGCGCGTGACCGTGCGGCCCGCGCGCAGCCGCGCCTGGGCCGCGCCGATGGCAAGCTCGGCGATACGCTCACCTGCCTCCACGTGCTGATTGAGCCACAGACTGAAGGAGTCCTTAACGACGCCGGAGACGAAGGCTGCACACTCGCGCGAAGACAGTCGCTCTTTGGTCTGGCCCGAGAACTGCGGATCCAGCATCTTGACGGACAGGATGTAGCTCAGCCGGCTCCAGACATCCTCGGGCGCGAGCTTGACCCCGCGCGGCAGCAGATTGCGGAATTCGCAGAACTCGCGCACCGCCTCGGTCAGCCCAGTACGCAGACCGTTGACATGCGTGCCGCCCTGGACGGTCGGAATGAGGTTGACGTAGCTCTCGGCGATGGGCTCGCCGCCGTCGGGCAGCCAAGCCAAGGCCCAGCTCGCCGCCTCATTGCTGCCCTCCAGATCACCCACAAAGGGCTCGGCGGGCAGGGTCTCGGCACCATTGAGCGACTGCGCCAGGTAGTCCTTGAGCCCCTCCTCGTAGAGCCAGGTCGTCTCGTCCCCCTTCGCCTCGTCACGGAAGCGCACCTCGAGACCCGGGCAGAGCACCGCCTTGGCGCGGAGCAGGTGCATCAAAGGCCGCACGGCGAACTTGGGCGTATCGAAATACTTGGGGTCGGGCCAGAACCGCAGCCGGGTGCCCGTGTTGGCGCGCCCGACCTTGCCGACCTCGGTCAGATCGGAGACCTTCGCGCCATCCTTGAACGCCATATTGTGCTCGATTCCGCCGCGCCTGACCCAAATCTCCAGGCGCATCGAGAGGGCGTTGACGACGGAGACACCGACACCGTGCAGACCACCGGAGAAGCGATAATTGTCGGAGTTGAACTTGCCGCCCGCGTGCAGCTTGGTCAGGATCACCTCGACGCCGGGCAATCCCTCTTGGGGATGAATGTCGACAGGCATGCCGCGGCCATCGTCGGTGACCTCCAGTGAACCATCCTGCAGGAGCGCCACCTCGATCCGCTTGGCATGGCCGGCAAGCGCCTCGTCGACGCTATTGTCGATCACCTCTTGGGCCAAGTGATTCGGCCGT
The DNA here is from genome assembly GCF_010915725.1 of Thiorhodococcus mannitoliphagus. Lineage (GTDB taxonomy): Bacteria > Pseudomonadota > Gammaproteobacteria > Chromatiales > Chromatiaceae > Thiorhodococcus > Thiorhodococcus mannitoliphagus. The sequence goes on from NZ_JAAIJR010000032.1 coordinate 27,350, forward strand.
GTCGTGTCTGTGTACATCCCCGGGCGCTTGCGCACCGGGTCAAGGCCCATGAGGACCTCGATCGCTGAAGCATCATAATTGCCGGTCATGGCCGTCGGGGTTTTCCTTGCAGAAGGGAGAATTGATAGGCGCGAGTGGCCACAACCGCCGTGCCGGTTTGACCACTCAAACGACCTACGGTACCGTACCTGGAAACTCTGATTCAAACCTTATGAAAGAGCCCGCCAACTCGCCAGAACCATCCTTCGAGCAAGCCCTCAGCGACCTGGAAGCCATTGTCGACGCCTTGGAGAAAGGCGACATGCCCCTCGAGGAATCGCTCGCGGCCTTCGAGCAAGGCGTTGGATTGACCCGTATCTGCCAGCAAGCGCTGGACAATGCCGAGCAGCGAGCCCGCATCCTGACCGACACCCGGCCCGAGGCCGAGCCTGAGCCCTTCGACCCCCAATGACCGAAAACAACTTTGACGCCTTTCGGACGCGCTGTCTCGCACGCATCGAGTCAACGCTCGACGAGATCTTGCCCCCGACCAGCGTGCAACCCTCGCGCCTACACGAGGCCATGCGCTACACCGTGCTCGCCTCTGGCAAGCGCATCCGCCCCCTGCTTGCCTACGCCGCCGGCGAGGCCATGGGCGTCGACAGCGCAGTGCTCGATCGTCCAGCCTGCGCGGTCGAACTCATCCATGCCTACTCGCTCATCCATGACGATCTGCCGGCAATGGACGACGACGACCTCAGACGCGGCCGGCCGACCTGCCATCGCGCCTTCGATGAGGCGACCGCGATCCTCGCCGGCGACGCGCTGCAAACACTGGCGTTCCAGGTCCTCGCCGAGGCCCCGGGGCTGTGCGCGGAGTCGCGCATCCGCATGGTCGAGACGCTGTCTCGCACAAGTGGCTCGCGCGGCATGGTCGGCGGCCAAGCCATGGATCTGGAGGCAGAGGGAACGCCCTTGGATGTGGCCATGCTGGAGAATATCCACATCCACAAGACCGGCGCGCTCATCCGCGCCTCAGTCCAGATGGGCATCAGGGCCCGGGGCGACGTTGTTCCAGACCACGCGGAACGCCTCGACCACTTCGCCAAGTGCCTTGGTCTCGCCTTCCAGATCAAGGACGACATCCTGGATGTCGAAGGCGATACGAGCGAGATCGGCAAAACAGCCGGCCGCGACCTCGAACTCGACAAGGCGACCTATCCCGCCATCGTCGGACTGGCCGAGGCGAAGGAGATGGCGAAGCGTCTCACCAAGGACGCACACACCAGCTTGGAGGTCTTCGGCGAGAGCGCGGACGCGCTCCGCTGGGTCGCCAAGGCTCTGCTTGAGCGCAAGCATTAGGCGATTGCCGAAAAATCTCCTACCAGTGCCTGACCGTCGATGCGACACGGAAGGCGGTGCGCGAGACAAGTCAGCGGGTATGCGCCTTGACAGAACTCACCTTTGTCGGCGTGGGCCGGATACGCGGCACAGGCGCTGGCTTCAGAGCTGGACAAAGCTCAGAAGCTGTCTGAAAAAACGGGTAGGGGCGAATTCATTCGCCCAACCGCCGGACCAAGGGCGAATGAATTCGCATCTTATATGTCTCGACCATGATTTCCAGACAGCCTCTCAGAGCACAGGCAACCTCCCTAAGATGCAAAGACAGCGCGCATTCCACCAGCGCCAGCACTGAGCGCGGCCGATTGTCGGTGCGCTCGCGCACCGCGCTGCTGGATCTTGCGGATCGAGTCCTTTGAATCTCGAGTTCTAGCAGCTCGCCAAGTACCGGGGGCCAAGCGCCTCCAAGGCTGGCAAGAGACACCTCGCTGACGCTGTCGTCGACCTGGCTTGCAAGGGCCCTCGCGCCCCACGCATCACCGCTTTTTCTAGTAGGCCTCCGACCCAACCTCTCTGGCGATGGCAGGCAGTATAGATCCATTGAGGAATTCATTTATGGAGCAATCGCTCGAGACCAACTGCAGTTCCCTGAAAACGCAGAGCGAGATCGCCGACGTTCAGGGAAGCACCGATACCCGGCGCATCGCCATCGACAAGGTGGGCATCAAGGACATCCGTCACCCCGTGCGTGTGCGCGAGCGGAGCGGCATGGAGCAGCACACGGTCGCAACCTTCAACATGTACGTCTATCTCCCGCACGACTTCAAGGGGACCCATATGTCCCGCTTCGTCCAGATCTTGAACAGTCATGAGCGTGAGATCAGCGTCCCGTCGTTCAAGGAAATGCTCGTGGAAATGTCCGAGCGCCTGGAGTCCAAGGCGGGCCATATCGAGATGCGTTTTCCCTTTTTCATCAACAAGAAGGCGCCTGTTTCCGGCGTGCAGAGTCTGCTCGACTATGACGTGACCTTCGTCGGCGAGATCCGCGACGGTGATCCGAGGCTGGAGATCAAGGTCGTGATCCCCGTCACCAGTCTCTGTCCCTGCTCGAAAGAGATCTCCTCCTACGGCGCCCACAATCAGCGCTCGCATGTCACCGTCCAGGTGCGGGCACAGGCATTCATCTGGCTCGAAGAGATCATCGAAATGGTGGAGCACGAGGCATCCTCCGAACTCTTCGGACTCCTGAAGCGACCCGACGAGAAGTTCGTCACCGAGCGCGCCTACGACAATCCAAAATTCGTCGAAGACATGGTGCGGGATGTCGCCAAGCGGCTCAACGCGGACGATCGCATCCTGGCCTACGTGGTCGAGGCCGAGAACTTCGAATCCATCCACAATCACTCGGCCTATGCCCTGATCGAGCGCGACAAGGAGCAGGAAGCGCTTGCCGCGGAGGCATCGCGCTGAACCAGGACCGGCCAGGCTGCCTGCTGCTGCACGGCTTCACCGGCGACAAGCAGGATTGGCTCGCCTGCCTGTCGGAGCGGTCGAATGACTGGCTCGCCATCGACCTCCCCGGACATGGAGAGGCCGAGGACCCCACCGGCGATTTCACATCGGTCGTCCGCGCGCTCTTGAGCGCGCTCCCGCCGAGCATCCACCAACTCGTGGGCTATTCATTGGGAGGCCGCATTGCCCTGGGGATGTTGGCGCAAGCGCCAATGCGCTTTAGCGGCGCCACCATTATTTCCGCGCATCCCGGTCTCACCGACCCGGCCCAGCGCGCCGCGCGCCTGAGGCAAGACGCGCGCTGGACCACCCTGTTGGAAACCCAGGGAATCGCCGCCTTCGTCGCAGCCTGGGAGTCCCAGGCGCTCTTCGCCACGCAGTCGCGGCTGGCGCCTCAGGTCCTCGCTCAACAACGCCGGCGGCGCCTGGGCCAGCGCGCATCCGGCTTGGCTGCAAGCCTCAGTGCTACGGGACTTGGCGTCATGCCCAGTACCTGGTCTGAGCTGCGCGCTTACCCGGGCTGCCTGCGCTGGATCGTCGGCGGCGCCGACGCCAAGTTCCTCGCCATCGCTCGCCAGGTCGTTGAGATGAGACCAGAGACAGCGCTGCATGTGCTCCCTGAGATCGGCCATAACCCCCTCCTGGAATGCCCGGCCGATCTCGCCGGGCTCTTGTGCGCAGCGCACGCCGAGTCAGTTCGGGTTCTGGATGGAGAATGCGGATAGCCAAGCGAGCGCTCGCCGCTGATCGGAGTCCCTGGTTGCAATCCTCGCTGAGTCCTTTGCCGACATTGCGACACGCCTTGCCTTCCCTTGCCTTCCCTTGCCTTCGATCGACGTGCACAATGGATGTCATCTTGCAATCTAGATTCAGGGTTTTTCCGGGAATATCCTGCGATATGATGACCATTTAGGCTCTAACTCAGCACTTGTGGCGAGCCGGCTTCGCCACACGGCGGTCGCACGCGAGACAGTCATGCTGATCAGCAGCTGCGCTGGTTATACTGACGGCCACGGCCATGACTTCACCTCTGACTCGATTCGTCCGAATTCCGCCCAACGGAAACAGTCCCGCAGCGCACCGCGGGTCCTTGGCTCAGGCACTCACGCGGGCATCCGAATAGATGCTCGCGGATAACCGCTTCATTTGGATCTATGCTCACCAAACCTTTCTCAGGCGCCGGGTATCTCCTGCAGGGCATCAAGCTCATCAGCCGACCGGGAATACGACGCTTCGTCGTGGTCCCGCTGCTGGTGAATATCTTTGTCTTCACTGCGGCAATCTACGCCGGTATCGCTCAATTCGACGGGCTGATAAGACTCCTCGACTCCAAGCTGCCGGCTTGGCTCGGCTGGCTGGATTGGCTGTTGTGGCCCGTCTTCGCCCTGCTGATGCTGGTGGTGGTGTTCTACACCTTCGGACTCGTCGCCAACCTAATCGCTTCACCCTTCAACAATCTGCTGGCGGAGAAGGTCGAGCTGATGCTCACGGGGCAGCCCCTGCAGCAGGAGAACGACTACCGACGACTGGTCGCCGAGCTGATCCCCACGCTGATCGACGAACTCAAGAAAATCCTCTATGCGGCGCTCCTAGCCATCCCCTTCCTCTTCCTCCTGCTGGTGCCAGTCGCCGGCCCCCTGCTCTGGTTTCTCTACACGGCCTGGATTCTCGCGGTGCAGTACAGCGACTACCCGATGGGCAATCACGGACTCAAGTTTCGCGAAATACGCCAACGGCTCGGCGAGCATCGCGCCCTGAGCCTTGGGTTCGGCGCTGCGTCCGCAGGCCTTGGCATGGTCCCCATCCTCAACTTCATACTCATGCCAAGCGCCGTGGCCGGGGCGACGGCCATGTGGCTGCGCGAGCTGAAGCCTGCGAGCAATTATCAGGGCCCTCATCAGTCCAGGGTCGCCACCCGCCATGTGCTGCTGACGGTCGACCATCTATCCGGCCGCATCAACGGCGAGATACTCGCCGGGCGATTGCAGGGGCAACCTCTCGAGCAAGTATCCACTGATGAGCTGCTCGCTCTGCTCACGACCTACTATCAGACAGACGCCGATTCGGCGGAGGCGCTCGAGGTCTATCTCAGTCAGGTGCGTGACTGTGTGTTCCAGCGACCACCGCCTCAACAGCGCTCCGAGACCACAGCCAGGCCCGAGCTAAGCGCGATGGACGGAATGGAGGCGCGCGCGATCCTGGGAATCAACCCGGAGGACGACGAAGACGCGATCCGCACGGCCCACCGACGCCTCATCCAGCGCCTCCATCCAGATCGCGGCGGATCCGACTATCTGGCATCCAAGGTCAACGAGGCCAAGGCGGTGCTCACGGGCTCAGAATCCCGGCGCTCTGCCGGTGAGCCCAGACGCGCATCGGGTCGAGCTTGAGCCGCGCCTGACCGCGCGGATCAAAGTGCTTAGAAAGCGTCCATCAACAACTTCCCCCCTTTCGCAAAGGGGGGCTAGGGGGGATTTCGGGCGGCATCGCTCGCATCGGAAAACAATTGATGGACACTTGCTTAGAAAGCGTCCATCAACAACTTCCCCCCTTTCACAAAGGGGGGCTAGGGGGGATTTCGGGCGGCATCGCTCGCATCGGGAAACAATTGATGGACACTTGCTTAGCACAGCGGCGACCGAGCTAAGGGATCCGGCGCAGCAGATCGACCCGATGCGGCTTCATGAAGCGCGCGCCCGCGGGCGTGAGATGCCGCTCAAATGCTGCGCGGACGCGCGCGATCTGCTCGGCGTCTAGATCATGTTCGGTATGGGTGACGTGGAGAAACCGGCCCGCGAAACTGTCCCAGTCCGGGTAGATCCCTTCGGCCTCGTAGAAGATCTCGTGCTCGAGCTTGAAAAGCACCGCGTCGACGGCGCGCCGCATGGCCTCGAAGGCGGCGATCCGCACCTCGCGCTCATCGTGAATGAGGCGCATCACCTCGTTGAACGGCCCCCAGTAGACGGGCTCCGAGACGTAGAGGGCACCACCGGGAACCAGCACGCGATGGATCTCCGCGAGTGCCTGATCCATGCGATCGACGGGGACATGGTGGAGTGACTTCAGCATCAAGGCCACGTCGTAGCTGGCGTCCAGCGCATCGATGGCCTCCGCGCCGCCAAGTCGAAACTCGACCTTGGGGAGGTCCTGGATGTCCAGATTCTTCGCATGCTGGATGCGATCCACCTCGGTCGCCGTGACCTGCGCCGCGCCCAACCGCTCGACAAGCTGCCGCGTCATCCAGGCGGCGCCGCAGCCAAGCTCAATGATGCGGCTTGCGTCGACGACGAGCAGCGCTTGCATCACATCCAGCTCGCCACAGCTGCGGTAGGCCTCGGGGTCGTTGATTTTGAATTGCACACTCATGATCGCAATGATCCTTCTTGAAGGAGTCAACCGCCAGGAGAAAGGCTCCGCCTGGCCGCTGGCGGCCGTGCGCGCCTTCTAGCATCATATCGGCAAGCAAAAGGAGAGGGCTCACTGGCTAGCCAAGCGCGCCAATGCATCGCCGACCCGTCATTCTAGCGAGGCTTCGCCTCAGACCGACGCGTCATGCCATCGGGATCGCTATCGTCGTCTCGATACCGATACCGATGGCCTTGGATGGTCGGACGTTTTATCGAAATTTGACTCATCTGCAAGCATTTTGCGCCCTCAAGGATTCTAGGGTACGGCAGCGCCGCGCTTCCTCATCATCCTCGCGCTGCTCGCCATCCTTGGCGGCTTGGCCTTTCTCAAGTACGACCAGATGCCGCAAGAGATCACGGCTGCGTCCCCACCCTGACCAGCCCCAGCGTCTCGATCGCCCGCGTGAGATCCGAGACGAGACCTGGCCGCCGAGCTTCAAGGCCGCGGGAAGGATCGAGGCGGTCCAGAGGACCCTGGTCGACAATCAAGTGACGATCACCCCCTAGGAGAGAATCAGATGCACTCAGCAACACCGCTCGACCGATGGCTGTCGATCGTCTTTCTCTACATCGAGAAGGCCGTGCTCGTCGGCGTCGGCGGCCTCGCACTCATCGGGATCGGCCAGCTCATCTATGGCATCTATCAACATGGCGAGGTCAGACTGGAAGACCTCCTACTCATGTTCATCTTCATCGAGATCATGGCGATGGCGAATGTCTACTTCCTCAGACGCAGCGTTCCATTCACTTATCCCATGTTCATCGCCGTCACCGCACTCTCCCGCCTCATTGTCCTTCAAGGCAAGAACATTGCCCCTGAGAACCTGATCTACGAAGGCGGCGCCATCCTACTGGTCAGTATCGCGATCCTCATCATCCGCTTCAGCCAGCGCTACAGCACCGATGCAACTGAGAAAGCGGAGCATCAAGAGGAGGATCGGCATCACGGCTAGGGACGGAAAGCATTGGGCGCTCTCGGATCTCGGGTAGTGCTTGATGAAATATTGATCTACGACTTAAGGCTCTTTGCACCGCAGCAGTATGGTCCAGCGCCCCCGTCATAGGCAGACTATCAGACACACCAGCGAGGAGAGCCGGATTCGATCCCATGAAGAACAGACACAACACCCAAGTGCGCAGCGGTTGATGGCGTCCTACTTGCCCCCTCCGCAAAAAGGGGAACCGATAGACTCGACTGCGTCGTCTTTAGAGCACCCCCTTTGCAACAGGGGTTTGGGAGGACTCCCATCATGACCGACCTCGCTACCCTCTACCAAACCGACTATGCCGCCTGGGCGCAACGCAACGCCGAACTCCTGCGTGAACGCCGCTTTGACGAACTCGACATCGCGCATCTGCTGGAGGAACTCAGCGACATGGGCAAGAGTGATCGTCGCGAACTCCACAGCCGCTTACTGGTATTACTCGCACATCTACTCAAATGGGAATACCCATATCAGACGTTGGCGGATCGCTGGCGCGAATTCGACGGACGCAGCTGGCGCTCGACCATCATCGAGCAACGCAAGCAGTTGGCCGATCTACTGAAGCAATCGCCCGGTCTGAAAGGCATACTCGCAGACACCATCGCGGCCACCTATCCTGACGCCATCGAACTCGCCTGCGACGAATCCGGCTTGCCGCCAGCGACCTTTCCTGAGCACTGTCCCTATACCGTCACTGAATTACTCGACAAAACCTTTTATCCGAACACGCAGCCTTAAGGTTCAGGACGCCAAGAGCGGTTTTCGCGCACCCCGAGTCATTGAAAGCTAACTCTTGATGCGATTGCCCTGCGTCCTTCTCGGGTCCGGCAATCGCCCTTCCATCGGCTCGACTGGCCAGGGTCTGTCACCCAGCGTACACTTTCGAATGCTACTCCCGCGCCCGGTCGAGCACGCCTGGCCCGGCAGTCACTCCACACCTATCCGCGTCGGCAATTCTGCGCGGGAAATTGCTCTTGTCTTCGCTCCTGAAAGCGAGGCAGAACAACGCGGAGATTTCTCTTCGCCTCCTCTCAAGCGCAATCAGATGAGCTGTCCATCGGATGAGCTGTTGTATAAGGCCAAGGACTATGAATGCCCTCCTGAATCCTCCCAAGCGAAGCATGCTTGATCTCGTCAACCCACTCTACGGGCTACGCGACCAAGACCTCGTTTCCAAAGAGTTCCTCGGCAATCTTCAGGGGGTCGCGCCTTTTGACGCTGCAGCGATCTTTCAGATCGATCAACACACCTACGAGATTGCTCAAGGGGTTTGCGCGGGCTCCGATGCCGGACTCATTGATGAATATCTGAAGAACCACGCCTCGGCCGATCTCTGCTCCTTGAGCCTGCGCTGCCCCACACGACTCAACGAAGCCGACTTGCTCTCCAGGCTGCTGACGCGCGACCCTCAAGCTGCGCCAGCGACACAGAATACGCGCAGTCGTTTTGGTTTCGAGCATGCACTGACAGTGGTTGCCGGCTGGCGTGGTCAGCCCATCGCGCTCTTGAGGCTGCACCGGCGGGCGGGCGCCAGCAATTTTTCCGACGAAGAAATCAGTCTCATCAACGGCATCGCACCGCATATCGCGATGTCGAGCGTCTTCAATAAACCAACAGACGCGCAGTCCATTGGCGTACAAAGGGGCCTGCTCGCACTGACCAGTGACAATCGGCTGATCTATGCCAACGATAGCGTCCAGGAGCTACTGGCCGAGCTTCCTGCGGCGACCATCCGTGCACTGGCTGAGTCCGGATCGGTCTGGCGCAATGACGATGAACGGGTGTTCAGGCTTCGCATTCTTGCGCTGAGCAGGCGCAGCCTGCTGAGCTGGATCGAGCTTGAGGCGAGCGCGCAATCCCATGCCCTGGAGCACTGCAACGCCGGTGCTGTCACGGTCATCGCGGTCGAACCCATCCAAAGGCGCCAAGCACTGGCGACACGCTTGGCTCGCAGCCGACTATCCAGGCGCGAAGTCGAAGTCGCGCTCTGCGTCATGCGCGGTCTCTCCAATGCCGACATCGCTGGGGAACTCGGCATCGACGAAAAGACGGTCAAGGATCATCTGCGCCGAGTCTATGGAAAGATCGACGTGCGCAGCCGGACCGCGATGATCTCCAAGGTTCTCGGTTTGGAGGCCGAGCTGATCCCGGTCGCGAGCGCCGTACCAAAAAGCACTTGTCAGTAGGTCGCAAAGGCAATTGATGCCTTGGTCATCAGTTGGCCCGGGTGGACGAGCGAGAGCGAAGTCCACCGAATCCCGCGTCGGCGTTGGTGGACTGCGCTGCGCTTGTCCACCCTACGGAAGACGACTCGCCGAAACCATGATCGACGCCGCGATTGAGTCCCACCCCGGCTTACCCTACCATCTGAAAACTTGGGCACCTCACCGTCACGCTGGTGATTGGCGCGCGCCCAAGCACATGATCCAGCACATGAATTGCTCGCGTCGGGCTTTGGCTCCGTGGACCCAGCGTCCGCACCGAGAGTTCGCCGCATGTATTTGGAAACGAGGCCGGCGACGATCTCTTCAGGGTCGCGTAAAATGGGGCACTCAGTGTTCCAAGCTGCGATGCAACGCCATGACCTTTACAAAGCAGTCAGACAGAGGCCCTCTGAGCGATTTGCACTTCGCGACCAGGATCTGCTCCTAGCGCGGCATCCTCCCATTTCGCTGCGCCCCCGGCGAGCAGCCCCCAGATTGACCTCCCAGCTCAACCATGTCGGTTCCTGAAGCCCTATCTTACTTACTGGTCGGGGGCCTTTCCGGGCTTCTAGCCGGCCTCTTCGGCGTCGGCGGCGGAGCTGTCATCGTCCCAGCCTTGATCTTGATCTTCACGCACATCCAACTGGCAACCGAGTGGATACCGCACCTCGCCATCGGAACATCGCTTGCGACCATCATTGGTACCGGAGCCGCATCGACACTCGCGCACCACCGTCGCAACGGGGTGCGCTGGGACCTCTTCGCCCAGCTCACGCCAGGCATTGTTCTCGGCGCCTTGGCTGGAGCCTCTCTGGTCGCTTTCATTCCCGACCTTTGGCTCAAGCGCCTCTTTGCTGCCTTCCTCGGATTCGTTGGACTCAAAATGCTGAGCAGTCGCTCGCCTATCCTTGAGACGCCACGCCCCATGCCCGGCCGCTTAGGTCTCGGGGGGGTTGGCGGGGCCATCGGCATGCTTTCCGCCCTTGTCGGCATCGGTGGCGGAACAATCACGGTCCCCTTCCTCAATAGCCGCGGGATCGACATGCGCAAGGCCGTTGGCACCTCGGCGGCATGTGGGCTGCCCATCGCCATCGCCGGCACCATCGGATTTGTGATCGCAGGCTGGGGGCGAATCGGGCAAACAGCCTTGGGTTCGGGCTTTGTCTACTGGCCGGCGGCAATCACCATCCTGGTCGCCAGCATGCCCGTAGCACCCCTGGGTGCGCGACTTGCCCATCAGCTTCCAGTGCCCGTGCTCAAACGCATCTTCGGTGGTCTGTTGATCCTAGTAGCCATAGAGCTTGGGCTAAGCTGAGGACATTTCGCGTCGAGCAGGGGCAGTTCGCGCTCAGCGCCTGCGTCACTGAGCTTGACCTAATCGGCGTCAGGGAATCAAACTCAAGGCCAGATTGCTTGTTCCCGGCTGTAAATCTTCAGGATGTGGATGCGCTGTCGCTCGCATTGAATTGAAGCAAGCGCCGGCATAGCGAGGTTGCCCTGCTCGCGGCGCCGTGCTCACGAACCCATGAGCAGGCTCCCAACAGGGGCAACACTAGACGCAGGCCCTGATCCGCAAGCAATAGGAGCCAAGAGAGCGTCGCGCCGAGCCGGCAAGGCGCCCATCAGCACCCGAGAGCCATGATGTTCGAGCCTGACCTTCCACTGCTCCCCTCCTCCAGGTTTCGCCGTGGCGCGAGACACACAACCAACCCAGCAAGAGACAAGCTGATTCGAACATGATCGCCGATCAAAGCTCGGGGATCCTCGCCAAGTCCCAAATCTTAGTTGCCGGATTGCTTCTGGCGGTTGCCTTGTTGAACCTCAGAGTCCTCCTGACCGGCTCTCCCGTGGTCGAGATTCAGCTCATCATGGACGAGGCGCACGCGCTCAGCGAGACCGAGTCGGCCTTTGTGGTCGACTACCATCACGCGCTTCAGGAAGATTACGGCATCGATTATCGCGTCATCACGACATCATCCCCAAAGCCCACCGACTCCATCGCGGGGCGCCGCTTCGCCGAGCTGAGTGATGAGAGCTTCAGTGAGTCTGGTAAGGGCCTGCTCCTCGTCGTCAACTCGCGCCGACAGGAGGTGAGTCTCGTGGTCGGCAGCGAGCTTGAAGCGATCTACGCGGCACCATTCGTAGCTTTGGTGGAAGGGGCTCAGATGACGCCGTTCTTCCGCGATGGCCGTGTCGGCGAAGGTGTGGTCGCGGCCAGTGAACTCATCGTCACACGGGCCCAGGAGGCGGCGAAGGACATCAACTTCAACGCCGACTCCGCCCAAGAGCCGGATGCAGCGACGGTGCAGATCGCCTCCCCCCCGCCGCCGGAAAGCGCCGAGGACATTACGCCCATGCCGGACGTCAGCTCGGAGGGCAACCCAATCGAAACCATCAATGCCTACATGCAAGCGATGGAGGAAGGCAACGCTCGGCCAGACCTGGACATCTACACAGGTGGATCTCAGGCAATGTTGAAGGATTGGGTCGTGACCAAGGCTCAGATGCGCAACGTGGCGCGGGAGCACCGACGCTGTTCGGGTGAGCGCTATCAGATTCAGGGTAAGCTGGCCGTCGTGCAGTACGACCCGGAGCCGGGGGTCTGCAATCCCTATCTACTGCGCCGTCAAGAAGGTCGGTGGCGGATCGATTTCGTGGGCATGCAGAAATATATCCGCTTCGACGACAACAACCACTGGAGCATACCCTGGGGCGCCGGTGAGTTCGCCTTTGCTTTCCCAGCGCTTCCCGAGCCTTTGGCGGCGGAAGACAGATGTCGCTGGTGCTTTACCTTCAGACAAGAGGACCTGATCATCCTATCGATCGACGCGGATTCCGTCGGGGAGAAGATGGGGCTCAAGGTAGGCGATAGAATCGTGGAACTCGACGGCGAGGAGCGCCCGACCATGGAGTGGGTATACAGCCACCTCTACACCGTCGAACGGGGCGCAATGGTTCGCTTCACCGTGCTGCGCGACGGCAAACGGATCAAGCTCGCGCATCCGGCGCCTTGATCCATTGCAGGAGGCGAATTTAACGCTCCCGGCTGAGGATCAAGCGGCGATAGAGAAAGACCTGGCCGCTCTCATTTCTCAGGACCAAACGGCCTTGGTCCAAGACATACTCGAAACCCTGAGTCATACCCTCTTGGGTGTCGTTGCTCAGCTCGACGCGGCTACCGGAGATCCGGATAGCGCCCTCGATATAACCTCTGCATTGCGAGTAGAGGCGATAGCGTCCGCCCTGAACAATCAAGACGCCACTCTGATTGTCCTCCCACACGCCTTCCAGCGACGACTGGCCCCAAGGGGCGCTCGCCGCCTGCCCTTGCACTCCTTGCAGCATCTGCTGACCCATCTGGGTCATTTGATCCATTGGCGAGCCGTCGGCGCCTGACGCCGGCGGCGTTGGGATCCCGCTCCCAGACCAAGCCCCCATGGGTGTCGGCAAGCCGGGCATCACGCCCGGCTTAGGGTACGCAGATGCGTCATAACCAGCCGCGCCAGCGAACCCCATGCTCTCCATCATTCGCGCGATGGCGCGCGCCATCGCCTCTGCAGGCGTCTCCGCCGCCACATTCCCGGCGACAGCGCCAAGGAAAACGAGCAGCAAGAACATGGCGCACAGCCTGAGTAAAACAGGAGATTGCCGGAAAAACATCCGTTGCATAGGGCCGGTCATCCGCATGAGGCCAGCCTGGAGTGCTCCGCAGCACGAGACCGAGCCCTGGCCGTTCAAATCTGATCGAAAGCGCAACTCATAAGAAGATGCCTGAAGACTAACCGGCAAGTTTAACAGAGGTCAGCCTCAGTTAGGTTCGGGATCAATCGCCACCGGCGACACTTGTCGAGGACTGCCCACCGAGTGCGTCGCGACCCAAGACGCCTGGAAGGATCTCGCTCAATCGAAAGGAATCGGCTCCGAGTCGGGCGGCGTAGATCATTCGATAGGTCAGCACGCGCTCGACGTACTGCCGCGTCTCGGCGAAGGGGATGCTGGCGATCCAAAGATCGACGTCCGTGCAGTGTTGCGGACGCCAGCGCGCGACGCGATGAGGGCCGGCGTTGTAGGCGGCTGTCGCCAAGGCCGCATGGCCGAAGCGATCACGCATCCACACCAAATACTCGGCGCCGAGCCTGATGCTGAGCTGCGGATCGAAGAGATCCCAGCGCGAGGGCCTAGACAGCCCTAACCCCGCAGCAACGTCCGCCGCCGTTTCCGGCATCAGTTGCATCAAACCAATGGCACCGGCAGAAGACGCGATGGTGCGCGCGAAGACGCTCTCCTGACGCAAGACAGCCATCACCCAATCGGTCCCGAGCCCTGCCTGCCAGGCGATCTCAGCTGCAAGCGCTTGGTGCTCCAGCGGAAATCTCAGCTCCAGGTCATCCCAATAGTCGGCCCTTGCGAGCGTAAAGACGGCCTGATCGTGCCAGCGAAAGGCATCGGCGACATAGGCCGCGGCCAGTAAGCCGCCGCGATCCAGATCCTTGCTCAGCGCACGCCACTCACGGCGTAGGTCGGTTTCGCGCCCAAGACGGTCGAGTTCGCGCATCCGGGCGAAGGCTGGCGTAGTGACGATCTCACGAATGCGCTCGGGCTCAGCCGGTGTCGGGGTGTGATCGAGCGCGTAGGCATGACCGACACGGTCCGCCGCCATGAAGCCCCAGAAGCTGCGCTGCAGGGCTGCCTCGGCATAGCTGCGCTCGGCTTCCTCGGTGTGACCAAGCCGCTCTTCCGCCCGTCCCAGCCAATAGAGCCAGCGATCACGCTTCGCCGTGCTGTCGGGCATCACCCGGATCCAAGCCGCCACCCAATCCCATGCCCCGAGCGCGATCGCCTTGCGCAGGCGTCGCTCCTGATCGGCCAGGTTGTCGGCACTTGGCACCAGCCCGTCCCAGACCGCGAGCCCAGCGTGATTGCCGGACGCCAAGAGTGCCTTGGCAACGGCGCTGTGAGCGCGCCCAGAGGCCTGCTCGGCAGACGCGATCTCATCTGCGTAGCGTCGCAACGCAAGCTCAGCCTGGGTAGCCGATCGGCCGGCGAGCCTGAGAATACCCTCCGCCAGGATGTGAGCACGCATCTGGTGAGGCCCGCTTGGAAAGGCCGTTTCGAGGATCCGCTCTGGATCGCGGCGCACCGCCATCCAAAGCGCGAACCAGGGCTTCTCCGCGTCCGGCAAGAATCCTTCGAGATAGCGCGCAAGGCCTAGACTATCTGCCTCCATGGCCAGACGCAGGCGCTCCCAAACGAGCTGCGTTGTCAGCCCCCCTGAGACGCGCCAGGCATCGAAGACCGGATCGCATGCGCTCGGGCGCGATCGACCCGACAGCCAGAGGCTCTCAACGTCCGCCAGGGCAAGCTCACCTCGGCCCGTCTCAATCAGGGCTCGACGATAGAAGCATTGCCGCTCGACCGAATCATCTGTCCGATAGACCCGGGCGTAGTCCGACCATCGCTCCGCGGCCGCCAGTCGCTTCAGGTAAGCGGGGCGCAAGCGCTCGGCCATGGGGGAGCCCGCATAGCGCATCAGGAAGTCCTCGACATGCTCATCCGCAGCCGCATCCAGGTCGCGCACGAGCACCTGGTACTCGAGGTAGGGAAAGAGCGGATAGTCCCGCAGTGCTGCGGGCAGGGACTCCAAAACCGCTGCGTCACCCCGCGCAACCGCGCGCTCGGCGGCCAGGAAATCCGCCCGCAGGTCTGCCCGTGCATCGCCGAGCCCACAAAGGCAGACGGCAGGCACCACAAGGTTTAGCATGCTCAATCGGAGCTTGAGCCAATTACACCTGATTTTCGGAGGGGTCATGAGAGCAGTCATTATGGCGCTGGTCTTCCTGTTGATCGGCATCGCGGTTGGAGGTGTTCTCGCAGTCGGATTCGGCGCCGGCATGGGTGCGGCCGGAGGATTGCTCATGGGTGCCCAGGCAGGGGTCTGTCTGGCCGCCGACACCGCCCGTTCCCAAGGGACACTGGACGCGGCGGCCCAAGATGAGATGATCGCGGCATCCGTCGCCAAGATACGCGCCAAGAGTAGCGCAGCGCCGCTCGATACGGGAATCGACTGGGTGAAGGACGCGGCAGGCTGTGCGAAGCTCTTGGAACCGTTCTCGCCGGAAGGGTTGGAGCAGAAAGCAGGCTGACAGCGTCTAATATGAAGCTAGGGAGGCTTCGCCTCAGGCCGACGAGTCATGCCATCGGGATCGCTATCGTCGGTTCGATCCCGATACCGATACCGATACCGATACCGATACCGACGGTCTTGGATGGTCGGAGGCTTCATCGAAATTTGACTCGTCTGCAAGCATTTTGCGCCCTCAAGGATTCTAGGGAGCCAAGCGAAGCCCCCATCACCAGGCCGTTACGGCACTTGCCGCATCGCCTGGTACAGATCGCAAGATCCAGCAATCACATCGCCCAAGGCTCGCATCAGCCGAAGCGGAGGTAGGCCAATGTCCCTCGTGAGAAGACCCGCTGTCGCAGACCGCTTCTATCCCGGCAACGCAGCGGCGCTCAGCCGCATGCTCGATGACTTCATGGCCGACGCCAAGCCCGCGCGGCAAAGCCCCAAGGCACTCATCGTCCCGCACGCCGGCTACCTCTACTCAGGTTCGATTGCGGCGAGCGCCTACGCGACGCTCGCCGATGCGCGTGACAGTATCACCAAGGTGGTGCTCTTGGGGCCTTCCCATCGGGTCCCATTGCGCGGCCTCGCAACCAGCCATGCCGATGCCTTCGAGACCCCGCTAGGACGGGTGATGCTGGACCGCGCCGCCATTGAGGTCGCCCTGACGCACCCCGCCGTTCGCACCATGGAAGAGGCCCATGCCTTCGAGCACAGCCTCGAGGTTCAGCTCCCCTTTCTACAGAAAGGGCTCAGCGATTTCTCGCTCGTCCCCTTCGTCGTCGGCGATGCCAATCCGGAGGACGTCGCAGCAGTGCTCGACCTGCTCTGGGGCGGTGAAGAGACACTCATCGTAACCAGCTCCGACCTCAGCCACTACCTAAGCTACGACAGGGCTAAGGAACTCGACACCGCCACCTCTCGCGCCATCGAGACGTTACGGCCGCAGGACATCGGCGAGCAGCAGGCCTGCGGCCGGATCCCGGTCAAGGGCCTGCTCGAGGCGGCGAGGCGACATGGACTGCGGGCCGAGACGCTCGACCTGCGCAACTCCGGCGAAACTGCTGGACCAAGAGACCAAGTTGTCGGGTATGGCGCCTATGGCTTCTACTGAGTCCTCCGGCAACTATGGCGCCGAGGAGCGCGCCATCATCCTGGACGTGGCGGCTGAAGCCATCGCCCAGGGTCTGGAACAGCGCTCGCCATGGGTGCCTGACACCTCGGATTATGCGGAGACACTGCGTCAACCCAGAGCCAGCTTCGTCACGCTCGAGATGGACGCGGACCTGCGGGGTTGCATCGGCGCCCTCGAGGCCTATCGCCCGCTGGTGCAGGATGTCGCTCACAATGCCTTCGCCGCGGCCTTCCAAGACCCCCGCTTCCCGCCACTCTCCTCGGCGGAATACCCGCGACTAACCATCAAGGTCTCCGTCCTGACGGCCCCAGAGCCACTGGCCTTCGCATCCGAGGCCGAACTGCTCCAGCAACTGCGTCCAGGCGCGGACGGGCTCATCCTCAAGGACGCGAGGCACAGGGGAACCTTCCTCCCAGCCGTTTGGGAGCAACTGCCAGATCCCATCGACTTCCTCGCGCATCTGAAGCGCAAGGCCGGGCTACCCATGGATTATTGGTCCAATGATCTCGAAGTGCTTCGCTACACCACGGAATCCTTCGCGCGACCGCCGCATTCGCAACGCGCGGCCCCCTGAAGCCGAGAGTTCAGATGAATGGCTGCCGCATCGATGCTCGCGCACCAACCCTGATGAAACGCCTACTCCTCGCAACCGCGCTCTTGACGGGCTGCGCGGCGCCTGAGATCGTCCCGCCCAATGAGCCCGACCGCGAGCCGACCCTCGCCCTGGATCACGCCATCATGTCGGACGGCTATCGTCTGCCGATCCGCCGCTGGGCCGGCTCCGAGACGCCGCAGGCCATCCTGCTCGGCCTCCACGGATTCAACGATTACAGCCGCGCCTTCGCCCCCCTTGCCGAAGAGCTGCAAGCCGCAGGCATCGCGACCTACGCCGCCGACCAGCGCGGCTTCGGCGCGACAGACAAGGCCGGGCGCTGGCACGGCAGCGAGCGCCTGGCCCAGGATCTGCGGGAGCTGGTGGCCTTGCTGCATGGCCGTTATCCGCGCACCCCTCTCTACATCGCTGGCGAGAGCATGGGCGGTGCCGTCGCCATGCTCGCCGCGGCCGATCCGCCGCTCGATGTCGCCGGTCTCATCCTCATCGCGCCCGCCGTATGGTCGCGCGACACCATGCCCTGGTATCAGCGCCTAGCCCTCCAGGCCGCCGTCCACACGGCGCCATGGCTCAAGCTGACGGGCGAAGGGGTCGACATCAGCCCAACCGACAACCCCGCCCTCCTCCGGGCCATGGCCGCGGATCCGCTGATCATCAAGGAGACGCGGATCGATGCGCTCTGGGGAGTCACTGAACTCATGGACGCGGCGCAACGCTCCGGCCTGGCGGAGCGCATGCCGATCCTGCTGCTCTATGGCGAGCGCGACGAGATCATTCCCAAGAAGGCATTCTGCCGACTGATTCGGCCGGCGCATCAAGCGCCGTCACAGCTGCGGCTCGTCCTTTACACGCGGGGCTGGCATATCCTGCCCCGCGACCTCCAAGGCCTGCGTGTCCGCCGAGACATCCTGGCCTGGCTCAGCGACCCGCGCGCGCCGCTCCCCTCGGGCGAAGAAACCGAGATCCAGGGTCAGAGGATCAAGCGCTTCTGCAAAGACTAATGCCGCCCCCATCGAGCTAGCCGAGCCCAACGCCGCTCACGGCCGTGCCGCAATCCGGGCAGGCCCCGTTGCGCACAACATTCGACATCAGCTGAAAGCCATAGCGACGGATCAGCAGCTTGCCGCAATGGTCGCAGTAGGTATTCTCGCCGTCCGCTCCATGCAGATTGCCCTTATAGATGTATCTCAGCCCGGCCGCTTGTCCGATCTCGGCCGCCCGCTTCAGGGTCGCGGCCGGCGTCGGCGGCACCTGGCTCATCTCATAGGCCCCATGAAAGCGCGAGATGTGCCAGGGGATGTCCGGCGAGATGGCGCAAATGAACTCGGCGATGTCCCGCAACTCCTCATCGGAGTCATTGACGCCCGGAATCACCAGAGTCGTGACCTCCAGCCAAACACCGAGTGCGTAGTAGCGGGCAATGGCATCGAGCACCGGCTGCAGCTTGACCCGGCTGAGGTGACTGTAGCTCGTCTGACGAAAGAACTTCAGATCGACATTGGCCGCGTCCAAGACGGCGGCGATCTCGCGCTGCGGCGCCTCGCTGATATAGCCGTTGCTGATGAAGACATTGGCCAGGCCGGCTTCCTTCGCCAGGCAGGCCGTTTCATAGGCTAGCTCATAGAAGATCGTGGGCTCCGTATAGGTGTAGGCGATGGAGCGCGCCCCAGACGCCAGCGCACCTTCTAGGATCTGCACCGGCGTGACCGGATCACCCGGCACCTCGTCCCCCAGGTCGGCCAAGCGCGGACAGAGCCTGGCGTCGTCCGGCGCATGGCCCGGCGCCTCAAGGTGCTTCGGAAATCGCTCCCGCCCCCACTGACTGATCTCCCAGTTCTGACAGAAGCTGCAGCGCAGATTGCAGCCGATGGTGGCGACCGAATAAGCGGCCGAGCCCGGGTAGAAGTGGAAGAGCGGTTTCTTTTCGATGGGATCCAGATGGCGCGAGATGACCCGGTCGGCCACCAGGGTGTAGAGCCTGCCGCCTGAGTTGTAGCGCACGGCGCAGACGCCGCGCGCGCCGTCGGCAATGACGCAGTCGTGCGGACAGAGACGACATTGGACGCGATCATTGTCGAGCCGATCATAGAAGCCTGCTTCTTTCATCTTCAGAATCCCCCGCAGCGCCTAGACCTTTCGCTTTAAGTATGGACCAAGCCCCCTGAGCTGCGGACTGCCAGCTCACCGGCAATGCGCTCGCGCGCCGCGTCTCGAAGCTCAGCCGCAGCTTGCCAGTCCGTGCCGCGCGGCTCGATCAGAGGCCCGATGACGACCTCGACCTTGCCGGGCTTGGGTCTGAAGCTGTCGCCCGGCATGATCTCGCGAGTCCCCTTGATGACCACGGGTAAGACCGGGGCGGACGCCTGCGCAGCGGCCGCGAATGCGCCCATGCGGAACGGCAGCAGTCCCGGCTGCTCGCGGAATGTCCCTTCCGGGAAGAAGGCCAAGCTGCGCCCCTGCGCCAGGGCCTCATTGAGTTGCCTGGACTCAGCTTGACTGCGGTGAAGGTCGAAGCGCTCGACGAAGAGCGTCCCCATGCGTGCCAGGAAACGCGCGACCAAGGGGTTCTCCATCAGCTCGCGTTTGGCGACGAAGGTCAGCGGACGCTCGATCGCCGCACTCAAGGCCAGGGCGTCCAGATAGCCCTGATGATTGGCGACCAGCACGAGCGCAGCCCCAGGCGGCGGCAGCTGCTCACGACCGGTCACCCGCAGGCGCATCCCTGTCAGCCCGCGCAGGAGGCGAATACCCATGCGAACCAGGGTCCAACGCCAACGCAGACGGGGCGTCAGCATCACCAGGATCCAAAATAGGGGCGCGATCAGATAGAAGATCAGCCAGGCGTAGCGCGCGTAGAGGCTGCCGGGCAGGCGGCGGATCAAGTGTCCAGTGCGCGTCGCGACGGCGGTCGCCCCCAGACGCAACACTTGCACCGCGGGCCTCGGAGGCCCCTGAAAGAGCTTGCCTTCCAGGTAGCACTCGCGCGTGTCGACGCGCCGCAGCTTGCCGCTCGAGGTCTTGAGCACGGCGCGCGGCGGGGCAAGGACGATCTCGTCCGGCGGCAAGCCCAGAACCTCGGTCGCACACTCACGCGCCCGCTCGACGAGCGCCGCGCGCCGCGCCGGATCGCGCTCCTTGGACTCGGCCACGATCACCAGCCGCTCGCTGCCCTGCTTGGGATCCTTGGCCGCGAAGGCAACGACACAGCCCTTGCGGATCCCGGGCAGCTCACCGAGGGCCTGCTCGACCTCGTAAGGATAGAGGTTGCGGCCGCCGCGGATGATGAGATCCTTGACGCGACCGGTGAGATGAATGTCACCGCCGGCGAGATAGGCGCGGTCCCCCGTCTCGTGCCAGCCATCGCGGATGAGCGCGGCGGTCGCCTCGGGGTTGCGGAAGTAGCCGCGGGTAGCGGATGGCCCCTGAAACTGGAGCAGGCCCTCATGGCGCTCCGGCAACGGCTCGCCTTGCGCATCCACGACGCGCACCTGGTAGCCGGGCAAGGGCCGACCGCAGGCGACGACCTCGGTCGCGTCCGCATCATCGCAGGCGACAGGCAGCGCATAGCCCGAGCTTGCGAAGCGCACCCGGTCGATGCAATCGATGCGCGGACCGCGATCCGGCGGCGGAAAGGCCAAGCCCACGGCCGCCTCGGCAAGGCCATAAACCGGCGTCAGTGCATCCGGCCGCAGCCCATGGGCCGCGAAGCGCTCACTGAAACGTCGCAGCGTCTCCGCGCTCACCGGCTCGGCGCCATTGAAGGCCCGGCGCCAGCTGCTCAGATCCAGACCCTCGAGCTGCGTCTCGGACAGTCGCGTCAGACAGAGCTCATAGGCAAAGTTCGGCGCGGCGGACAGGGTCCCACGATGCCGGTCGATCGCCTGCAGCCAACGCTTGGGGCGTGCCAAGAAGGCTAGCGGCGACATGCAAATCAGGGGAACCGCGAAATAGAGGCTCCCCAGCCAGGCCCCGATCAGGCCCATGTCGTGATAGAGCGGCAGCCAGCTGACGAAGACGTCATCCGGGGTGATCGCGATCGCCTCCCCCATGGCGCGAATATTCGCCAATAGATCAGCGTTTGAAAGCATGACGCCCTTGGGGTTTCCCGTGCTACCCGAGGTGTACTGGAGAAACGCCAGGTCATCTGGCCTCGGCTCTGCCCAAGCAGCGATCTCAGGCTCGTCCGAGAGGCCGTCCAGGGTCATGATGTCCTTAAGGGAGGCGACGTGCGCCCTGAGGATCTGCGCGACCGAGCGCGCCTCGGTCACGGTGATGAGCAGCACGACGCCGGCGTTCTCGAGAATCCGTGCATGCCGGCGCAGGTGGTCTTCGAGCTGCTGCGGCCGCGCCGGCGGATAGATGGGCACGGGGACACCGCCCGCGACCAAGATCCCGAAGAAGCTGAAGAAATAGTCGGGGCTCGTCGGCAGCATGACCGCAACGGTCTCACCCGGCTTCAGCCCCGCCTGGCGAAGACGCTCAGCAACACGCGCCGCACCGCAGGCCAAATCCGCATAGCTGATGGGATGGGCGCTATCCTCAGCGTCGTAGTAAGTGATGTGCGTGCGCGAGCCGTGACGATCGCGATGCCAGGCAAGGACATCCAGGAGCGTCGCGGCACCAGCAGGGGCTCCGCCGAGCGCGACGTCCGTCTCCACCCGAGGCGCCGAAGCGAGCGAAGGTCCGCCCCGCCCCGCCCCGAGCAAGGCGAGCAGATCGCGCGGCGTCGCCGCCAAGAGGGCCTCATCGGGCAGCCGCGCAGCCAATCCAGATTCGACCCTGGCGATCAGCTCGGAGCGACTCAGGCTATCCAGCCCGAGATCCGCTTCCAGACGCGTGTCCAGGCCGACCCCTTCGCGCGGTTCCTGGAGACGGGATTCGCGGGCGAAGGCACGCACAATATCCAGCAAGCGCGCGGAAGCATCAGCTGTTCGATCAGATTCGGTCATAAGTCTCGGATGCGCAATCGGCAGGTTCGGGGCGCGAGGACCATGCTGTTAGAAAGCATGCTCGCGGGGCTCGGCCAACTCAGCATAAACCCGGCGGCGAGGCGGCTCCAAGAGTCATCGCCTGAGCGTCAAAGCAAAATGATACCGGAGCGGTTGCCTAGGGTAATCCGGGCTGAAGCGTACCCGACGCGCTGACAGCCGGATGTATGAGGAGAAACGGCAGTCGAAATCATC
>NZ_JAAIJR010000330.1 GCF_010915725.1 Thiorhodococcus mannitoliphagus
ACTATCTGGGCATGACGGCAAACTCCGCTCCCCGCGCCGCCCAATCAGCGCCTGCAGGTTAGAACGGATTTGCCGTGCCCTATGAACCCGCCGAGCTTCACGGCATTTCTCGCGCGCGCTGGAGGCGACTGAATACCGCTCCTGCGTGCGCCTGCGGCGGGGCGAGCGGGCACGCCGACAAGCCATGCCGCTCGGCGATGTAGATGGGCTCGCCCAACGAAAGGGTGCATGTTGGGCCTCCCAATGTCGGCCCAACCGACAGCAGCTGGCCAGCGCGCATCACTCATGATCGCACCCGGTCACTTAGGCGCTGTGGCGTTGGCGGGCTTGGAGACCAGCTCGGACAGCAGCAGCCCGTCCTGCGGGCTGAGTTCGTGGCCGCCGGCGACCACCCGGATGCTGGCCCGGCCCTTCAGCGCGGGCACCCGGCGGAGGTCCTGACTGGGTGCTGGCACGACCTGGTCGCCCGGCATCCCGTAGGCCGCGCCGCGGACCACGGCAACGTAGGCGATATCAGGATGCTGGCGAGCGTTGAGCCAGTTCAGTAGGTTGCCGGGCCGTGGTGGAGCGAGGTCCGCGAGGACGCCACGCGAAGACTGAAGGGTGCGATAGAGGTCGTCGCCTACCTCGCGCTTGACGAGCCAGCGCTTGATCCCGCCGAACAGCCCAGTGTCGTTCGTCGCATCCAGGGCCTCCCAGGCGCGCTCGGTGCCCAGGTGAGGGGCGGCGATGGTGATCAGCCGGGTGACCGTGCTTGGGCCATAGTTCACCAGGGCGAGCCGCGCGACGACGCCGCCGGCCGAATGCCCGATGAGGTCCACGCTGTCCGTCGGGTGCTGTTGCGCGATCGCGGCCAGCATGCCGCCGAGAAAGCGTGCCTGCTCCATCAAGGGGGCAGTGGGGGGCAGGTCGACCGTGTAGATCGCGAATTCCCCCGCAGGTGGTCCGACCGGCTCCAACCGCACCCCAAACTGGGTCGACTCCCAGTTGCCGGCGAGCGTCCATCCAGCCTGCTCCAACACCGGCAGTACGCCGCTCTGCTGCCAGGACGTCGAGTCTCCGAGGTAGCCATGCACCAGCACCAGAATCCGCCCGGCGCTGGCGGGGCCGGCAAACATCACCCCGAGCGCACAGCAGAGCGCCAACCACCACCGAAAACGCCAGTGCTTCATGCTGCCTCCACCGGGTTGACTAAGAGGATATCCGGAACAGAATTTGCATTACCTTTAGGTTTCTTGGAGTTTTCGGAATAAGATTTCTGCGCAAGCCAGCTGAATCAGTGCCAAGTAGTTTTGCAACTGGCAAACATAACGGGTACGAATCGCCCGAAATCCTTTCAGCCAGGCG
>NZ_JAAIJR010000331.1 GCF_010915725.1 Thiorhodococcus mannitoliphagus
CGAGCGTTTGCCCTTCTTCGGCAGCACCGGGAAATCCACCAGCTCGGCGAGGCGCTGCTGGTTGGCCGGGCTGTGAAAGCCCTTGTCGAAGCTCACGCTCGCCAAGGGCGAGAAGTCGCTCACGAGCCCCTCGACCAGGGGCACGGCCACTTGGTCATCGGTCTCGTGCTGCATGACACGATGAGAAAGAATGAAGCCATATTGATCTTCCGTGATCGCCACCCGCAGCCCCAGCTCGACAGGGACGCCGGCCTTGCCCTTGCTAACCCACTCGGTGTGCGGTTCGAAGATCGAGAAGACCTTTTCGGCGTGCGGGATGCGCTCACCATGGAGCACGCGGCGGCGGATCTGATCGATCTGACGCTCGCTATGGGCCATGTCATCATCCAGGGCGCTGAAGGCCGCCAGCGGCAGTGCGCAGCCGATGTGCAGGCGGCGGCGCGTCTCGCGGGCGCGGGCGAGAAAGGACTCGGCAAGTTCCAGATAGTCGCGGTGTGCCTGCTTGATCTCCTCGGCGCGCACGGCGCGCTTGTCCTCGTCCTTAGCGTTGGAGCGCTTGAGGGTTTGCACGCGCCGGTAGGCCTGCTTCAGGCAGCGCACGTTGTAGGCGCTCTGGCGCCAGTCGCTCAAGTCCTCGGCCTCACACAAGCCGGCGCTGGTCTCGATGACCTTGCGCACCGCGTCGCAGAGCAGGTTGATGTCGGTGGGAAAGTGCACGTCGGTCTCGACGACGAAGGAGTCACAGCGCACCTGAAGCCCGTCGTCTGGGCTTTTTTTTACCAAGGCGTGACCGGCGTCCACGACTTCCTGATTGATGCGCTCAAGCACCTCGGGGGTGAACAAACGCAGGTTGTCCTTGAGCGTCTGCACGCCCCACCGGGTCTCCTCGCCCCAGTCGCTGTGACCGAGCATCTGGCGCACGGTGCGGTGCTGGTTGGCTAGCTCCGCGATGCGGTCGTAATCGGCATTCAGCCCCAGACGCAGCACGCCGAGCACCAGGATCTGCCACTGCGCCATCCCCGGACGCCCGGTCTCGGCGCTCACCGGACCCGAGCCGTCGGCGCGCTCGGGCAGCACCTCGGCGAGGATGGCGAAGACGCGCTCGCGCACCGCCGCGTCGGTGTAGATGAATTGCAGCCCGCGCAGCAGGCGCGGGATGTCATCGCGCGAGCGGTGGTCGATCGCGATGGCGCCGATGTCGACCTCACCGAGTTGCAATTGGGGCTTGATGATTTCGCGCATGAGGGTTGCAATGACGACGTTCATGAAGGTTCATTCGGTTTTCATTCGAAAACCACTTGCGATGGCCGTCTCGACTTCGAGAGATCAATGCCTTAG
>NZ_JAAIJR010000332.1 GCF_010915725.1 Thiorhodococcus mannitoliphagus
ATGCTTCGCGCCTACTTCAAGGCCGGGCGCTGGAATTTACTGAAAACTATGGCAAATGCATCCTTCATACCCGCCTCTACATGACACGGAAAATTGGGAATGCGCCCTGTCCGGGTGGTGACGTTCGAGCCAATGATCCAGGGCGTAGTGTAGGAACAGATTGGCGAGGATGAGCGACAGCGGTCCGCCTTGCGGGACGCCTTTCGTGCGCACCTTCACCGCTCCGTCCGGCCCCTGGATCGGGGCCGTGAGCCAGCGCTCCACATGGAGCAACACCCAGCGTTCATCGCAATGATGATGCAGTGCTTTGAGCAACAGGGGATGATCGATTTCATCGAACAGCGCGCGGATGTCGTACTCCAGAACCCAATCGAACTGCCAGCAACGCTGGCGAGTGACGGCGAGCGCCTCATGCGCCGATTGGCCTGGCCGATAGCCGTAGGAGTCCGAGTGAAACACGGGCTCCAAGAGCGGCTCCAACACCATGGCGGCCGCCGTCTGGGCGATACGATCACCCACTGTGGGTACCCCTAACATCCGCATTCCGCCGGTTTTCTTCGGAATCGGCACCGCTTTCACAGGCGGCGGGAAGTAGCTTCCGGACGAGAGCCGATTCCAGATCCGATACAGATGGCTGTTGCGGTCTTCATCGAAGGCGTCGATTGAGACCGCATCAATCCCCGCCGATCCTTGGTTGGCCTTCACGCGCTGGTACGCTTCCCAGACCAGGCGTTTGGGAATCACAAACGGTTTTGTTGTCATCCGGGGTTCATCCTCCGCCAGGAGTTGACCCAGGTTGCAACTGGAACAACCCGCCCCCTTTGCTCGGCATCCATTACAGACACGTCAACGCTCCTACGGGGCGGTCCGTCCTCGGACCATGCATCGGTACTCTGTGCCTCGCTTTTCGTCGCTTGGCAGGCTCCCTTGGCATCATGGCCCGAGTTCCCGCAGTTCCACCGAAGCGCCTGAATCGAGTTCGCGCCCTCTCTATGCCGGACACCGCCCACCCAGTACACAGGCTCCCGATGGGCTTGTCCCAGAGATAGTTGTGGTCTCTGGTTTTGATGTCTGCTGTTCAGTTTCGACACCTCAACGAGGGTTCGTGGTCACTCGCCTTCTCGATTCATACCTGACGCACCACCTGGATGCGCCTTCTCCCCCGACGCTCACGACGGCGGATGTCAAGACAGTTGTCGCATTTTTCATGCGGTGTTTGCTGTGGCTTTGGCCTCCGTTTTCAGAGGTTTCCCGGGATTGAGCAAGACGGTGGTGTCGGGCTCCCAGTTGCGCGTGTT
>NZ_JAAIJR010000333.1 GCF_010915725.1 Thiorhodococcus mannitoliphagus
CCCTGGAAACGACGCGGCGCCTGGTCGCCGATGAAGCGTTCAAGAATCGGCATCGTACGACGGCCAAGGCGTTCACTCGGGTGCGCCAACTGCCCTTCGCGTTGGTCATCACGCTGGTGCTGAGGAAGAGCATGAAATCGCTGCAGAACGTCGTGAACGAAGCCATGACCTGGCTGGATGCTGAGCCGGTGAGCGCGAGCGCCTTCTCTCAGGCGCGTTACAAGTTCAAGCACGGCGCCTTCATCGAACTCAATACGACGGCGATCGTGGACACCGTCTACGCGGACGGGGACTACCGGACCTTCTGGGGCCGGCGGATTCTGGCGGTGGACGGCTCGAAGATCCTGCTGCCGGACACCGAAGAGATTCGCCGGGAGTTCGGCACCATTGCCTACTCCAATGGCCCTGAAGGCGATGTTCAGGGGGAGCGTCCCTATGCGTTGGCCTCGGTGCTGTATGACGTGCTCAATCGGATCAGCGTAGATGCCGTGTTGGGGCAGGCCGATGCCTACGAGGTAGACCTGGCGGTTGGGCATCTGGCCCACACGCGTCCCGGCGATCTGCTGGTGATGGATCGCAACTACCCCTCGTACCGGATGCTGGCGGAATTGACTCAGCGCCAACGCGACTTTGTGATGCGTTGCTCTGCCGCCTCGTTTGCGCCCGCGCGGCGGATGCTCAAAGGGGAAGGTCCGGACAGTCAGATCGTCACGCTGACGCCCTGCGCCGGACAAGCCCGCGACATCCGCGCGCGGGGCTTGCCCCGCTCGCTCACGGTGCGGTTCGTGCGGGTGCGTTTGAGCACGGGGGAATGGGAAGTGCTGGTCACCTCCTTGCTCGACGTGGCGCGCTATCCCACCGCAGATTTCCTGGAGCTGTATGGCTTGCGTTGGGGCGTGGAAACGTTTTATGGCCTGCTCAAGACCCGCCTGGGTCTGGAGAATTTTAGCGGGCTCGGCGCCGAAGCTGTGCGCCAGGATTTCCATGCCGCCGTCTATCTGACCGGGCTGGAAGCGATCTTGACCGCCGAGGCGCAAACGGCGCTCGATGCGAAGACCACGCCCCACGCCCAGACAGTCAACCGCGCCGTCTCCTTCAACGCCATCAAGGATCGTGCCTTGGATCTGTTGTTCAGCGACTCGACACCGCGACCCTGTGCCGGCGCTTGACCGCTTTGTTCCTCACCAATCCGACCCTCGATCGTCCTCAACGCCATCCTCCCCGCAAGAAGTCTTCGTCGCGAGCCTTGCTGGATTTTCATAAGCGCAGGAAAAACATTGTTATTGATAGGGATA
>NZ_JAAIJR010000334.1 GCF_010915725.1 Thiorhodococcus mannitoliphagus
GGCGAGGTGCGCCAACGCTGGGTCGTGGTGTATTCCCCGCAGGCGCGCCAACGCGCCCTCAAGCGCGTCGACAAGCACTGTCTCAAGCAGGGCCGCGCCGAACTCAAGGACTTCGAGCGCCTGTGCAGCACCGACTTCGCCTGCGAGGCCGATGCGCTCAAGGCCCTGGCGCGCTTCGAGCGCACCCTCAAGATCGCGATGCTCGGTGAGACCCACATCGAGGCGCTGCCCCGCTTCAAGGGCAAGGGGCGCCCGGCCAAGGGACGCGAGCCAGACTTCTTTGTCTATCGCATCGTCGGCGCGCTCGCCTCGCGGGTGCAGGAGCGCCAACGCCGCCTCGAGCGCAAAAGCTGCTTCATCCTCGCCACCAACCAGCTCGATGAGCAGGTCCTCAGCGATGCAGATCTCATCGCCGCCTACAAGGACCAGCAGAAGGTCGAGCGTGGCTTTCGCTTCCTCAAGGATCCGATGTTCATGGCCGCGACGCTCTACCTCAAGAAGCCCGAGCGCATCATGGCCCTGATGATGGTCATGACCCTGTGCCTGTTGGTCTACGCCGCCTTGGAGCAGCGTATCCGCGAGGTCCTCAAGGCCGAGCAGGCCACCGTCCCCGATCAAACCGGCAAGCCCACCGCGCGTCCCACGGCGCGTTGGGTGTTCCAATTTTTCAAAGGCATCCATGTGCTGGTCGTTGAGCACGTCGAGCAGATCGTGCTGCACGTCGAGCAACACCACCGCGTCTTACTGCAGCTGCTCGGGCCGCGCTATGTGGCGATATATTCTGCAAGCGGCTGACGGGGTGCGGAATGACGGCTCGACTACCGCCACGGGCCGCTGCGGGGTCAGACGCTGAAATGGCCGGCGCCCGAGGGCGTCGATCGTGTCCGCCTGGTCTTCGTCGATAGCACGGGCAGTGGTCCGAGCCTGACCGAAGAGGGGCCTTGGGCCTGGTTCAGGGTGCTCGATCGCTCCGCGCTGCGTGCCACGCGGCAGCCGGAGAAGTTCGACGTGACCTTCTCGCTGGGCGGCTTGTCGGCGCGCTTCGAGCTGCGCGCGGTCAGCGTGCGCAATCCCTTCAAGCCCGACGAGGTTCGGGCCTTCAGGTGCCCGGGGCGGCTGTGAACGGCAAGGAGCAGGCGACTCCCGGCTTCTATGGCAAGCTGCCGGGCTTGGGCGACTTCGTCAGCCGGCGGCTCCCGGTCGACTTCACCCAGCCATGGGACCTCTGGCTGCGCGAGTCCCTCGCCAGCAGTCAGGCACAGATGGGTGACGATTGGCTCAGCGCCTATCTGAC
>NZ_JAAIJR010000335.1 GCF_010915725.1 Thiorhodococcus mannitoliphagus
GACTGACTGTCCGGCTTCGATCGGAACGGCTGTCCGCTTTCCTTCGGACTGGGTGTCCGGTTTCACTGGAATACGCAGTGATCGCACCTTTCTTGGGTAGGATCATTTCCGGAATTCGGCCTAGTGCGCGCAACAGGCCCAAAACCAATAGGGCCATTTTAAGCCTGGACTAGAATCCTCGAGGGCGCAAAATGCTTGCAGATGAGTCAAATTTCGATGAAGCGTCCGACCATCCAAAGCCGTCGGTATCGGTATCGGTATCGGTATCGGTATCGGTATCGGTATCGGTATCGGGATCGGTATCGGGATCGGGATCGGGATCGGGATCGGGATCGGGATCGGGATCGAACCGACGATAGCGATCCCGATTCCGATTCCGATAGCGATCCCGATGGCATGACGCGTCGGTCTGAGGCGAAGCCTCGCTAGAAGGCTAGACCTAACCCTGCGCCCTGCCCCCTCCTGATTCCACCTCCACCAGCGACTATTCCTCCTGCTGCCGTGCCTTGCAGGCACATGCCGCAGGTTTGGCGGCGGTTGTCTGGGATGTCTGAGTCTGCCTTTGCTTGCCAGACTCCGAGGTAGTGGACAGGGTGGTGCACCCGCTCAGTAGGGTGCTGACGGAGAGGGCGATCATGCAAGAGAGGGGGCGAGCGATCATGTGTCTATCCTGGTGCAACGATGAATCACGGATTGAATGGATGGGCGGTGTCTATTGGGCCGCTATCCTTCCTGAAGAGTATCAATAGGGTCACTTTATGAGGATGATGAATGGCATCAGCCCTCAGTCGACCGGAATCAAACTGCCGTCCTTGACAGCCTTGAGGGAGAAGGAAGATTCGATCGAGGTCACTCCAGGCAGTGAGCGGATCCGGGCGCTGATGAGTTCGCCGTATTCGCTCAGGTTGCGGGCGACGACGCAGAGCAGGAAGTCGGTGGCGCCCGAGACGGTGTGGCACCAGAGGATCTGGGGAATCTCCCGCACCTCTTGCTCGAAGGCCTGTTCCAGCGTCGGGTCATGGCGGCCGAAGCGGACGTGGACGAAGGCGGTGACCTCGTAGCCGAGCGCGCTCGGGTCGATCAGGGCGCGATAGCCGCAGATCACGCCGGACTCTTCGAGCGCGCGCACCCGTCGCCAGGTCGGGGCCTCGGCCAGGTGGATCTCTTCCGCCAGCGAGGCGTTGGTGGCGCGTCCGTCGAGCTGCAGGCATTGCAGAACTCCTGACATACGCCCATTAACTCGCTGAAATGGTGTTATAATTCTGGCTTGAATCGATAAATAAATACG
>NZ_JAAIJR010000336.1 GCF_010915725.1 Thiorhodococcus mannitoliphagus
GAGTGCGGCCTCTGAATGATGTCTCAGCAACAGCATTCGGCGCCGAACTGATCAATGCGCTGCCAGAACTGAGTCCAGCGCCCGGCGGTCTGCGTGAGGGCCCGTAAGCTGAGGACGATCTTGGCGCCGGTGTTCTTCCAACGCATGCCCGAGGCGCACAGGCGCTGTTTGACGAGGGTCTTGCAAGCGGCTTCGGTGACACCCGAGCCGATCGGCAAGCCTTCAGCGACATAGCGAGCGTAGTCCATCTGGTGGTGATGGTTGGCGAAGTAGGTCTGGGCGCTGTCGAGGTCTTCGCGGACCTGCTGAGAGAGGTTGCGGCGCTCGGCGAGTTGGGCCGCCTCCTCGATCAGCGTGGCGACCGCCTCGGGTTGGTGTTTGAGACGCGAGCAGTGCGCGGAGTGCCAGCGTTCGCGTTTGGCCTTCGCCTTCGCTTGCGGATGTGCCGCGCGGGCGATCTTGGCGACGTATTCGGTAGCATGGAAGAAGTCGATCAATTGGCGTTCGGTGTGTTGTTCCAAGAACGCCCAATTGGCGCTGGCGCCATCGGCGATGCCGAGATACAGCGCCTCGGGAAACTGCTGCTTGATGCGCGCGATCTCGCGTTCCATGCGCTGCTTGAACTCCGCCTTGCCATACTCCGGCGCGGCGGCGAGGTAGACCGTGTGTTGCCGCTCGCCTTGGCTGTCATAGAGCGAGAGCGCCCCGACCATCGCCTCGCGATAGCTGGCGCTGTCGGCCATCGGGATCATGGCCCCGTCGAGGCTGATGACGATGGTGGTGATGGCGGCATCCAGGGTGGGCAGTTCGTAGTCCCAGCGTTCCTCCTTGGCGCCAGCGATGCCGCCGACCCACTCGGCGACATTTTGGATGTAGGAGGTTGCGACCTTGCGCCCATGATTCTGCTCCAGGTCGGTTTGCACCGCGCGTGCGTTCAGTTGGCCATACTTGTGGCTGAGCTGACTGGCGAAGCGCGGGGTGGCGTCACGGATGATGCGGGCCTGGTGCTCAAGCGGGCAGTAGATGCGCCCGCCGCGGGAGGTTTGATAGACGTAACGCTCAATGCGCACCGGCCCATAGGGCGTCTGGTAGCTTTTGCCGTCGCGCGCACGGGCCGTCCACTTGATTGCGCCGAGCTGGATCGGGCTGCCGTCGGTGTCGAAGCGCAGCAGGGCTTCGCCCGTCGCGCTGCGACCGAGGTCGTTGACGGCCTCGAGGATCGCCGCTTCCATCTCCAGCATCGTCCCCCCGAGGCGGAGCGTGACCTGGAACGTGAC
>NZ_JAAIJR010000337.1 GCF_010915725.1 Thiorhodococcus mannitoliphagus
CAGGATGGGCAGGTCCGTTCAGCGCCGAGGTGACGCTCAAGCCCCGAGTGCTGACTTTGCCCATCCGACCCGCGTCTCTTGGGTAAGGTCATTTCCGGAAATCGCCTTATACAGCGGGCGCACATGACTGGGGGCAAGCTCATCGAGACGCTCGCGCAGGCGCGTGTCGCTCGGGGCCTGCTCAATCCCGTAGAGGGCCTTGAGATTCGCGCGCGTCGTCTCCTCCCGGCAGTCCTGGTCGAACTGCAGCAGCGAGGGATACTTCAACCCGAAGAGCGCTAGCCCTGACATCAGATGATCGACCAAGGCGATGTCGTGACCCGGTGCATCGGGGATTCGACGAAACACCCGATGCGCTTCTTTCAGCAGCCCCTCAATGCTGAGATGCTTGCGGCAAAACGGAGCGCTCATCAGCACCGCCCTCTCAATCCGACACTGAAATGATGCCGGCCAGTCTACCGAGTCGGCGCCAAAGGTTTACGAAGCACTTTTTTCAGGCTGCTCCAACCCATTGTCGCTCAAGAGAAAAAATTTTCAGCGGGAATTGCTGCATCTCCGCAGCGCCGCCGCACGCCCGAAGCTTTGGGCGGCCCGCCGGAGTGAGCCAATCGAGGTGCTCGCACAGGGTGGCAGTGAGGTCCGAGCGCGATAAGCAGGGAAAGCGTCTTACACAGGCGCGAATGTAGGCGAGGTCCTCGGGCGTGATCCCCCGGTTGCCCTGCCACCAGCTCGTGCCGGTTGGATCAAGCATGTGATCGCCATCCAGACTGGGTAGTGCCCTTATGTATAGGATGAAAAATTAAGAAATGTGCTGTCCAACGTGTGACTCAAATAGAATCGTTATGAATGGCATTAATGCCACCGGAAAGCAAAATCATCGGTACCAAGATTGCGGTCGACAGCTTGTGCTTGATCCACTCAAACAACCCATTTCCGATGAGAAAAAAGCGCTCATCGATCGTCTTTTGCTTGAGCGTATTCCACTCGCAGGCATCGCCCGTTCAATCCCGGTTTCAGAGTCTTGACTGCAAGCCTATGTCAATCAGAAATATCAAGATATTCCGCAGGAATTGAATCCGCCCACGCTATCCAGGGTTCGTCTCGTGGGTAGTGCCACAATCTATAGAATGGCGAGAAATTATTACGCTTTTAAATCAGAGGTTTAAGAAAAAGGTCATCCTATCGATAAGGGCACTACCGGAGGCGTTGGTGCGTCAGCACACCACGGCGCAGCAACTGGCGACCCGAGCCCGAATCATTCTCGCCGCCGACGCCG
>NZ_JAAIJR010000338.1 GCF_010915725.1 Thiorhodococcus mannitoliphagus
CGCTGAGACAACGATGCCGATAGAAAAAAATGATGGACAGGAGGCAAATCGGACTTGCGTCAGAACAGAGTATCTACTCGGGCGATTGCAATATTCAGACAGCCGTTTAACAGACCGCGATCGGAGCATCATGACGAAAGCCCATAGTGCCGGGCCTATCCTGGTCCCAGTCGATTTCTCCGCGACCTCAGAGGCGGCGTTGATGCATGCTGTGCGCCTCGCGAGCTGTCTCGCTCTGCCCTTGCTTGTGCTCCACGTCGTTCACGACCCAGGCACCATGCCGGACTACTACGGCAAGGCACTGAAAAAGAAGCAGCTCGCGCGCATCGAGGACGGGGCCGCAGCCATGTTCGATGAGCTGATCGCGTCGGCCGAGGAGAAGCATCCTGAGTTCAAGAAACTGAAGAAACGCGATTCGATGCTGGTCAAGGGGCTCCCCAGTGGGCGTATTCTGGAGGTCGCGGACCATGTCGATGCGTCGATGATCGTGATTGGCAGCAAGGGGATGACCGGTCTCAAGCACCTCATGATGGGCTCGGTCGCGGAGCAGGTGGCGCGCCTGGCGAAGATGCCCGTCACCATCGTCAAATCCGCCCACCCTTGGGAGTCGACCTCGTGAAGCCATCCACAGGAATCCTCGGCGACCGGGCGGTGCTTTCCCGTTCCATGGTGTTGATGCTCGGTCTGGCGGTGCTGCTTGCCATGCCTGTCGCGAGCGCCTGGGGCGCGGATGCGGCCGAGTCCGGCATCGACTGGGGCACCATGGCGATGAGCCTCTTCGGCGGCTTGGCGCTCTTTCTCTATGGCATGGATCAGATGGCCAATGCGCTCAAGGCGGTCGCTGGCGAGCGCATGAAGGACATCCTGGCCCGACTGACGACCAATCGCTTCATGGGTGCGGTGACTGGCGCCTTCGTGACCGCTATCATCAACTCCTCTTCGGTCACCACGGTGCTCTTGGTCGGCTTCATCAGTGCCGGGCTCATGTCGCTCGCCCAGTCCGTGGGCGTCATCATGGGGGCCAATATCGGCTCGACCGTGACCGCCCAGCTCATCGCCTTCAAGGTGACGAAGGCTGCGCTGCTGATGATCGGTGTGGGCTTCACCATGCTCTTCGCTTCCAAGCAGGAGCGCATGCAGCAGTATGGCGGCATGCTCATGGGGCTGGGCCTGGTCTTCTTCGGCATGAGTGCGGCCTCTGAATGATGTCTCAGCAACAGCATTCGGCGCCGAACTGATCAATGCGCTGCCAGAACTGAGTCCA
>NZ_JAAIJR010000339.1 GCF_010915725.1 Thiorhodococcus mannitoliphagus
GAGTTGTTCAATAGATTGAAATATAAATGGTTTATGGAAAATGAATAACGTTGGCTATTCTTAGCCTGACGGCTATGCCCCCTGGCCCCCCTTTGCGAAAGGGGGGAAGTTCTTGATGGACACTTTCTTAGGTTCCGCGATTTCCGCTGTGTCCCATCAGCGGAACCTCGCCGTCCTCAAGTACGTGACAGCTTTCCTCCCAGCTCCGGACACTGATGCTTCGTCAGCGGGAGTGCAGTACGGGGAGGCCGCCTGATCCAGGGTGCTCAAGCCGGCATACACCAGATTTGACAATAGCTCTAGATACGACTCATCTCCTCCGCGCCATTGCGGTTTCCGCTCGCCGTTTTTCGCGACGAGGCGCCAACGACTTCGTTCGCAGCAGGCTGCGGAATCGACTCAGGGCGATCGCATCAATCTTTACTTATGTTAGCGGTACCTGATGTTTCTGCCTTGTCCTTTTTCGAGAAAGGCCCGAAGAGCAGTTTCGTCAGATAGTCTTCATTCCAGCCGGCTTGCAAACGCTTGTTCTGGATGCCGATCTTGGCGTCGTCGTCTTTCCGTCGAGACAGCGCGATGTGGCGCAGGACGGCGAGATTCTCACGCGCGATCGGATCGCGCACGCGGCACTCATGCTCGCGAAAGGAGATATCGAGATTTCAATGCAAGCCGTTCTCGACGTCCCATTGACCGCGCGTCGCGCGGGCAAAGGGCTCGGAGCTGGTGCCGATACTGCCAATGTGATAGCGCGTCTCGCAGGTCACCTTGTAGGCCATCTCGCGGCGCGATTCGACCACGCCAATCATGTTCATGGCCTCCCGCAGGGCGCTGCGCGGCACGTCAGAGAGATCGCCAAGCGTGTCGTAGCGACGGGTTTCAAGGCGTCCCTCCGACACCATCACGGCCGAAGCCATAACGCGATGAACAACGCGGATTCGAACAGGTTGAGGAACAGCTTTCGCCCGCGCTGCCCGGCTCGGGTTGCGGCCTTCGCCATCCGCCGGCCTGCTGAGCGTCTGGTCAATGGCGTGCTTCGATCTCCGCGATAGCGGCCTTGGCGGCGGCTTCATGTTCGCCGAACACTGAATTCAGCACACGGAGATCACCCGGGCCGCCGACTTTGGCGAGTGCCTTAATGGACTCCGCAATTCGCTCACGGGTCATGATCGCCGCGCTAAGACTGTTACGTCCCTCCCTTAAACAGGCGTAGCCGCCTGAAAAATCCCACGGTCCGCCAGGACCTCGGTTGAACCATTCC
>NZ_JAAIJR010000033.1 GCF_010915725.1 Thiorhodococcus mannitoliphagus
TACCCCGGTACCGAGCTGCGCCTCGTGTTTGAGGCGATCCAGTCGCATTGAATTTGGCGCCAAGTCAGGAGTTCTGCATTGTACCGTGGTACAGGTGAGAAAGTGCGGGGCCTTGGGGTCGAGGATGCGGTCGCGGGCCATGGCTTGGGGCGGTTGGGGTTAGGGGCGGTGCCAGGGTCGGGGCTCAGAGGCAACTGGGCGCGGAGCGCCCGCCCGTGCTCCCACGCCGGAGCGTGGGAGCCAGCGCGAAATCGCCTGGGCCGGTCGGACCTCGGGGCGCTATCAGCAAGGCTCTACCAGCCAGTAAGGCTCTACCAGCAGTAGTGGGCCTCAATCATCCCCTTGCCGGCGTCGTAGCGCACCGAACGACAAAGCTGCTCCAGCGACCCGAGTACCTGTCCTAGCGCTTCGCTGTCAGAGGGTGAAGCGGAATGACCCGAAGACCAAGAATCACCAACGCCGCGCCAATGTGCCTGGATGATGAAACAGCCTCCGGAAGGCAGCGGCTCGAATCGGATGAGGATGTTGAGCGGATCAGGCGCGATAGCTCCAGCAGCCAGCGAGGGATCGCTTTGTAAGCCTCGCCCAGGGGCAACGTAGCTCAGATAGAGCTGCCGCAGAATCTCCTCCAGCACCTGGCTCTGGGCCTCGAGGCCGTCGAGCAGACCGAGCGGACCCAGCACCGCCTTCAAGGGGAAGAGGCGCTCGGCCTGCTCAGATCCGAGTTCGACCGACCAGCGCCAACCACCAGGTCGCGCCTGACCGATCTCCAGCTCGGTCGAATCCAGCAGAGCCGGCCCGATGACAAGCTCGAGCAGGGCAACGTCGTCCTCCAGCGCACTGCCCTCGCGGTGACGCTCCCAAGCAGCGAGCAGGCTACCGAAGAGGCGCTCGCCATGCGACCAGGCCTCAAGGTGTTGTCTCAACCTGCCGTCGCCAAAGGTCGCGCCCTTCGAATCGACCGCCTCGAGCACCCCGTCCGAGAGCAACAGCAGACCATCATCGTCCTGAACACTCAAGGCACGCGGCGCATCGCTGGGGGGCAGCTCGGTCAAAACGCCCAGCGGCAAGGCATGGGAAGCAAGTTCCTTCAGCCCGTGGCGGGATCTCAGCCAGCCGCTCGGCATGCCGCCGTTCCACCAGGTGAGTCGCCGCCCGTTTCCTGCGATGCTCACCATGAAGGCCGCCATGAAACGGTCGGCGGGCAATGTGGCATAGAGCTTACGGTTGATCTCCTCGAGAACCTGGAGATCGTCCACACCCTTGATCGCCATGGCATGAAAGGCCTCCGCGACCGGCAGCGCACCGATGGTAGCCCCCAGCCCGTGCCCGGTGATATCGGCCATGAGGATGCGCAGCCCCCCATCAGGAAGGCTCTGCGTCAGCAACAGGTCGCCGTTGAAGGTCGTGGCCGAGCGCCGCATGGAGTTGATGGCCTGGGTCTCGACATTGCGGCTGTTGATGGCGCGACTGAAGACACGCTCCGCCAGACGCTGCTCCTCATGCTCGCGTTCGAGCAGTTCGTGGAGCGGCTCGCTGCTCGCGGACATCGCACGCTGCAGATCCCGGAACCGCTCGGTGATGATGACGCGCGCCTGCAGCAGCTTGAAGCTCAGGGGCTTGGTGAGGAAATCGTCGCCACCCGCCCGGATGCAACCCATGATGGAGGCTGCGTCGGCCAGGGCGGTGAGAAAGATGATGGGCACGAACTCGGCCGCGGACATGGACTTGATGCGTCGACCGACTTCGATGCCGTCCATGCCAGGCAGCACGGCATCCAAGACCGCCAGATCCGGACGCCTGGCGGCGAATTGCTCAAGCGCTTCCACCCCATTGGTGGCAGTGACGACCGCGAAGCCCATGCGCTCGAGCATGCGCCGCAGCAGCCGCAGGTTGGCCAGATCGTCGTCCACGGCCAGCGCCTTGCCACGCCAGCCAGTTTCGGGCTCCGAGGAAGCAGTCGGATCAGCGTCGAGCGGCGGGCCGATGTGCATGGTTGAGAACTGCATCTGGACTCAGGCCCCAGGTCGAGGAGACTTGTTGACGGCATCTATTTGGACCTCGACGCGAGCACGGCAAGACGGTCGAGACCCGGGCCAAGTTACCACCGATAGGTGGCCTTGGCTTGTGAGCCATTTCCCTGAAACTCCAGTGATTCGCAGAGTTCCCGCACCAGAAGGATACCGCGCCCCCATGGACGTGCCGCATCGCGACAATGATCACGGACAGCTTCATGGGAGAAACCCTCGCCCGAGTCGCAGACCCGCACTCGCACACAGCCGCCCTCTCCGCTCGGCTCGAAACGAATCTCGACCAAGATCCAGCCACCGCTCACGTCCTCGATCCGTCGCGCGCGCTCACGATAGAAGGCATCGAATCCCGCGCTCGTGGCCTTGAGCGATGAATCGAGCTTGAGCACCCCATGCTCCAGTGCATTGGAATAGAGTTCGGTGAAGATGATCTCGAGCGCGACCATCTGCTCGCGCACTGCGTTCACCAGCCCCAAGGGTGCAAGCAGTGATGCGAGCGTCGGCTGGGTCTTGAGCCGCTCACCCTCGAGCTTGATCGACAGGTCCCAGCCCGCTCGCGGCCCATGACTCGAGGCGATCAGGCGCTGCGCAAAGAGTGTCGGCTCCATCGGCAGGTCGACGATGGCAATGTCGTCCGCCTGTTCGGTCCCCAAGCTATGGGCGTCCAAGGCATCCAGCAGCGGCGGCAAAGGACTTGTGCCGGGGCGCCACGACTCCAGCACCTGAACAAAGCCAGCGTGCATAAACATCTCGCCTTGGGTGTTGTGCGCCTCGAGCAGTCCATCGGTCATCAGCAGCAGACGGTCACCCTGGCTCACGCGCACGCGCCGCGAGACTTCATCGCAGGATAGATCCGGCAAAATCCCAAGCGGCAGGGCATGGGGTGTCAGCTCCTGCAGCCCGTTAGCGGTCCTGAGCCAACCGCTCGGCATGCCGCCGTTCCACCAGCGCAGCTCAGTGCAACTCGCCGGCACGGTGATCAGAATCGCCGCCATGAAACGCTCTGCGGGCAGAAGCTGATACAGCTTGCGATTGAGCTCGGTCAGGAGGGAGATATCGCTCACCCCCTTGATGGTCATGGCGTGAAAGGCATCGGCGATGGGCAGCGCGGCGACCGCAGCCGCCAGCCCGTGCCCCGTGAAGTCACCAACCATGAGACGCAGGCCGCCGTCAGGAAGATGCTGGGTCAAGACAATGTCGCCGCTGAAGATGGCCGCTGAGCGCTGCATGAGTTCGAGACGATCCATGACAACATTGCGCGCTGTCACCGCGCGGTTGAGCACCCGCTCCGCCAGCTCTTGCTCGACCCGTTCATTCTCGAGCATGTCAGCGATGGTCTGCCTGCGCTCAATGACGCGATGCTGAAGCTCGCACACATGTTCCATGACCCTGATGCGGGCCGCGATCAGGCTAGGCTCGAGAGGCTTGAGCAGGAAGTCATCAGCGCCGGACTCGACGCTGCTCAGCAGCAGATCTTCGTCCTCCCTATGCGCGAGCAGCATGATGGGCAAGAACCGCCCGTCAGAGCGTCGCTTGAGTTCGCGCGTGGCCTCGAGCCCGTCCATTCCAGGCAAGTCCGCGGCAATGAAGAGGATGTCAGGGCGCTGCGACTCAAAGCCCGCGATCGCTTCCTCCGCGCTCCCCACATGGCGGCAAGAACACCCATGGTCGCTCAGCGCCGCGGCGATGAGTGCGGCCTGCGCGGGATCCGGCTCCACCACCAGGGCGGATCTCGGCTTGCGTCCGCGCCGCCCGACCGATGAGCCCGCGGAGCCGTCCGGCCACGCCATGGTCGGAGCTGCCGAAGCCTGCATCAAAGCACCTAGTCGACGGTGAAGAGCTTGTCGAAATTCGCGATCTTAAGGACGCGTGCGACGTCTTCGTTGGCCCCCCGAATGCGCACACGTTTGGGATCCGAGCCGACGAACTCGCGCAGCAACAGCAGCATGCCGAGTGCGGAGCTATCGAGGTAAGAGGCATCCGTCAGATCGACGACGAATTTGGTCGATTTGCCGGTGGCATCCTTGTAGGCATCGCGAAAGACCTTGTGCTGCGAAAAATCGAAACGGCCGTCGACCGAAATGATGACCTGCGACTTCTCCGCATCCGAGCGTGCGGTGACACCCATATGTTGCTCCTCGTGTAGTTGACAATCGAATCCTAGCCCTAAGAGGCTGTCTGAAAAACCTCAAGGGGCGACTTTAGTCGCCCTTGGCACTGGCGGGAGGGCGAATGAATTCGCCCCTACAGCTCGGGCGATTACAATATTCAGACAGCCTCTAAGCCTTGGCACCCTTCAAGAGCGCCTCCGCAATCTTTGGCAGTGGCAGCACCTCGGACGCCGCGCCGCGCTTCACCGCCTCTCCGGGCATCCCCCAAACGACGCTGGTCGCCTCGTCCTGCGCGACCGTATGGACACCGATCTCATGAAGCTCCCGCAAACCCTCGGCCCCGTCAGCGCCCATGCCCGTGAGCAGGGCCGCCGTCGCGTTGGTGCCCGCAGCCCTCACCACCGAGCGAAAGAGCACGTCGACGCTCGGCCGATGTCGATTCACATGCTCGCTCTGACTGAGCCGGCAGACGTACCTGGCACCGTCGCGTGCGAGCTGCAAGTGATAGTCCCCGGGCGCGACATAGGCATGCCCCGCCATGACGCGATCCCCATCCGCAGCCTCTTTTACCACCAGACCGGTCTGACGGTTCATCCGCTCGGCGAAGGCGGCACTAAAGCCCGGCGGGATGTGCTGAGCGATTACCACGCCCGGCGTATCCGGGGGCAGCAGCATCAAGACCTCCTTGATGGCCTCCGTGCCTCCGGTCGAGGCACCGATGGCGATCACGCGATCGGTCGTGCGGAAGCTCTGAATCTTGCGCGGCGGTGGCGCCGTGCTGCCTTGGCCGCCGGGCGGACGGGCCGCCAGGGAC
This sequence comes from Thiorhodococcus mannitoliphagus, assembly GCF_010915725.1. Taxonomy (GTDB): domain Bacteria; phylum Pseudomonadota; class Gammaproteobacteria; order Chromatiales; family Chromatiaceae; genus Thiorhodococcus; species Thiorhodococcus mannitoliphagus. The sequence continues at coordinate 4,956 of NZ_JAAIJR010000033.1, forward strand.
GCCGGCGTCTTGACCCGGGCGGCAGCCGCCACGCGGATCTTGGCGACCAGCTCGTCGGCATAGGCCTGAAGGCCATGAATGACATCCAACTCTGGCTTGCGGACGAAATCGACCGCGCCCAGTTCGAGCGCTTGCAGCGTCACTTCGGCGCCCTTTGCGGTGAGCGACGAGACCATGACGACGGGCATCGGCCGCAGCCGCATGAGATTGCGCAGGAAGGTGAGTCCGTCCATGCGCGGCATCTCGACGTCCAATGTCAGTACATCTGGATCCAACGCCTTGATCTTGTCACGGGCAACATAGGGATCCGGCGCCGCGCCCACGACCTCGATCCCTTTGGCCTGTCCCAGAATCTCGGTCAGGAGCTTCCGTACCAAGGCCGAGTCATCGACGATCAGGACACGAATTGGCTTGTTGAGTGACATGTCAGAAGAGTTCGATATCACCTTCGTCCATCGACTGCTGGCTCACCGGTCGGTGGGCCGCCGCGATCAACTCGGTGCGCAGGGTCTCGAGTCGCTGCTTGGCCTGCTCGACATCCTCCGGCGAGCGCAGCTGACCGGAAGGAATGAGCTTGAGATCGGCCACGAACCTGTCCATGAAATCGATGCGCATCTGCGCCTGGGCCAGCACCTGACGGGCGATGTCCTCGAACTGGAGCAGACGTACTGCAGCGCCAACATTGCCCTGAAATCGCTCAGCCACCACGGCCAACTCGGTCAGACCCTCGGATATCGTGGCGTCGAGCCGCTGGACCTGGGAGATCATCTCATCCATAGCCCCCTTGGCGTTGATGGTGGCGCTCATGTCCTGTGAGGCCATCTCGCCAACGATGTTGCGGGTATCCTCGAACACCAGCTGCGCCTGCTCGACCTGCTCGCGAATCTGATCGTTGAATTCATCGGCGTCCTGAGACAGCTTGCGCACCTCTTGTGCAACCACGGCGAAGCCCCGCCCCGCCTCGCCGGCACGGGCCGCCTCGATCGCGGCGTTCAGGGCGAGCAGGTTGGTCTGACGCGCGATCCGCTTGGCGCCGTCGAGCTGATCGAAGATACCATTCATCTGCCCGGAAAGGTCGTCGATCCGGTGCGCCACCTGGATACTATGCTTGCCCATATCGATGAGACGCTCGATATTCTCGTTCAGCAGATTGCCATTCGCCTCGAGAAAGGCGTTGATGTCGACGGATCCGCTCTGCTCCTCGTCCACCGTCGATGAGCGCTGGGTCACGAGCCGCAGGACCAAATCCTGCTGTACCTTGGACTCGTCCGACAGCCCGGTGAAGCTGGCATGGAGATCCTGGCCCGCGTGGCCGACCAGATCCAACGCCTGCACCACGAGCTGACGCAGTTCCTCCATCTGCGGCCCGATGAGCTGATCGGTCTCCACCACGAGATCCCAGAGCTCACGCTCAGTCTGTCCCGCTTGCTCCGACCGCGCCAGTCCAGGCTGCCCCTCGGTCTTGTCCGCATCGGCGGCCTGACCGCGACGCGGGAGCACCAGCCACGCCGGCCAAGCCAGAACCACGACCAGGACCCAGAGCCAGACCGGCAGGACGCCCGGAATCACGAGAGATAGCAGCCAGACCAGCAGGCTGAGCGTCAGCGGCGGCCAGTGCGCCATGATTTTGTACAACATCGCCTCTCCTTCCGAGCCTATTTAGAACCGAGAGCCCAGTCGCCCTCCGACGCGGCGCGTCAAGAGAACAGCTCCACGTCACCCTCAACCTTCGCGCCGCGCAGCGTCTCGCTATAGCTGCGCTCGCGCGCGATGATGGTGTCGTTGTGCATGCTGCGCAGCTTCTTCACCAGGACACGGCCAGTCGACGGAAAAAAATAGACCTTGCGCGGATGGTTCCCCAGCAGGTCCTTGGCGATGACGCTGATCCCCTCGGTGCTCAAGTACTCGCACACGAACTTGGCATTGCGCTCGCCGACCACGTGATTCTTGAACCCAGGCAGCACATTGCCCCCGCCGAAGACCTTGGCTTCGAGGTTCGTGCGGCGCGCGCCCAGCTTGAGCAGCTGATTGATGAGGATCTCCATCGCATAATCGCCGTAGCGCATAGAGCGCCCGAAGCGAGCATCATCGTCGCGCTTGTCGTCTGGAAGCATGAAATGGTTGATGCCGCCAATCCCGCTGACACGATCCCGAATACAGGCGGCGACGCAGGAGCCCAGTACGGTGACCATCAGCATCTCACGCTTGGAGACATAATATTCCCCAGGCAGGATCTTGACCGCGTCCGTTTCGAAATGGCGATCGTAGTAGAGATTGGGTGCCAATACTTCTTCGAATGCGTGGTCCATCGCGCTCTAGATCTCATTTAGCCGCAACGGGGGCGTAGACGGTCTTGCCGCGCAGCCTGAATAGATCGGCCGCATGGGTCAGGCTCTCCGAGTGCCCCACGAAGAGCAGACCCTCCTCACGCAGCAGCGGATGAAAGTGCGCCAACAGCTTGTACTGCGTCGGCTTATCGAAATAGATGAGCACGTTGCGGCAAAAGATGGCGTCGAAGCGACCACGCATCGGCCAATCCCCGTCGAGCAGGTTCAGTGGATGGAAGCTCACCAGCGCCCGCAACTCGGGCCGCACCCGCACCATGCCGGCCTTGTCTCCCTTGCCGCGCTGAAAGAAGCGCTTACGCACCTCCTGGGGAAGCTTCTCGATCCGCTCGATCGGATAGATGCCCTTGTGGGCCTGCGTGAGCACATTGGTATCCAGATCCGTCGCCAGGATCTTGACCGGCGGCGTCCAGGTCCCGAAGGCGTCGACCGCAGTCATGGCCATGGAATAGGGCTCCTCACCCGTGGAGCAGGCGGACGACCACAGGGTGACGGGGTTTTGCCCCTTGCCTTTCGCCTCGAGCAAGCGCTCGGCCAGGACCGGAAAGTGATGCTCTTCACGAAAGAAGGAGGTCAGATTGGTGGTCAGCGAATTGGTGAAGTGCTGCCACTCCTCCGGGTTCTCATCGAGAAAGCTCAGATACCCCTGGAAGGTGTTCAGTCCGGTGGCCCGTAAACGGCGCGCGATCCGGCTGTAGACCATGTCCACTTTGCCATCACTGAGCGAGATGCCGGCATGCTCGTAGATGAGCGCCCGGATCTGCTTGAAATCCGCAGGGGTGAAGTGGAACTCGCGCTCGCGTGTAGCTGATTCAGACGACAAATAACACCTTCCTATCGTTGCGGTCGATCCCTTCGCGAGTAAGCATGCCTTCGCGACGAACCCGTTCGGGCCTGGTTGGGTCAGGCACCATTGCCATCGACGCCCCTGCCCGGGAACGCTAGAACTCCTCCCACTCGTCTTCCGTGCCCTGCAACTGCGCCGGCACCACCACGGCCGCCTTGCGCACCGCCGTTACCCGGCGGCCGGCAGAGCCCCGCGGCGTGCTGACGGCCTGAGGCGAACGCGGCTCGCGCGCCGACGTTGGCGGTTTCGGCGCCGTCTCGAGCGACGCCGCGCCGGCGGCCTGGTCGACGTTGAAGGCCCTCACGACCCGTGCCAATTGTTGGGACTGCTCTTCCAGGGATTCGGCGGCAGCCGCCGCTTCCTCAACCAGTGAAGCGTTCTGTTGAGTTACGTCGTCCATCTGGATGATGGCCTGATTCACCTGCTCGATCCCCGAGGTCTGCTCATCCGAAGCAGCCGAGATCTCGGCGATGAGGTCTGAGACCCGCTTCACCTGGCTGACGATCTCCCCCATGCTCTCGCCCGCCTCGCGCACCAGCTTGCTGCCGGCTAAGATGGCCGCTTCGTCTTCCTGGATGAGTGCCTTGATCTCCTTCGCCGCGGCGGCGGAGCGCTGCGCCAAGCTGCGTACCTCAGCGGCGACCACGGCGAATCCACGACCCTGCTCGCCGGCCCGCGCGGCCTCGACCGCGGCGTTCAGCGCCAGGATGTTGGTCTGGAAGGCGATGCCGTCGATGACGGAGATGATATTGCTGATCTTCTCCGCGCTCTCGGTAATGGCTTGCATGGAGTTCACCGCCTCATTGACGCGCTCCCCGCCCTGGGTTGCGGCGTCACGCGCACCGCTGGCGAGCAGATTCGCCTGGCGGGCATTGTCGGCGTTCTGTTTCACCGTGGAGGTGAGTTCTTCCATGCTTGAGGCCGTCTCTTCCAAGCTGGATGCCTGCTCCTCGGTACGCTGGGAGAGATCCGAGTTACCGGAGGCGATCTCCCGCGCTGCGGTGTTGATGGTGCCGGCGGACTCCTGGATCTGGCCGATCAGTTCCTTGAGCCTGCCGAGCGTGGCATTGACTCCGGACGTGGTTTCGCCGAAAAGTCCCGGATACTCCTTAGTGATGGACTGAGTCAGATCGCCATCGCCCATCGCCTTGACGACGCGGATCACGTCTTTGAGACCCACATCGGTGGTATCGGAGAGTTCATTGAGAAGTTGGGCGATGTCTTTGCCGAAGCCCTGCTTGCCGGCGACCTCCAGCCTCATGCTGAAATCGCCGCGACCAGCGGCGTCCACGAGTCGGCGGATCTCGGTCACCACCTCGGTCAATGCCGCCACGGTGCCATTGACCCCGATCTTCATCTGGTCAAAGCTCCCCGGATAATCGCGGGTGATGGATTGCGATAGATCGCCGACAGCCAGGGCGTTGGCAACCCGGGTGGCATCATTGAGACCGACCTCGGTCGTCTCGACCAGGTGATTGAGTTCCGAGCCGATCTTCCTGCCAAACCCTTGCTTGTCACTGAGGTCGATGCGTTGACTGAAGTCCCCATTGGTCGAGGCATGGACCACCTCGGCAATCTCACCGACCAGACGCACCAGACTCTCTTGCATCTGCTTGAGCGCGGCCAGGAGACTCGTCGTATCGCCTGACGCAAGCGCAATGTCCTCGCTCAGGTCACCCTGCGCGATTTTCTTCAAGCTAGCCGCCGCATCCAGGGGCTCGCCGCCCAATTGCGTTAGGATGCTTCGCGCCACCAAGAAGCCAATCAGCGCCACGACCACCAGAATCAAGAATGAAATCAAGCCATAACGAATGGCCTCCTTGGCGACGACCTTATCAACATCGTCGATATAGACACCAGTGCCAAGGATCCACTGCCACTCGGGAATACCGACGACATAGGCCAGCTTTGGCTCGGACTTGGTTTGACCGGGGCGAGGATAGACATAGTCGATGTAACCCTCCCCTGCCTTGCCTTTTTCGACAATCGCGTCCCACAGCTTGAAGCCTGCGGCGTCTGTCTTACCCAGGAAGCCCTTCCCCTCGTAGTCTGGGTTTGCCGACACCACTGCGCGCCCCTCGAAGTCAAAAACGAAGAAATAGTCCGCACCACTAAAGCGCAGAGGACGCAATGCATCTTTGGCTTGACGCTGGGCTTCTTCTCGAGAAAGTACCTTTTCGTTTTCCAGCGTCTGATAGGTTGCGACCACTCCCGCAGCAACCTCAACCAAATCACTGAGCCGCTCACGGTGCGCGGCGAGCGCATCGCTCTTGATGCTCATCAGCGTATAGCCTGCAATCAGAGCCAAGCCGATCAGAACGGTGACACCAGCGGTTGCTAGCCTGGTACTGACGCGCATGCGATTGAATGAAATCATTCCCGATCCTTCATAAATAATTGTTCAACCAAAGACCTTGCGTCACCGGAACGACAAGACCGATAGGGGAGACCCTTGCCTATTCAGCAAATGAGCAAGCCGTCACGCCGCCGCGTTCTGAGCCTGATCGACGAGCCCCATCTCACCGCTCGTCATCAGCTTTTCAATGTCCACCATAATGACCATCCGCTCTTCGAGCGTAGCAAGACCATTGATGTAGTCGGTATCAAGAACGGCGCCGAACTCAGGCGCCGGACTGATCTTATTGTTGCTGAGTGCAATCACGTCCGAGACGCCATCCACCACCATGCCAATCACACGTCCGGCGATATTGAGGATGATGACGACCGTGAATTGGTTGTACTCGACCTGCCCCAAGTTGAACTTGAGCCGCATGTCGATGATCGGGACGATCACCCCACGCATGTTGATCACGCCCTTGATGAACTCGGGCGAGTTAGCAATCTTGGTCACGGCGTCGTAGCCGCGAATTTCCTGCACCTTGAGGATGTCGATCCCATACTCTTCGTCGCCGAGATTGAAGGTCAGGTACTCCCGTGAGTCCTCGCTCATGGTCGCGCCCCCCTCCTTGCTCAATTCGTTCATCTGCTGCTCTCCGGTAGATTTGAGTGCGTCTGCTTCTATGCCGGCTCAGGCCGCCTTGCGGTTGAGGCGGACCAAGGCGTCCACGTCTAGGATCAGGGCGACCCGGCCGTCGCCCATGATGGTGGCGCCCGAGACGCCCTCGACCTTGCGGTAGTTGGTCTCCAGGCTCTTGATGACGACCTGATGCTGAGCGACCAGCTCCTCGACGAGCAGGGCGGCGCGGCCCTCATTGGTGTCGACGATGACCAGGATGCCGTCTTCGTAGGGAATCTTCTCGCCGCCGTCGTTGAAGACATCCTGCAGGACGACCAAGGGCAAATACTCCCCGCTGACCTGCACCACCTGGCCGCGCCCCGCCACGGACTTGAACTGCTCCGGCCGCGGCTGGATGGATTCCTGAATGGCCGTCAGCGGCAGGATGAACATCTCCTCTCCCATGCGCACCGAGAGTCCGTCCAGGATCGCCAGGGTCAGGGGTAGACGAATGGTGATCCGCGTGCCCTGTCCCGGGGTGGAATCGATGTCGACCCGACCGTTCATCTCCTCGATGTTCCGCCGCACGACGTCCATGCCGACACCGCGCCCAGAGATGTCCGTCACCTTCTCGGCGGTCGAGAAGCCGGGGTGGAAAATGAGATGCCACACATCCTTGTCGGACGGATTCTCCGGCATGGCGATGCCCTGCTTCTCGGCCTTGGCGAGGATCTTCTCGCGATTGAGGCCGCCCCCGTCGTCCGTGATCTCGACCACGACACTGCCGCCGCGATGGCTCGCCTTGAGCACGATCTCGCCGCTCTCGGGCTTGCCCGCCTCGAGACGCTGCTCTGGGAGTTCAATGCCGTGGTCGATGCTGTTGCGCACCAGGTGATTGAGCGGATCCGCCAGACGCTCAATGAGCCCCTTGTCCAGCTCGGTGTCCTCGCCGATCAGCTTGAGCGAGACCTTCTTGCCCAGGGTCGCTGCGGTGTCTCGCACCACGCGCGGGAAACGGTTGAAGACGAAGCTGATCGGCATCATGCGGATCGACATCACCGCTTGCTGCAGATCGCGCGAGTTGCGCTCCAGGTTGGAGAGCCCGTCGAAGATGCGTTCGAAGACCGTGGAATCCAGTTCCGAGGCGGACTCGGCCAGCATCGCATGGGTGATCACCAACTCACCGACCAGGTTGATGAGTTCGTCGACCTTCTCGACGCTGACGCGGATAGAGGACTCGCCGGACGCCGGGCGTTTGGCGGCAGCCGCCTGCGACGGCTTAGCTGCGCTGCTCGGGACAGGGCGCATGGGCTGGCTTGGCGCCGCTGGCTCGGCATTGGTTGATGCCTGCTTGGGCGCCCCGGGAGCGGTGTCGAAGAAGCCAAAGCCCTGAGTCTCCTCAGCGCGGTCGCGGTCCGCGACGGAGGCGACCTCCTGCATGCCTGGACTGCCGCCGAAGAGCCCGAACCCATCACCCTCTTGGTCGACGGCCTGATCCGCGCCGGGTGCGCCGGCAAAGAAGCCGAAGCCATCGTCCTCATCGACCAGGTGCGCTGCCGCCTCGGCCTGATCCAGACCAGGCGCGCCGGCAAAAAACCCGAAGCCGTCGCCTTCATCGACCTCGGATGGCGTCGCCGTCTGCTCCGTGCCAGGCGCGCCGTCGAAGAAGCCGAAGGAGTCATCTTCATCGGCGTCGCAGGACCCCGGCTCAAAGGGCGCCTCTCCGTCCGTCTGGGGCAACAGCTCGACCCCATCCGCATCGCAGAGGAAGGCCATGATGTCCCTGATCGCAGCGGCGTCGCTGTCCGTGAGCAGTTGCCAGTGACAGAGATCTGGTCCGTCTTCCCGCACCCTTTCGATGGAGCCGAGCCCCGCGAGTCCATCGAAGAGCGCACTCAGCGCCTGCGCCTTCGTGCAGCCCACCTCGCTCGGGTTGAAGCGCACCTGCCAAAGCGTCGATGCCTGCTGGACCTCGTCCACGTCGCCGCTGGTCGCGATCTCTGGTGCGGCCAGTTCGGCAAGGCGCTGGCACACCTCGTCGGCGCGCGGGTCTTCGTACTCGGTCCCCGCCTGATGAGCGCCGAGCTGCTCGCGGATGATGTCGCCGGCCTGAAGAAAGGTATCGACCATCTCGACCGTGACGTCGAGTTCCTGCTTGCGCAGTCGGTCCAGCAGCGTCTCTAGAACATGCGTCACTTCGGCCATGTCGTTGAAGCCAAAGGTGGCCGCGCCTCCCTTGATGGAGTGCGCAGAACGGAAGATGGCGTTCAGGGTCTCGAGGTCCGGGGCCTCGACGTCCAGCTCCAAGAGCAGTCCTTCCATGGCAGCCAAGTGCTCCGCCGCCTCTTCGAAGAACACTTGATAGAACTGGCTTAGATCGATGCTCATTCCAAGGCCTCTCGTCTTTGACTCTGCGGCTGGCTCAGCCGATGACCTTGCGGACGACGTCCAAGAGCTTCTGCGGGTCGAACGGCTTGACCAGCCAGCCAGTCGCGCCGGCGGCGCGTCCCTGGGTCTTCATGGCATCGCTGGACTCGGTGGTGAGCATGAGGATGGGAACCGTCTTGTACTGCGGCATGGCACGCAGCTGCTTGATGAGCGTCAGCCCGTCCATGCGCGGCATGTTCTGGTCGGTGAAGATGAGGTTGAAGCTCCCGGAGCGGGCCTTGTCGAGCCCGTCCTGCCCGTCAACCGCTTCCGACACCGAGTAGCCCGCACCTTTCAAGGTGAAGGTGACCATCTGGCGAATGGACGGAGAGTCGTCCACTGTGAGAATCGTCTTAGCCATGGCATGCGCCCTGAAGATTACTGTGGTTCTGAATTCGAGAGGCGACCCGGTGAGGCCCCATCCCATTCCTGTCGATACACATCGCCCGACCTCTCGCCGGCCTTGCCCGAGCCGAGGCGAGGCCCGCCCCTTTTATACACCGCTCATCTTGACTGCACCGCTCATCGCCACCCAGTCGACGGCTAATCCCCCCGCACTTATAGTTCCGGAGTTGGTGCGCGACAACGCGCCCTAGGGAACAATTTCCATTTCATTGAACCTGATCACATCTAGGGATGTGGAGCCTGCTCGGTTTCGAGCCTCACCAAGCTCTGCAAGAGCGGCGACCAACCATCGCCCCCTCATCGCTCCAAGGGCGTGAGTGTCTCCGATGCAGCGACTGCGTTGTGTGAACTGCATCGCCCAACGCAGACCCCACCGCCAGCCGGAGCGCGCAATCACAAAGTCTTTGACCCATCCCCAATTGCCGGGGGGCGTTGGTCGTAAAGCCGGCCATCGCGACGGCATCACCTCGTAACGGTATCACCTCGTAACGGCATCACCTTGTAGAGGATGCAACGCGCAGCGGTTCCACCTTCGGCGTCGCGCTTGGCATCGCTGGCCGATCGCCCTGCAGCCGCGCCGATGCTATGCGAAAATCCAGTTCCTTTTCGATGACCTGAGGCCCTATCCAGACAATGCATTCGGAGGCACCGACCCAGCTCCATTCGCCGCTCGATCCACCGCTGCCGCAACGCCCTGGCGAGCGACTGCTCTGGGGGCGCCTCTACGGCTCCGGCGCCGCCCTCGCCATCGCTGGCGCGGCCCGGCGGCATTCCGGGTTGATCCTGGCGCTCACCCAAGACGTTCAGGCCGCCACCAATTTGAGGGCCGAGCTGGCCTTCTTCTTGGCAGGGACGGACCTCCAGATCCTCGGCTTTCCGGATTGGGAGACGCTGCCCTATGACGTCTTCTCGCCGCTGCCCGAGCTGGTCTCGGAGCGGTTGCTGACGCTGCATCGGCTGCCCCAGGTGCAGCGCGGCGTCCTGGTCGTGCCGGTTCCGACCCTCATGCAGCGCCTGCCGCCGCGCGAGTACGTCGACGGGCACTCCCTGGTGCTCAAAGTTGGTGAGCGCCTTGATCTGGATCTGACTCGACAACGTCTGGAGCGCGCCGGCTATTCCTGTGTCTCCCAAGTCATCGGTCATGGCGAGTTCGCGGTGCGCGGCTCCCTGCTGGACGTCTTCCCCATGGGCAGTCAGGTGCCGCTGCGGATCGACCTCATGGACGACGAGGTCGATACCATCCGCACCTTCGATCCGGACACACAGCGCTCCAGCGAAAAGATCGACCAGATCCGCCTGCTCCCCGCTCGCGAGTTTCCCCTCGACGAGGACGCCGTCGCCGGTTTCCGGCAGCGCTACCGGGCGGCGCTCGAAGGCGATCCCAAAGGCAGTTTCATCTACCGCGAGGTCTCGAACGGCAACGCGCCCGGGGGCGTCGAATACTATCTGCCACTCTTCTTCGCGGAGACGGCGACCCTGTTCGACTATCTGCCAGAAGATGCCCTGGTGCTAGAGCCGGCAGACTGTCGCGAGACCGGCAAGTCCTTCTACCAAGGGGTGCAGCAGCGCTACGAGCAGCGGCGCCATGACCTGGAACGCCCGCTGCTCGCTCCAGAGCGGCTCTACTTGATGCCTGACCAACTCGCGGGCGCACTCAATCGGCACGCCGGCATCCTCTACCAGTCGCCCGAGATCCCCGAGCGCAGGCGCGGCTACGCGGGTGTCGCCAACTTCGCGACCACGACCCTCCCGCCACTCGCCGTGCAGGCGCGTGCGGCCGAGCCGGCCCAGGCGCTCAAGGGCTTTCTGGACAGGCCAGGACTACGGGTGCTGTTCGGCGCAGAGAGTACCGGCCGCCGCGAGATGCTCGCCGAGCACCTTCAGGGATTCGGTATCCAGGCGCGCCAGGTTCCGGGCTGGCAAGCCTTCCTCGAGGGTGATCAGCGCCTCGGCTTGACCGTGGCCCCGATCGAGCAAGGACTGCTGCTCGAGCAGGCCGGCATCGCCATCGTCACCGAGACCCAGCTCTATGGCGAGCGCGTGCGCCAGGAGCGGCGCCGAAAGGCCCGCGAGCGCGACAGCGACGCCATCGTCCGCAACCTCACGGAGCTGACCGAAGGGGCACCCGTGGTGCATGAAGACCATGGGGTCGGACGCTACCTCGGGCTGCAAACGCTCGCGGTCGGCGGCATGATCGCCGAGTTCCTGGCCCTGGAGTACGCCAAGGGGGACAAGCTCTATGTCCCGGTCAGCTCGCTGCATCTGATCTCGCGCTACACCGGCGCCTCGCCCGAGAGCGCACCGCTGCACCGCCTCGGCGGCGATCAATGGGACCGGGTCAAACGCAAGGCCGCGCAGAAGGCCCATGACGTCGCCGCCGAATTGCTGGACATCTACGCCCGCCGCGCAGCACGTCAGGGCGTGGCCTTTCCGAAGCATGGGGATGAGTACGCCGCCTTCGCCGCAGCCTTCGCGTTCGAGGAGACGCCGGATCAGTTGCGCGCCATCGAGTCCGTGCTGGATGACATGGCCGACCCCAAGCCCATGGACCGCGTGGTCTGCGGCGACGTCGGCTTCGGCAAGACCGAGGTCGCCATGCGCGCCGCCTTCATGGCCGTCAATGGCGGACGCCAGGTCGCCGTGCTGGTGCCAACCACCCTGCTGGCCGAGCAGCACTTCGAGAACTTCTCCGACCGCTTCGCCGACTGGCCCGTCCGGGTGGAGAGCCTGTCGCGCTTTCGCACCACCAAAGAGCAGAAAAAGATCCTGGAAGGGCTCGAGGCCGGCACCGTCGACATCGTCGTCGGCACCCACAAGCTGCTGCAGCCCAGCATCCGGTTCAAGAACCTGGGGCTGGCCATCATCGACGAGGAGCACCGCTTCGGCGTCCGTCACAAGGAGCAGCTGAAGAACCTGCGCAGCGAGGTCGACATCCTCACCCTGACCGCCACACCCATCCCGCGGACGCTCAACATGGCCATGTCCGGCCTGCGCGACCTCTCCATCATCGCCACGCCGCCGGTCGAGCGTCACCCCATCAAGACCTTCGTCAGTGCCTGGAACGACGCGCTGCTCCAAGAGGCCGTGTTGCGCGAGCTCAAGCGCGGCGGTCAGGTCTACTTCCTCCACAACGAGGTCGAGACCATCGAGAACCAGGCGCAAAAGCTGGAGGCGCTGATCCCGGAGGCCCGCGTCCAGGTCGCCCACGGCCAGATGCGCGAGCGCGACCTGGAGCGCGTCATGCGCGACTTCTACCACCAGCGTTTCAACCTGCTGATCTGCACCACCATCATCGAAAGCGGCATCGACGTCCCCAGCGCCAACACCATCATCATCAACCGCGCCGACAAGCTCGGCCTCGCCCAGCTCCACCAGCTGCGCGGGCGGGTCGGGCGCTCGCACCACCGCGCCTACGCCTACCTCATCACGCCCCCGGCCAAGGCGATGACGGCGGACGCCAAGAAGCGGCTGGAGGCGATCGAGTCCATGGAAGACCTGGGCGCCGGCTTCACCCTGGCGACGCACGACCTGGAGATCCGCGGTGCCGGCGAGCTGCTCGGCGACGATCAATCCGGCCAGATCACCGAGATCGGCTTCACCCTCTACATGGAGCTGCTCGAACGCGCCGTCGACGCCCTCAAGGCCGGCCGCACGCCGGAGCTGGACCGCCCGCTCGACCACGGCGCCGAGATCGACCTCGGCATCCCCGCCCTGCTGCCGAGCGACTACCTGCCCGACGTCCACGCCCGTCTGGTCATGTACAAACGCATCGCCAGCGCCGCCGACCGGGACGCCCTGCGCGAGGTCCAGGTGGAGATGATCGACCGTTTCGGCACCCTGCCAGATCCAGCCAAGAACCTGATCGACATCACCGAACTCAAGCTCAAGGTCCAGCCCTGGGGCATTCGCAAGATCGAAGCGGGCCCGGGCAGCGGACGCATCCACTTCACCGATTCGCCCAAGATCGACCCCGCCAACCTCATCCGACTGGTCCAGACCAAGCCCAAGGAATTCAAGCTGGATGGCGCGGACAAGCTGAAGTTCTTCCGCGAGATGGCGGAGCCGGAGCAGCGGCTGCGGCAGATCAGAACCGTCGTCGAGCAATTGACGGGCTGACCGGAGCAGCGCAGGAATGTCGACCGACAAAGGTGGGAGCGCCGCCCCGGCGCGACGGATGCCGCTCCGAACAACCGATCGCGGCGGGGCGCCGCTCCCACGGCCGATGACGGATCGGTAGCTCGGATGGGCAAAGTCCGCGCTCCAAGCGCGAATGCCACCTCGGCGCTGGATGGACGCAGTGATGTCAACCGGCCCGAACGCGGGGCAGGTTCGCGGTCCCGTGCAAGTCTCCTTCTCCCCCTCGCTCGATCCGATCCTACCCATGGATGCCTCCATCACGCGGATGGCTGTCGCCGACAATGACATCAAGGGCGCCAATATTGGGTCAGCGGAATTTCGTGCATGGGAAGAGCGGCAACCCGCGGATGAACTCCGCACCATGGGCCGCAAGGCCCTGATCCCCTACGGCCTCTATGCCTGCAAGGGCTTCGTCTCGGCCCATCTCGCCCAAGGCACCGGCTTTTCCGACGCGGATCTCGCCCACCTTTGGGAGGCGCTGCTCGGCATGTGGGACCACGACCGCTCCGCCTCCAAGGGCGTCATGTCCTGCCGTGGACTCTATGTCTTCAAACACGTCGGCACTGACAGCGATGCCACCCAGCGGGTCCGGCAAGCCATGCTCGGCTGCGCCCCGGCCCACCGATTGCTGGATTTCTCCCAGCCTGGCCGCGAGCAGGTGAATGCCATCATCGAGATCGAGCGTCGAGCGGATTTGCAAGGCTCGCCGCGCACCTTCGCCGACTATGTGGTCAAGGTCTATCCAGAGCGTCTGCCCGCCGGGGTGGAATTGCTGGTCGATGGGAGAACCCCTGCTGCAACTCCGGTTTAACGCGGCACGCCGATTCCCAGGCGTCAGGAGACCCGCACCTCGATCGTGCGGCCCAGAACACGCGCGGCGGCCTCGATCTGATCGAAGCGCGAGGCGTGTTTGAGATCGAACAGCCGATCCACCTGCGGCAGGTGCCAGCCTAGGCGTCGCGCCAGTTCGGCCTTGCGGATGCCCTGCTCGGTCATGGCCTGGTAGACGCCGAGCTTGGCGCATTCCAGGGCCGATGGGCGCACGGTCGGACGCCCGGCCGCCGCAGAGGGGACAGGCAATGGACGGCGCGTCTCGACATAGAACGAGAGCGCGGTTTCCAGCGCATCGACGGCATAGAGCAGGGCTTCGTCTTCATCCTCGCCCTGCGTGATGGCCTCGGGAACGTCCGCGAAGATCACGACAAAGCCGCCCTCGGGCTGGGCTTCGAGAATGACGGGGTAATCGAACATGGCTTCAATCTCCTTTCAATCCGAGTTGCTTCTTGATGGCTTCGACCGTGCCGGTTTTCAGCTCGGCATGGTGCATCGGCATCACGGACTGGCGACCGTTCAGGAAAATTTTCAGGTGCGATCCTTTCCCGGTCTGAAAGGTCGCGCCCTGTTTGGCGAGCCAGCGCTTGAATTCCTTCGAGTTCATGGCGCATGGATCTAAACACTACTGTTGTGTTTGTCAATGCCTTGCGAGATCCACCGAGGATGCAATGACCCACGAAGCCATCAACCTTTCCGCCCTGAACCAATACGCCTACTGTCCTCGGCGGTGCGGGTTGATCTATCTGGAAGGCGAGTTCGACCAGAACGTCCACACCGCTCGCGGCAATGCGGAGCATGAGCGGGTCGATTGCGCCGCGCATTTAGCGGGCAAGGATGGCGCGCGCCTGGACTATGCATTGCCGGTCTGGAGCCAAGCTGCGGGGCTCATCGGCAAGTGCGATGTCGTCGAGCACTGGCCGGACGGCACCCTGTTTCCGGTCGAGTACAAGCACGGTCCGAGGCGAAAATGGCTGAATGACGACCTGCAGCTGACCGCCCAGGCGATCTGCCTAGAAGAAATGTTCGGCCGCCCCGTCCCCGCCGGCGCCATCTATCACGCCTCCAGCCGTCGCCGCCGGGAGGTGACATTCACCCCAGAGCTGCGCGCCCTGGTCGCGCAAACCGCCGAGGCGATCCGCGCCATGCTGACCTCCGGCCGCCTGCCCCCGCCCGTGAACGATCAGCGCTGCCGCGAATGCTCCCTCAAGGATCTCTGCCAACCGGAGGCCATCGCCGCGCGGACGAAACAGCGCGCGCTGCGCGACACCCTCTTCGACCCGAACGGCGCCATGGATTAGCGACCATGCAGACCATCCAGAACACCCTCTACGTCATGACCCCCAACGCCTATGCCCACCTGGACAACGCCACCGTGCGCATTGATGTGGAGCGGGAGACCAAGCTGCGGGTACCCCTGCACCACATCGGCACCCTGGTCTGCTTCGGCAACGTCCTGATCTCCCCGGCGCTCATGCATCGGCTGGCGGACGAGGGGAAATCGCTGGTCCTGCTCGACAACTCCGGCCGCTTCAAGGCGCGGCTGGAGGGGCCTGTCTCGGGCAACATCCTGCTGCGTCAGGCCCAGCACCAGGCTGCCAGCGCTGGCGCGGTCACGCTGGAGCACGCCCGCGCCATGATCGCCGGCAAGCTCAGGAACAGCCGCTCGGTCCTGCAGCGCGGTGCACGGGAGGCAAGCGACGCGGCGGAGGCAAGCACCCTCGGCAAGACCGCCGACGCCCTCGCCGCCTCGCTGCGCGCCGCCCGCGACGCGACTCGTCGCCCCCCGCTGGACCGCTTCAACGCGCTCATCTCCTTTTTGTACGCCATGCTGATGAACGACTGCCGCTCCGCCATCGAGACCGTTGGGCTGGATCCTCAGCTCGGTTTCCTGCACGCCGTGCGGCCGGGACGCGCCGCGCTCGCCCTAGACCTGCAGGAGGAATTCCGCTCCATCCTCGCCGACCGGCTGTCGCTGACGCTCATCAATCGCGGACAGGTCGGCGCCGCCGACTTCGACGCACGCGAGGGCGGCGCCGTGATGCTCAACGACAGCGGCCGCCGCGCCGTCGTCACCGCCTGGCAGGCGCGCAAGCAGGAGGAAGTGACCCATCCGCTCCTGGAGAGCAAGGTCCCGCTCGGGCTCCTGCCCTTCGTCCAGGCCCGTTTTCTGGCGCGCACCCTGCGCGGCGACATGGAAGGCTATCTGCCCTTCCTCGCCAAATAGGCGCCGAACCATCACCAGTCACCAGGGATCATCGCCCCATGCTGATCATCGCCACCTACGATGTCTCCACGGAAACCCCCGAAGGTCGCCGGCGCCTGCGCCGCGTCGCCAAGGTCTGCGAGCGCGTCGGCCAACGGGTGCAGAAATCCGTCTTCGAATGCGAGATCGACCAGATGCAGTTCGAGGCACTGGAGCGCGAACTCCTGGCCGAGATCGACCTGGAGAAAGACAACCTGTGCTTCTACCGCATCACCGAACCGCGCGGGATGCGCGTCAAACAGCATGGCGTGTTCCGCTCGATCGATTTCGACGGCCCCCTGCTGGTATGACGCGCGAACCCCAAGTGACGGCGAAATCCCGGGAGGTTCGCGCCGCACCCAAGTCATTGATTCCTTTAAGCAGCGATCAGCAAATCCAGCCGCTTCCGCACCCTCCGGGTTGCGTACGCGGAGCGGTTCGCGCAACATCGCCCTGCAGCGTTTCTGAATCAATCGGTTACAGCGGCGCTGCATCGCCCGGCCAACTGGCCGGGCGCGGATCGAAACGCCCCTGGGGTCATTGCAGTCCTTGAAGTCCTTAACCATCGCCGGCCTCAATCATCCTTTGGCCCAAGCACAAGACCGATGGGAGCAGGTGCCCAAGGCAAGGAAAATTCTCAGCGAGGTTTCTGACAGTCGCCGCAGATGCCGTAGACGACGAGTGAATGGTCTTCGATCTTGAAATTGTTCTCGGCCGCGATCTTGGCCTGACGCTTCTCGATGATAGAATCAACGAACTCGACGATGCTCCCGCACTTGATGCACACCAAGTGGTCGTGGTGCTCGCCGCTGTTGAGTTCGAAGACGGATTGTCCGCCCTCGAAGTGGCGTCGGCAGACGAGCCCGGCACCCTCGAACTGAGTGAGGACGCGATAGACCGTGGCGAGACCGATCTCCTGATCTTGGCTAAGAAGCTCTTTGTAGACGTCCTCAGCGCTCATGTGGCGCTTGCCACAGGTCTCCAGAATCCCCAGGATCTTGACTCGAGGTGCTGTGACCTTGAGTCCTGCAGCTTTGATCTGCTGGTTCTCCAATTGGCTCTCCCCGTCTTGTTGTGTTTCTGCCACTCACCGCTGAAATCGGCGTGGATCCTCTGCTTTCCCCCTACAACCCGGGGGCAGCGCTGCTGTATGATGCGGCGGTTTATCGCAAACTACTTGCCAGATCAAGATGCGAAAGATTTTCAGTTTTACCATCATCGCCTGCCTAGCGGCCATCAGCATTGGCTGTGCGCGGGATAAGAAGCCTGATGAATATAAGAGTTCGGTGCTCGAAGACCTCCCCTTCGTCTACAAGATGACGGTACAACAGGGCAATATCATCACGGAGGAGATGGTGGATAGCCTGGAGCTGGGCATGACCAAGCGCCAGGTGGAGTTCGTGCTCGGCACGCCTTTGCTCACCGATTTCTTCCATACCAACCGCTGGGACTACGTCTACACCATCAGGCGCGGCCACCAGAAGATGGAACAACGCGATCTGACCCTCTATTTCCAGGATGACGTGCTGGCGCGGATGGCGGGCGATATCCGGCCCGATGCGAATCGGGCCGAGGAGCGCGAGCAGAAAGAGATTCTGGTCACCGTACCTGATTATGATCAGCGTAAAGGGGTGCTGAGCAGGGGCCTCAAGGCTGTTGGACTGGAGCCCAAGGACTGAGCAGGCGCCTAGTGCTGGCTAAAGCCGCTTGCGCCATTGTCCGAATCGGGAGTCTGCGGGATTTTCCGACGATCGCCTTGGGCCCGCCTAAGGCGAACTCCGGAAATGACCTTACCCAAAAGGCGCGGGGCGGTAGGATGGGCAAAGTCCGTACTCGGGGCTTGAGCGTCACCTCGGCGCTGGACGGACGTGCCCATCCTGCAAAGAAAGCGCTCATCAATTGTTTCCCGATGCGAAGGATCCCGCCCGAAATCCCCCCTGGCCCCCCTTTGCGAAAGGGGGGAAGTTGTTGATGGCGACTTTCAAAGCGCTGAGCTGGGATGATGGGCACGCCCCGCGCCCCTCGGCACGCCGAAAGAAGCGCATCGCCAGGGCTTTGCCCATCCTACGGGATCGGAACTACGGGTATGTTGTTTCCCGGAAATCACCTAAGTCCCTTGACTGGACCCAGCAGCACGCCGCTTGCGGGCCTCTTTGGGGTCTGCGATCAAGGGCCGATAGATCTCGACGCGATCACCGTCGTGCAGTTCCTGATCCGGCTTGACGAGCTTGCCGAAGATGCCGATCTTGTTGGTCGCCAAGTCGATCTCCGGAAACTGCCCCAGGATTCCGGATTGCTTGATGGCCTCTTCGGCGCCCGTGCCAGTGCGCGCTTCCAAATTCCTTAGCGCCTGGCCTTCCGGACCCACGTAGGCGACCGAGACCTGGATGTAGTCAATCACCGTGGACCTCGTCCGCGCGCTTGCAGAAGGCATCCACCAGGGTGTTGGCGATCTGATTGAAGACGCCGCCAAAGGCCTTGTCGATCAGGCGCCCCGAGAACTCGAACTCCAGCTCCAGTTCGACCTTGGACGCGTCCTCGCGCAAAGGCGTAAAGCGCCAGGCACCGACCAGCTTGCGGAAGGGACCGTCCAGCAGGTCGATGTTCATCAGCCTGTCCCGCTCGAATTCATTGCAGGTACTGAAGGTCTGGTGGATACCCATGCGTTGCACCTCGATCTGACCGCAGATCTTCTTGTCGGTCTCCGAGATGACCCGTGAGTTGCTGCACCAGGGCAGAAATTTTGGATAGGAGCCCACGTCGTAGACGAGGTCGAACATCTGCGATGCCGAGTGCTGCACCAGTGCGCTTTTCTTAACAATTGCCACAGTAGATCCGAAACTTCTTCTGCATGACGTCCCCGCGGCGGTCCCTCTTGACGCTGCCGCCATGAATGCCTGGCGCAGGCTGTCGCGCTTTGGCTTCAAAGGCCCGGAACGTCTTCGAGCTGCTGCGTTTTCAAGCCCCGCGCCAATCAATGCCTGCAAGACATGGTGTCAGCGTTTCCTTGGGGTTTTGGCCGAGCCGCTGCCTGCGTTCGGGGTTAGAGGACCGGCTTGCGCTCAGGCACTGATCTGCTCGCGCACTACGCCGGCAAGATGCTCTGCGAACCGAGTGACTTCTTGCTGGTCACTGCCTTCGACCATGACCCTCACCAAAGGCTCCGTCCCCGAAGCCCGCAGCAGAACCCGGCCGCGGTCGCCAAGCTCGCGCTCCACGGTCAGTACGGCATCCTGCACCGCAGGCAGACCCACGATGTCGCGCCGCTGGTCGAGACGCACATTGATGAGAATCTGAGGATAGCGCTCTACTTCCGCGCTCAGCTCGTCGAGAGAGGTGTCCAAGCGTTTGATGGCGGCGAGGACCTGGAGCGCGGAGACGATCCCGTCGCCGGTCGTGGTCCGATCGCGGCAGATGATGTGTCCCGAAGGCTCGCCGCCGAGAATGCCGTCCGAGCCCTTTAGGCGCTCCATGATGTAGCGGTCGCCGACATTGGTGCGCACGAAGCCAATCTCGAGACGCTGAAGCGCATGCTCGAAGCCGAGGTTGCTCATGAGCGTGCCCACGACCTCGCCACGCATGGCCCCGGCAATCAAGCGTGACTTTGCGATCACGTAGAGCAACTGGTCGCCGTCGACCAGATTGCCCTTGGAGTCGGACATGAGGACCCGATCACCATCTCCGTCGAAGGCGATGCCGAGATCCGCCCCCTGGTCGATCACCGCCTGGCACAGCGCCTCGGGCTTGGTCGACCCCACACCGCGATTGATGTTGAATCCGTCCGGCTCGGTGCCGACGCGGACCACGGTCGCACCCAACTCCTCGAGGACGCAGGGCGCAGTGTTGTAGGTCGCACCGTTGGCACAGTCGACAACAAGCTTGAGATCGCGGAAGTTCATGGTCGACGGGATGGTGCTCTTGCAGAATTCGATGTAGCGCCCGTTGGCGTCATCGACCCGCTTGGCCTTGCCCAGCTTGCTGGAATCCACCGTCTTGATGGGCTTTTCCAGCTCCGCCTCGATGGCTAGCTCGACCTCGTCCGGAAGCTTGTCACCGTCGGCGGAGAAGAACTTGATGCCGTTGTCTTGATAGGGGTTGTGCGACGCCGTGATGACGATGCCGGCATTTGCCCGAAAGGTACGCGTCAGGTAGGCGACTCCGGGCGTCGTCATGGGCCCAAGTAAGCGAATGTCGACTCCGGCGGCGGCCAGCCCGGCCTCGAGCGCCGACTCGAACATGTAGCCGGAGATGCGCGTGTCCTTACCGATGAGGACCTTCCCACTGCCCTTGCCGAGCACTCGGCCAGCCGCCCAGCCGAGTTTGAGCACGAAATCGGGCGTGATACAGCCCTCACCCACGGTTCCACGGATCCCGTCCGTTCCGAAGTAGTGCCGCATCGGCTCAGTGCTCCCCGGCCGGGCTTCCCACCTGACCGCCGTCGACGGCGCCAGATGCGCCCTCCGACTCGCCACTGGGCTTGACAGGACGACGCGGCTCCTCGTCGTCCCAATCCTTGGGCGGACGCGGCGCACGGCCTGACATGATGTCGTTGATCTGATCCGAGTCGATGGTCTCGTACTTCATCAGCGCGCCCGCCATGGCATGCAGATGCTCCATGTGTTCGACCAGCAGGCCGCGGGCGCGCTCATAGTTGCGCTCGACGATGCTGCGAATCTCCTCGTCGATGACGTGGGTGGTCTCGTCAGAGACGCTCTTATGCTGCGTCACCGAGTGGCCGAGGAAGACCTCCTGCTCGTCTTCACTGTAGGTCAGCGGACCGAGTCGGTCGGATAGCCCCCACTTGGTGACCATGTTGCGTGCGATCTCGGTCGCGCGGTGGATGTCGTTCTGCGCCCCCGTGGTGACGCTCTCCTCACCGAAGATCAGCTCCTCGGCCACGCGTCCGCCGAAGAGGCTGGAGACCTGACTTTCGAGCCGCTGCTTGCTGTAGCTGAAGCGGTCGTCCTCGGGCAGGAAGAGCGTGACACCCAGCGCGCGGCCGCGCGGGATGATGCTGACCTTGTGCACCGGATCGTGATCGGGCACCAGGCGGCCGACGATGGCGTGGCCGGACTCGTGGTAGGCCGTGAGCTTCTTCTCGTCCTCGGACATCACCATGGAGCGCCGCTCGGCGCCCATCATGATCTTGTCCTTGGCCTTCTCCATGTCGTCCATGTCGACCATCTTCTTGTCCGAGCGCGCCGCGAAGAGCGCCGCCTCGTTGACCAGGTTGGCGAGGTCGGCACCGGAGAAGCCTGGGGTACCACGCGCCAGCACCGAGGCCCTGACGTCCTCGCCTGCCGGGATCTTACGCATGTGCACCTTGAGGATCTGCTCGCGCCCGCGCACGTCAGGCAGCGGGACCACCACCTGACGATCGAAACGCCCTGGACGCAGCAGCGCCGGGTCAAGGACGTCTGGGCGGTTGGTCGCCGCGATGACGATGACGCCCTCATTACCCTCGAATCCGTCCATCTCGACCAGGAGCTGATTCAGGGTCTGCTCGCGCTCATCGTGACCGCCGCCCAAACCGGCGCCACGGTGACGACCCACGGCGTCGATCTCATCGATGAAGATGATGCAGGGTGCGTGCTTCTTGGCCTGCTCGAACATATCGCGCACGCGAGAAGCACCCACGCCGACGAACATCTCGACGAAGTCCGAGCCCGAAATGGTGAAGAACGGCACCTTGGCCTCGCCGGCGATGGCGCGAGCCAGGAGCGTCTTGCCCGTGCCGGGCGGGCCGACCATGAGCACGCCCTTGGGGATCTTACCGCCGAGCTTCTGGAACTTGTTCGGGTCGCGCAGGAAATCGACCATCTCGGAGACTTCGTCCTTGGCCTCCTCGGCGCCCGCCACGTCCTGGAAGGTGACCTTCACCTGATCCTCGGACAACATGCGCGCCCGGCTCTTACCGAAGGACATGGCCCCGCGACCACCAGCGCCGCCCTGCATCTGGCGCATGAAGAGGATCCATAGCCCGACGAGGATCAACAGCGGGAACCAGTTGATCAGGACCTGCATCAGCACCGACTGTTTCTCGGGCGGTGCGGCCTTGATGATGACGTTATTGTTCAGCAAGTCCCCGACGAGCCCGTCGTCGCCCGGGCTGTAGGTGGAGAAGTGCTGGCCCGTCGCCGTGACACCCTCGACCATCCGCCCCTGAATCGTCACCTCCTTCACGCTTCCAGCCTTCACCTGCTCGATGAAGTCCGAGTAGTTCAAACTCCTCGGGCTGGATTTGGTCGTGGTGAAATTGTTGAAGACGGACATCAGCACAATGGCGATGACCACCCAAAGTAATATGTTCTTCGCCATGTCACTCACGGCTTGCTGCCCCTAGAATTCGATCGAGTAAAAGGCCCGGATAAACGGGGAAAACTAGCACCGACGGCTCAATGATGAAAGCCTCGTGCGACGAGAAATACCTCGCGGCTTTCCGGCCTGGAGGATTTCGGCTTGCGCGTGGCGACCTGCTTGAAGCTCGTACGCAGGTCGCGCACATAGTCGTCGAAGCCCGCGCCATGGAAAGCTTTGACGACCATGGCCCCACCTAGTTTCAACTGCTCGCGCGCTAGATCCAAGGCTAGCTCGATCAAGTACATCGCGCGCGTCTGGTCGACCACCGTCGTTCCGGTGATATTGGGGGCCATGTCCGAAAGCACCAGATCCAGCGGCTCACCACCCAAGGCATCGCGAAGCTGGTCGAGAACCTCGTCTTCGCGAAAATCACCCTCGATGAAGCAAACATCCGCCAGCGGGTCCATCGCCAGGATATCGAGCGCGATCACCTGACCACGGGCACCGACCAGACGACTGGCGATCTGCGACCAGCTGCCAGGCGCCGCGCCCAGATCGAGCACGCGCATACCGGGCTTGAGTACAGGGTCCTTCTCTTGGATCTCGAGCAGCTTGTAAGCGGCACGCGAACGATAGCCGTCCTGCTGCGTTCGCTTGACATAGGGATCGTTGACGTGGCGGTCGAGCCAGCGCCGGCTAGATTTCGTCTTTGCCATGGAGTCTGCTGCGGGTCGCCGCTGCCGCCATTCGATCGAACGACGGCGCGGATAAGGGTCTTGCGCGACCGAGCACAGGCTCGCGACAAGACTTACAAGGGATGAGACCAAGACTCACAGGATATAGAAATCCCATGCATCCGGCGAATCCCATCGAACCGACGGCCGATTCGACCCCATGAGCGCCCCGCGCGGATCAGATGTCGTGCACCCAGGAGAAGCGAAAGATCTCCAGCAGAAATCCCGCTAGCCCGCCACCGAGCAGCCCGCCAACAACCGCCGTCTGAATCTCGTGGTGCATGGTCACGGCCGCGAGCTGCGGCAGCCCGCCCTCGGCACCCAGCAAGGGAGCCGCCACCATCCAGACGCTGCCCGCAGCGATGCCCGCCAAGATCGCCATGACCGCGGCCTCTATGAGATAGCAAGGGCGCGATTCCAGCCTGAGCCGCCGCGAGATCCGAACCCAGGCGCGCACCGATCCAACATAGAGCACGCCGCTGACGCTGACGAGAAATGCCAGGATGACGAAGGTCGAGAAGGGTGCTGGATGCAGCGGCTCGACCACGGCAAGCACCACGCCGCCAAAGGCGCCCGAACTGAGCCCCGCGAGCAACTTGCCGGGCACATGGCGCGAACAGCGCCGCGGAAAAGCGACCGTCAAGCCAACTGCGGCGGCAAGCACGGAGGCGACGACGACGACATTTGTCAGCGTCGCCCCTTCAGAGAGCAAGATCAAGACAGCAACCCCCGCCACAGCGCCGATGCCAGTGCTGAGCAGCGCGAGTTCGCGCGCGCCATAGAGCACAGCGCCAGCCCCTGCAGCAAGGCCCGAGGCAAGCGGATAGGCGGACACACCTAGCCCGGCTCCGCTCATGAGTTCGAGAAGGCCGGTGAACAGCGGCGCGTAGATCATGCCGATCAGGCTCCAGACGATCGCCCTCATGAAGGCGAGTCTGACGCGCGACGCGGACGAGACGGGGCGAGAACCTAAGCGCTCATAAGGGCGCGCATTGGCAAAGTCGGAGGTTGTTTCGGACGGGGTGGCCATCGCCAAGAATTCCGCAAAAGAGAGTGACTGCAAAGAACCATAAGAATGCCCGAGCAATGGCTCGTCCCCCTATGATCCAACTCAAGGATGCCCCGGAAAGCCAACCGCTCCCGCTGACATCTGACCGGGAGCCCATCGAGCACCGACGCAGCCCAGGAGGACACGGCCTTGGCCGTCATAACATAACAATGCTTTGGCCGTCTCCTTCGATCTCAAGGCTAGATCGCAAGCGGCGGCAGGACAGAGACCCCTTTCACAGCCAACGAAAAACGGGGCCGAAGCCCCGTTTTCGATTCCGAGAATCGAGACGACCTGCTCAGCCTGCCTTCAAGGTCCAGGAAGCGCACCAGCCGTTGACGTTGATCAGCTTGCCAGGGAAGAGCTGGCAGCCTTTGTAATCACCTTCACCGACATCTGCCAACATGAAGTTGCAGTTCGCGCAATGCTGCTGATCGGGCGGAAGGCCCGGACGCGCAGAGGCAACACGCTCGGACGCGGCCGCGTCTGCGTGGTACTTCAGGGCCTGAGCGGTAGGATCGTCCGCGGTGACAGCGTTTGCAGGGGCTTGCGCGCGCGCGGTGCCCAAGCCGACCATGTTGATCACCGGGATGGCTGCTGCAGTGCCGAGCATAACCTTGACGGCGTCGCGACGGCTCTTGCTCATTGGCTTATCAGACATGAATGTCACTCCTAGTTAAGGCACAGTGTGGTGATTCCGACACTCCCAGCCGGTTGCCGAGAGCCGCCCGCCATTGTGCAACACTGGGCTGAAAAAGGCGAGCGTTCCGCCGTGACATTGCCACGGGCAACCGTCGTCTACAGTTAGAGGCGATCATCTAACGAAAGTGCCGGCACCGATGAAGTGGGACCTCCAGTACTTGGTATCGAGCTTGGACACGAGGACCTGCTTGCGCGACGTCGAGGCGTGCACGAAGCGCCCCTCATCGACCATCAGCCCGACGTGGTAGGAGTCCGGCCCCGTCTTGAAAAAAACCAGATCACCCGCTCGCAAGCGCCCACGCCTGACACGCTTGGCGGCCTTGTGCTGCGCGGCTGCGGTGCGGGGAATGGAGAGTCCAGCCTGACTGTGGGCATAGTAGGTCAGCCCACTGCAGTCGAAACCCTCCCGCGGCGCCTCAGCACCCCAGACATAGGGCTTGCCGACCTGCGCGAGTCCGTTGTGCACCAGGTCCGAGCGTTTCCCGCCCGAGCCCCCGAGTCCGGCACAGCCGGAGACCAGCAGGGCCAGGCAGATGACAAGGAGCAAGTTCTGATCGAGCGCGCGGCATCTCCTCATAAACAACTCTCGATTCAAGGGCTAATGACTTGTAATCATAGAGACTCTATCGAGCATTTTCACCTCGTTTTCAGAATCGCAACACCCCTCTGACGATCAGCGTCGGCGCACTCGCCTAGGGCCTGGGCCGCAGCACCGCCGACAGGCTTTACCTCGGCGCAATCAACACTTACATTTACGCAGCTATCTGTGCTCCAGGCAGGCTTGCCGCGCTGACGCGGCTCTTCGGCACAGGCTTGGAAGCGCCGCCCTTGGCGCGGTCAGCCCCAGCAACACCGCATGGCGTCGCGGCGGGGGCCCGCTCCCGCAATGTCGTATTCAGCCGCTTTCAGGCCCGATTCGCGTCAGCCGCCCGGAAGGCATCAAGAGGCACCTTTGTCAGCTCGATACAGATTTCTCTACCTCCGCGGATCCTCGCTAGCCGAAGGCACCAGCCTTCGCGGATTCGGGTCCCCTCAAGCGCCTTTGGAGTTGAACGCATGAGCGAAACCAAGCACTGCCGGCTACTGATCCTGGGATCCGGTCCCGCCGGCTACACCGCCGCTGTCTATGCAGCCCGCGCCAACCTGAATCCCGTGCTGGTCACCGGCCTGGAGCAAGGCGGCCAGCTGATGACCACGACCGATGTCGACAACTGGGCCGGCGACCCAGATGGCGTGCAGGGTCCTGAGCTGATGGACCGGATGCGACGTCACGCCGAACGCTTCGAGACGCAGATCATTTTCGATCATGTCAATTCGGTCGATCTGAGCACCCGTCCGTTCAAACTGGTCGGTGACTCCGCCGTCTATACCTGCGATGCGCTGATCATCGCCACCGGTGCGAGCGCCATGTATCTCGGGCTGCCCTCAGAGCAGGAATTCCGTGGCAAGGGCGTTTCAGCCTGTGCAACCTGCGACGGTTTTTTCTATCGCAATCAAAAGGTCGCGGTTATCGGCGGCGGCAACACTGCGGTGGAAGAGGCGCTCTACCTCTCCAACATTGCCTCCGAGGTCACGCTGGTCCATCGACGCGACGCCCTGCGTGCCGAGAAGATTCTGCAAAAGCACCTCTTCGAAAAGGTGGAGAAAGGCAATATCAAGATCGCCTGGAGTCACCTGCTCGACGACATCCTTGGCGATGCGACGGGCGTCACCGGAATGCGCATCAAGAGCGTGAAGGACGGATCCACGCAAGACGTCGACCTGCAAGGCGTCTTCATCGCCATCGGACACAAGCCGAACACGCAAATGTTCGAAGGGCAGCTCGAGATGAACAACGGCTATCTCAAGGTTCAAAGCGGCACCCAGGGCAATGCAACCGCCACCTCAGTGCCGGGCGTCTTCGCCGCCGGAGATGTCATGGATCAGGTCTATCGCCAGGCGATCACCTCGGCCGGCAGCGGCTGCATGGCGGCACTGGACGCCGAGAAGTACCTCGACGCCCTTGAGTCTTCCGGAAACTGACGCCGGGCCGACGACGCAGCAGCCTTCGCCGTCGGCGCAACCCCTTGTACTCAACCGAGAGATTCCGAACGACCGCCTGGCTCGGAACCGAGTTGCCGAGAAGGGAACCCGGTTGCCTGGATTGGCTGACCGTGAGACGCCCCTATCTGAGAGGTCATGACGTAACGACCTTCCGGATTTGATGTACAAACTCACAACGCATTCGACAATCGCCGAGATTCCCGCACCCACCTGGAATGCGCTCGCCGATCCCGACACGCCCTTCATGCGCCATGAGTTCCTTCACGCGATGGAGGAGCACGGATGCGTTGGCGAGCGGCTCGGCTGGATTCCAACCCATCTCGCGCTGCGCGACGACAATGACCGCGTGGTCGCGGCCGCGCCTTGCTACATCAAGCTGAATTCATACGGCGAATTCGTCTTCGATTGGAGCTGGGCCGATGCCTATGAGCGCAGCGGCCGGCGCTACTATCCCAAATTGGTCATCGCCTCGCCCTACACACCGGCAACCGGCCCACGCATCCTCAGGGGGCGCGCGCAACAGCCGGATGCGCTCGCGCGAGCGCTTGCCCAAGGGGCGGTCCAGGTCGCGGAGCGACTCGGCGTCTCCTCTCTGCACTGGCTCTTCACCACGGACGAGGAGACGACCCAGTTGGAAAAGACTGGCCTGATGCGACGTGTCGGCTGCCAGTTCCATTGGCAAACGCGCGGCTACGCGACCTTCGACGACTTTCTATCCAGCCTCAGCGCCGCCAAGCGCAAGATGATCAAGCGCGAACGCCGCCGCGTCGCCGAGAGCGGCCTGCGCATCCGACGCGTGCGCGGCGACGCGGTGACAGAAGCCGAATGGGCCATCTTCCACCAGCTGTACTGCGATACCTTCGACAAGCGCGGCGGTCTCCCGACCTTGACACTGCCCTTCTTCCTGCAGATCGCGGAGTCTATGGGCGAGCAATTGCTGCTGGTGCTCGCCTACGATGGCCCCGCCGTGGTCGCCGCCGCATTCAATCTCCTCGGCCCCCGCTCGCTTTATGGACGTCACTGGGGCTGTTTTCGCGACTACCACAGCCTGCACTTCGAGGCCTGCTATTATCAGGGCCTCGACCACTGCATCGAGAAGGGTCTCGAGCGTTTCGAACCAGGCGCGCAAGGCGAGCACAAGATCAGTCGCGGTTTCTTGCCGACGCGCACCTGGTCCGCCCATTGGATCGCCGAGCCCGACTTCCGATCTGCCGTTTCTCGATTTCTCCTGGCGGAGACTCAGTCGATGGACGACTATATCGTGGAGATGGATAGACGCAGTCCCTATCGGTCCGACACTGCCATGGATCCCACTTGAGAGGCAGACTGAGCTTCGCAGAACCGCGCCGTCATGATCGCCCTACTCGACCCCAACAATCGCACGAGCTTCCCCGATGCGCGACAGGCGCTGCGGGAACCCAACGGACTGCTTGCCGTCGGCGGGGACCTTTCGCCCACGCGCCTGGAGCACGCCTATCGGCGCGGCATCTTTCCCTGGTTCAGCGCCGACGACCCTATCCTATGGTGGTCACCAGACCCCAGGACCGTGCTCTTTCCAGACAAGATTCGCGTCTCCCGCAGCCTGCGCAAACGTCTGCGCAAGGACCTGCTTTCCGTCACCCTGGATCGCGATTTCGCCGGAGTCATCCATGGCTGCTCACAACCACGCGAAGCGGACGGCGGAACCTGGCTGATTCCAAAGATGATTGCGGCCTACGAAGCCCTGCACGCGCGAGGACTGGCACACTCCGTCGAGGTTTGGGCGGAAGGCAGGCTGGTTGGCGGCCTCTACGGAGTGGCCATTGGCGGGGCCTTCTTCGGCGAGTCCATGTTCAGCCGCGTCACGGATGCCTCCAAGGTCGCCTTGGTCCATCTCTGCAAGACGCTCGATGACTGGGGGTTCGGTGTCGTCGACTGCCAGATGCGCACCGACCACCTCGTGAGCATGGGCGCGATCGAGATCCCGCGCTCGGAGTTCATCACCCTACTCAACCGCTACTGCGACGCCCCGAACCGATGCGGAAGCTGGGATGACGGCGCCCCACCACGGAGTTCCAACAGGATTTGGCCCCTTGCCGAAGCGGACAATGTCGCGCCATCATGACCCAGTCAGTCGATCACAACCACGGGCGCCACCTCTCGCTCTACATGACGGCCGACCACGCTTGCTCTTACCTGGACGACCAACTCGCCCGCACCCTCTTTGTCGACCCGACCGCGAGGATCGACAACGCCACCTACCAGATTCTCATCGACCAGGGTTTCCGCCGCAGCGGCGCCCATGTCTACCGCCCGGCTTGCCGCGGCTGCGCTCATTGCGTTCCGGTCCGCATCCCGGTGAACGCCTTTCAGCCAGATCGCTCACAACGTCGTAACTGGAAACGCAATGCCAGCGAACTGAGCCTCGTCGATCGTCCCTCTGCCTTCGTGGATGAGCACTTCGCGCTCTATCAGCGCTATCTGCTCGACCGGCACCCTGATGGATCCATGGCCGAGGACACCAGCGAGGAAAGCTACCGACGCTTCTTGGTCGAGCACTGGGGCGGGACCACCCGATTCCTCGAACTGCGCTTGGAAGACCGACTCATCGGCGTCGCCGTCACGGATGTTCTCAATCAGGGCCTGTCGGCCGTCTACACCTTCTTCGACCCGGAGGAGCGCGCTCGCGCGCCAGGGACCTTTGCCGTGCTTGCGCAGATTGAGGCCGCGCGCAGGCTAGCACTGCCTTACCTCTACCTCGGCTATTGGATCGGTGCCTGCCGCAAGATGTCATACAAGGAGCGATTTCGCCCCATCGAAGCCTGGGATGGGCAGCTCTGGAGACGTTTCGAGCGCGCCGAAAAGCTCAGCTTGCATGGACACTAAGAAAATGCCCATCCTTGTTTCCCGATGCGAGCGATGCCGCCCGAAATCCCCCCTAGCCCCCCTTTGCGAAAGGGGGGAAGTTAGGCCCCTTTGCGAAAAGGGGGAAGTTGTTGATGCACACTTCACAAAGCGCTGATTGCTCCTTTCGCTCACCACCTATCGGTTTTATGTAGCCAGGGCTTCCAGCCCTGGCAAACCAGGCCAGGATGGCCTGGCTACGCAGGCTTGGAGCGGCTGTTCCGGTTGATTTCGGGAAACCCATAGGTGTTGAGGCTCCTTTCGATATCTCCTGCCGCTCGCCCAGCCTCTATGCTACAATCCCGCAGCTTTGAAGCCTGCGTTGTAACCCAAACAAATCCACGCCTATGTCAAAAGACGACGTCATCCAAATGGAAGGCACGGTCATGGAGACCCTGCCCAATACGGTCTTTCGTGTCGAACTCGAGAACGGCCACACGGTAACGGCCCATATCTCGGGAAAGATGCGCAAGCACTACATCCGCATCCTTACCGGAGATAAGGTCACCGTCGAACTCACGCCCTACGACCTAACCAAGGGTCGTATCGTCTACCGCGCGCGCTGACACAGCCCTTTCGCGGCCAACCCAAAACTGCTTCTCCAGACAAAAGAGAACCCCGAAGCTCGCAGGCTCCGGGGCTCGTATCGCTTTTGTCGACGCTGGTCCCCTGCGGCTTCCGGTCACACCTGAGGCGCGACCGAAGGCCCCGTTAGAGATCCTTAGAGATCCTTTTCGACGCCGTTGATTTCGAACGCGAAGGCACCGTCCTTCATGAAGACGCGCACCGAGCCGCCGTTCACCAGATCACCGAACAGCAGCTCATTGGCCAACGGCTTCTTGATGCGTTGCTGGATCACCCGCGCCATCGGCCTTGCGCCCATCTTCGGGTCATAGCCGGTCTCGGCGAGCGAATTCCGGCCATCCTCGTCGACGGTGAGATGCACTTTCTTTTCTTCGAGCTGCTGCTCGAGTTCGAAAATGAACTTGTCGACCACGCTGCGGATCGTCTCCTCGCCGAGCGGACCGAACTGAACGATCGCGTCCAGGCGGTTGCGGAACTCTGGCGAGAAGTACCGCTTGAGCGCCTCCATCCCGTCGGTGGCATGATCCTGCTCGGTGAAGCCGATCGAGCGCCTCGAGGTCTCTTCCGCGCCCGCATTGGTCGTCATGACCAGAACCACGTTACGGAAGTCTGCCTTGCGGCCGTTGTTGTCCGTCAGGGTACCGTGATCCATCACCTGCAAGAGCAGATTGAAGACATCCGGGTGGGCCTTTTCGATCTCGTCAAGCAGCAAGACCGCATGCGGGTGTTTGTTGATTTCCTCCGTTAGGAGACCGCCTTGGTCGAAGCCGACGTATCCCGGCGGTGCGCCAATGAGCCGCGAGACCGTGTGACGCTCCATGTACTCAGACATGTCGTAGCGCAACAGCTCCATCCCCAAAATGCGCGCGAGCTGCCGCGTCACCTCGGTCTTACCGACACCCGTAGGCCCCGTGAAGAGGAAGGATCCAATCGGCTTCTCTTCCACGCCGAGCCCAGAACGATTCATGCGGATCGCGGAACTCAGGGCATCGATGGCTGGATCCTGCCCATAGACGACCATCTTGAGGTCGCGATCGAGGCTCTTGAGCGATTCGGTATCAGAGGCCGAAACGCGCTTCGGCGGGATGCGCGCCATCTTGGCGACGATCGCCTCGACGTCAGAGACGTCAATACGCTTCTTGCGCTTCGCCGGACTCCTGAGCTGCACATTGGCACCAGCCTCGTCGATCACGTCGATCGCCTTGTCCGGCAGATGGCGATCATTAATGTGGCGGCTAGAGAGTTCCGCGGCCGCGCGCAGCGCTGGGTTGGTATAGCTGACCTGGTGGTGCTCCTCGAAGCGTGACTTCAACCCCTTCAGAATCTCGAAAGTCTCCTCGACGGACGGCTCCTCCACATCGATCTTCTGGAAACGACGCGCCAGCGCTCGGTCCTTCTCGAAGATACCGCGGTACTCTTGATAGGTCGTCGAACCGATGCAGCGCAGGTCTCCAGAGGCGAGGACCGGCTTGAGGAGGTTCGATGCATCCATGACCCCGCCAGAGGCGGACCCGGCACCGATGATGGTGTGGATCTCGTCGATGAAGAGGATCGCATGAGGCTGACGCTTGAGCTGCGCCAGCACCGACTTGAGGCGCTTCTCGAAGTCGCCGCGGTACTTTGTCCCGGCAACCAGGCCGCCCAGATCGAGCGCGTAGATTACGGCGTCGTTGAGCACCTCGGGGACTTCGGCATCCACGATCTTCTTGGCCAGTCCTTCCGCAATGGCGGTCTTGCCGACCCCGGCCTCACCGACGAACAAGGGGTTGTTCTTGCGACGCCGACAGAGAATCTGGATGGTGCGCTCCACCTCGGGTGCGCGCCCGATCAGCGGGTCGATGCGGCCCTGACGGGCCATCTCGTTGAGGTTGGTGGCGAAGCTCTCAAGCGGGCTTGAGCCCTCTTTCTCCTCACCACGCATCTCTTCGGCGTCGCCGGGCGAATCGTCTTCTTGACTCTCACCGGGCACCTTGGAAATGCCGTGCGAGATGAAGTTGACGACGTCCAGACGCGTCACGTCCTGCTGGTTGAGTAGATAGACCGCCTGCGAATCCTGCTCACTGAACAGCGCCACCAGCACGTTGGCCCCGGTCACCTCTTTCTTACCGGCGGACTGCACGTGGAAGACCGCGCGCTGCAACACCCGCTGAAAGCCGAGCGTCGGTTGGGTGTCCCGCTCTTCGGTGTTGGGGATGATCGGCGTCGTCTCATCAATGAAGGCTGAGATCTCGCGACGCAGCCGCTCGCCGTCCGCCCCGCAAGCGCGGAGCACCTTGGCGGCCGTCGGATTGTCCAACAGCGAGAGCAGCATGTGCTCCACTGTCATGTACTCGTGGTGCTTCACACGCGCCTCTTTGAAGGCTCGGTTAAGCGTGAATTCAAGTTCTTTGCTCAGCATCGGCCTGTTCCAAGGGTGGGTTTACGGAACCGTTATCACTCTCGCGCCTATAGGTCAACTGCCGTCACCTATGCCTCTTCCATGGTGCACATGAGTGGATGCTGATGACTGCGCGCGTAGTCGTTGACTTGCGCGACCTTCGTCTCGGCGATGTCTTTCGTGAAAACACCGCAAACCCCAACGCCGCGTGTGTGGACGTGAAGCATGACTTGCGTCGCCTTCTCGCGATTCATGCCGAAAATAACTTCGAGCACGAGCACCACGAACTCCATCGGCGTGTAATCGTCATTCAGCAGCAAAACCTTATATAAGGGCGGTCGTTTCAGCTTAGGACGGGCCTCTTGGACCGTTAGTCCAGATTCTCGTTCCTCGCTAGGTATATCGTTGCTCATGATCTCGGATTCTAGTCATAGTTCATCAGTGCGCCATGCACCTCCAACGCCTTTGTGCGGGGGCCTAGAGTCGCCACTGCGAGCACCGCCATCGCCTCACCCTAGACCACACACCCGAGTACCCAAGCAGAAGCCGCACGGAGATTCAAGGGGGGGCAGTTTGACCAGCGAAATCAACTCACTATACTACGGAGTTGTGGTACCGCCCGCTGGATTCAAGGCAGGGTGCCAGGCGACTATAACGACCACCAACAAGAGTCCCGTAGAGGTAGGAGGAGTGCGACAATGATCACCGGTGTCGTGAAATGGTTCAATAACGCCAAGGGGTACGGCTTCGTGCAGCCCGACGGAAGGGAGGAGGACGTCTTCGTCCACTTTTCGTCGATCGACATGGAGGGCTACAAAACACTGCGAGAAGGACAAAAGGTCGAGTTCGAACTCAGCGAAGGCCCAAAAGGCTTACACGCCGCCAATGTGCATCGTGTGAGCTAAGGCGATTTCCGTCAAAGCACCGGCAGTCAGAGCGCCGCCAAAACGAACTTAGAATCGATCGGTAGGACCTCAGCGGCAGAGCCCTTGGCTCTGCCGCTTTCGTTTGCCCTACGACATCTTGTCGACGACGGCCTCCCCGAAGCCGGAGCAGCTGAGCTTGGTCGCACCGTCCATCAGACGGTGCAGATCGTAGGTCACGGTCTTGGCGGCGATTGCGCCCTCGACACCCTTGATGACCAGATCGGCGGCCTCGGCCCAGCCCATGTGGCGCAGCATCATCTCCGCCGAGAGGATGAGCGAGCTGGGATTGACCTGATCCTTGCCGGCGTATTTGGGTGCCGTGCCGTGCGTTGCCTCGAACATGGCGACGCTGTCCGAGATGTTCGCGCCCGGCGCCATGCCGATGCCCCCGACCTGCGCGGCGAGCGCATCCGAGATGTAGTCACCGTTCAAGTTCAGGGTCGCGATCACCGCGTACTCCTTAGGGCGCAGCAGGATCTGCTGCAGGAAGGCGTCGGCGATCACATCCTTGACGACGATGTCGCGGCCGGTCTTGGGGTTCTTGAAGGTACACCAGGGACCGCCTTCCAGCTCGGTCGCGCCGAACTCGGACTTCG
Organism: Thiorhodococcus mannitoliphagus; assembly: GCF_010915725.1. Classification (GTDB taxonomy): domain Bacteria; phylum Pseudomonadota; class Gammaproteobacteria; order Chromatiales; family Chromatiaceae; genus Thiorhodococcus; species Thiorhodococcus mannitoliphagus. Next base: position 39,343 of record NZ_JAAIJR010000033.1, read on the forward strand.
CCAGCTCATAGCCCCATTGTTTGAAGGCACCCTCGGTGAATTTCATGATGTTGCCCTTGTGAACCAGGGTCACCGAGGGCCGGTCATTGTCGATCGCGTACTGGATCGCCTTGCGCACCAGACGATGCGTCCCTTCCTCTGAGACGGGCTTGATACCAATACCCGAGGTCTCCGGGAAGCGGATCTTGGTGACGCCCATCTCCTTTTGGAGAAAGTCGATGATCTTCTTCGCCTCGGGGGTGCCTTCCTGCCACTCGATGCCGGCATAGATGTCTTCCGAGTTCTCGCGGAAGATCACCATATCCGTGTGCTCGGGCTCTTTGAGCGGGCTCGGTGTCCCACTGAAGTAGCGCACCGGGCGCAGACAGACGTAAAGATCAAGCTCCTGGCGCAGCTTGACGTTGAGCGAGCGGATACCACCGCCGACGGGCGTGGTCAGAGGCCCCTTGATCGAAACGACGAAATCCTTGACGGCCTCGAGCGTCTCGTCAGGCAGCCAGACGTCCTCGCCATAGGTCCGCGTCGATTTCTCCCCGGCGTAGATCTCCATCCACTGGATCTCGCGCTTGCCGCCATAGGCTTTGGCGACGGCGGCATCCGTCACAGCACGCATCACCGGAGTGATGTCGACCCCGATGCCGTCGCCCTCGATGTAGGGGATGATGGGCTTGTCGGGGACGTTGAGCGAGAAATCATCGTTGACGCTAATCTTCTCGCCGGAAGCAGGAACTTGGATCTTGTCGTACGGCATGGGCGGTATTCTCTTCGGTCACTAAAATACGCCAATGCTATCATTTCTGATTTGCATTGCGCAGGCGCTCTTGCTTGCCCGACCTGCCCGCGACAACCACTCGAGTGACACACCCCTGCCCGCTCTGGTCGCGCTGCGGGTTCTAGGAGCCTGTCCGACTTAGGATGAATCGGCTGCGGAATCGGGAGAACGGTCCCTTTCGCCCCGCTTTTTCGTTACATAGAACCACTATGCGCCTCAAAACCGGAACGAAATGGCCTCGCTCTCCCACTTCCTCGCTTCGATCCCCCCAAGTCGGACAGGCTCCTAGGGACGCCCGCGCGACTGAGTGCCTCTATCGAATCTTCCGATCGTTCTGATAGAAACTCCAGATTGGCGCATTGACCGCGCCCTTTATAGGGTTGGGTCTGTGCATTGGCTCATTCGCAAATGCTTATATTTGCGACTCTGCGATGTGCGAATCACCACTCTAAAAAGGAGATCCCCCGATGAGAGCGTCCGCTCTTGCCTTGGCCAGCACGGCCTTGATCGCTGCCTCGGTTTCCGCTTCGGATGAAGCGCTGCGCCAAAAGGCGACCGAGGCCGGTTTGCAGGCATTGCCCACAGAGCTGCAGCAGCCGGCCAACAACCCCGTTACCCCAGAGAAGATCGAACTGGGCTGGATGCTCTTCTTCGATCCGCGCATCTCGGCTAGCGGTATCATCAGCTGCAATACCTGCCACAACCTGGGTACCGGCGGAGATGACAATCTCCCGACATCCGTGGGCCATGGCTGGCAGAAGGGGCCGCGCAATGCCCCGACTGTTTTCAATGCGGTCTTCAATGTTGCGCAGTTCTGGGACGGTCGTGCCGAAGATCTCAAGGAGCAGGCCAAGGGGCCGGTTCAGGCCGGGGTGGAGATGGCGAACAAACCCGAGCAGGTCGTGACCACGCTGAAGAGCATGCCTGAGTATGTGGAGCGTTTCGGCACGGCATTCTCAGGTGAAGCGGATCCAGTGACCTTCGACAACATGGCCAAGGCGATCGAGGCCTTCGAGGTCACCTTGGTGACGCCCAATGCACCCTTCGATAAGTTCATGGCGGGTGACGACGCGGCCATGACGGACGAGCAGAAAGAGGGCCTCTCCCTATTCGTCGATCGCGGCTGCGCCTCCTGTCATAGCGGCGTCAACGTGGGCGGGCAGAGCTATTTCCCCTTCGGTCTGATCAAGCGACCGGGCGCGGACATTCTCCCGCCGGACGACAAGGGCCGCTTCCAGGTCACGCACTCGGCCTCAGATGAGTACGTCTTCCGCGCTGCGCCGCTGCGCAACGTCGCCGTCACGGCACCCTACTTCCACTCGGGTCAGGTCTGGGACCTGACGCAGGCGGTTGCCGTCATGGGTACGGCTCAGCTCGGCACCGAGATCAATGACGAAGAGGCAGCAAAGATCGTCGCCTTCCTGCAGTCTCTCACGGGCGATGTTCCCACTGTCCAGTACCCCGTCCTCCCCGCTGAGACCCGCGATACACCCCGCCCGCAGCTCTGAAACCTCACCCCCGGCCAGCGACCGCTGGCCGGGGGCTACCAGACCCGCGCCAGATCCTCGATCGGCGCGGGTCTGCCGAACAGATAGCCCTGGAAGCCGTGGCAGCCGTTCTTGAGCAGGAAGTCGCGCTGCGCCTCGGTCTCGACGCCCTCGGCGATGATCTCCAGCCCCAGCGACCGGCTCATGGCGAGGATGGCCGCGACGATGGCGGCGTCGTTGGGATCGGTGGTGACGTCGCGGACGAAGGCCTGGTCGATCTTGAGCTGATCGAAGGGCAGGCGTTTGAGATAGGAGAGCGACGAGAAGCCCGTGCCGAAATCATCCAGGGAGAAGCTCACGCCCAGCTTGCGCAGCTGCTGCATCTGCTCGTCGACCTGGTCGGTATTGACGAGAAAGGCGCTCTCGGTCAGCTCGAGCTTGAGGCGCTTTGGGTTGGCGCCTGAGTTGAGGAGGCAGCCTTTTACCTCATGGACGAAGTCGGGCTGACGCAGTTGGCTGGCACTGACATTGATGGCGAGTTGAAGCTTGCGCGTCTCTGTGCGTGCCTCCCAAGCCTTGAGCTGGCGGCAGGCCTCGCGGACGACCCATTGCCCCAATCCAACAATGAGGCCGGTCTCCTCTGCGAGCGGGATGAATTGCATGGGCGGGATCAAGGTGTCCATTGCACGACTGTGCCAGCGTAACAAGGCCTCGGCCCCGATGTAGTGCCCGTACTGATTGATTTGCGGCTGGAAGTAGAGTCTCAACTCTCCTTCTTGCAGCGCCCGCCGTAGCGCCTGCTCCAGCGCGAGACGCGATTCGATGGCGCTCTGCATCTCGGGGCTGAAGAAGCGCACGGTGTTACGCCCTGCGTCCTTCGCTTGATAGAGCGCTACGTCGGACTGTTTGAGCAGGGTCTCGATGGACTCCTCTTGACCGCGGAAGAGGGCGACACCGATGCTCGGCGTGCAATGGTGCAAGGGCTCGCCCGGCACCACGTCGTAAGGCTCGTTGAGCGCGTTGCGGATCTTCTCGGCCACCAGCTCGGCCTCGGTCGCGGCCTTCTCTTCCTCGTGGGCCAACTCCTCCAGCAAGATCACGTACTCGTCGCCGCCAAGGCGCGAGACGGTGTCAAGCTCGCGCAGGGCGCGGGTGATGCGCTGCGCGACCTCCACTAGCAGCCGGTCGCCCGCGTCGTGGCCCCTGGTGTCGTTCAATGCCTTGAAGTGATCCAGGTCCAGCATCAGCAGTGCGCCGTAGCGCTGGTTGCGGCTGCTGGCGACCAGCGCCTGGCCAAGTCGATCGAGCAGCAGCCTGCGGTTGGGGAGGCCGGTCAGGGCGTCGAAATAGGCAAGGCTGCGGATCTGCGCCTCGTCCTCCTTGCGGGCTTGGATGTCGCTGACGGTGACACGGCGCCCCTGATAGTCGCCGTCGTCGCTAAAGACGGGGCGGCAGCGATGATTGACCCAGAGGGTGCTGCCGTCCTTCTTGAGGATGCGCAGCTCGACCTCGCTGATGTCTTTATGGCCGCAGGTTTCCGCGTGCGTCGGCAGGTGAGCCTGCCAAACCGCGTGATCCTCGGGAGAGACGATGGCGTCCAGCAAGCCGGGGTTGGCGTAGAAGTCGGCGACGCTGTAGCCGGTAAAGCGCTCGGCCGACGGGCTCATGTAGCAGAAGCGCCCGTCGGGCAGGGTCCAGTACTCCCAGTCGTAGGTGCAGTCGACCATGGTGTGGAATTTGGCTTCGCTTGCGCGCAGCGCGGCCTCTTTGCGAAGCTCTTCGGTGATGTCCATGCAGAGGCCAACCAGCGCCACGGGCTCGCCGCTGGTGTCGCGCTTGACGCACTTGATGACGCGCAGGTCGTGCAACTGTCCGTCGGCGAACGGCAGTCGCTGCTGGGTCACGACCGCCCCGGATTCGGCCATGGCCTGCGCGTCGGACGCGCGCTGCTCGGCGTCGAAGGGCGCTGGAATGAGATCGCTGTAATGGTGGGCCGCGAGCCAATCTTCCTCGCTGATGCCCATGGCGTCGCACAGGGTGCGGTTGACGAACTCCAGTGCTCCGGATGGCGATAGCATCCAGATCCCGATGGGGGTGTAATCGAGGAGCAGCTGGAGACGCTCGCGATGCCTCGCCAGCGCCTGCTCGTTGCGCTTGCGCTCGCCGATATCGAGGCTGAAGCCGAGGGTGCCGAGCGGCGCGTCTTGCGCATCGACGACCGGTGCCTTGCAGGTCTCCCGCCACTGCAGTTCGCCTGCCTCTGTGCTCGACTCTTCGCGCGCTGTCATCGCGCGGCCTCTCAGCAGTGCCTGCTCTTCGGCGCGATTGCGCTCGGCAACCTCGCGTGGATAGAGGTCGAAGTCGGTCTTGCCGATCAGTTCGGCCGGGCTGGCCGCACCGACCGCGTCGGCGAGGGCGCGATTGACCACTAGGAGCCTTCCCTCGGTGTCCTTGAGCCAGACGGCGAAGGGCAGATTGTCCAATAAGGTTTGCTGATAGGTGGTCTCGCTGGCCGAAGGTTTCCGAGCCATGCGGGCCGCCGTGATGTCCAAGCAGGAGCCGACGTAGCCCATGAGGCGCCCCTCGCTGTCGAAGCTCGGGATAGTGTGGCTCTGGAGCCAGCGATACTCGCCGTCATGGCGTCTCAGTCGGCATTCCACAATGAGCGGGGCGCGTCGCTCGCAGGCATGGTGGCAGGCGGAGAGGCAGTGCTGGCGATCTTCCGGATGGATCGCCTCCATCCATCCCTGTCCGCGCTCTTGCTCGAGTGAGCGGCCAGTGAACTCCAGCCAGGCAGGGCTGAAGAAGTCGCCGTTCATGGTGGCGTCCGCGGCCCAGATCAGCGCGGGGTCGGCGTGGAGCAGGGGCCAGGACCGCAAGGTGCGCTCGATGGTTTGCACCTGACTTGGGGTCCGCTCGGTGATGTCGATACCCGTGCTCAGCATGCCCACGACGCATCCAGTGGCATCGATCTGGGGGCTGTTGTGCCAGGCAACGATGCGTGTCTCGCCCGTCCCTGTCATGATCGGGACGAGCGAATAGGCGTGTCCGTCGATCCGGTTGCACAGCGCCGCGCGTAGGATCTGGCGGGCTGCCTCGGGGTCTGCGTCCGGTGGCAGGCAGTGCCTGACCCAGTTGCGGCCGATCAGCTCAGTCTCAGGTTGGCCTAATAGCTGACAGCCCTTGCGATTGATGCATCGGATGCGGCCTTGGGTATCCAAGGCCAAGATGATCGCCTCGCCCAAGAGGTCTCCGCAGTGAAGAGAGTAGGGGGCCGCCGCTGCATCTTTGGCGGGCTCCAGTTCGCTGCCCGAGGTCATGTCCTTGCTTTCCATTCCGTTCCGCGCTTTGGCCCCAGTATCGGAGGCGTGGACGGGAAAATCTAGTCCTTGAGCTCGGTGCGTGCATCTCAAGCCGGGCGCGGGGCATCTTGATCCACGCTCGCTTGGGGTCGCGGTGCTCCAGGGCGCCTGTCAATCAAGGCGCTAGCCGCTCAATCGACCATTCGTCGGCGCGGTCGTCGCTCCTGATGTAGCGGAAGCGGTCATGCAGGCGGCTCTCGCGGCCTTGCCAGAATTCGATCATCCGCGGAATCACGCGATAGCCACCCCAGAAATCCGGAAGCGGGATCTCGCCTTTGGCGAACTTGCGGGCCATTTCCGCCACCTTGCCCTCGAGGATGGAGCGCGAGCTGATCACCTGGCTCTGCGGCGATGACCAGGCGCCGATCTGACTGCCGCGCGGGCGGGTCGCGAAGTAGCTGAGCGACTCTGTGGTCGAGATGCGCTCAGCCCGCCCCGTGATCTGCACCTGCCTGGCAAGTGCGACCCAGGGAAAGAGCAGGGCGACCCGAGGATTCTGCTCGATCTCCTTGGCTTTGCGGCTCTCATAGTTGGTGAAGAAGACGAAGCCGCGCGCGTCATAAAGCTTCAGCAGCACGGTTCGCGCCGATGGCTGGCCGTCGGCATCCACGGTGCAGAGCGTCATGCCGTTCGGCTCTGGCAGGTCGGTGCTCAGTGCCAGCTCGTACCAGTCTTGGAACTGTTCGATCGGGCTGGGGCTTAGCTCGTGATGGGCGAGGCCGTGCTCCATGAGCGCGCGTCTCAGCTCGGCTGGGTTGGCGTTCATGCCGACTCTCGCGCAGCGGTGGTGCGCAGAGGTGGCTGAGCGCACTCAATCATGCAGTACCTAAGATCAAGATTATTCATTGAAAATTGTCAATAGCAATAGAGAAAATTAGGATAATTGACTCGTCAAATGCTCACGCTCTAGGTAGGTTTTTGCGCCAAGACCAAGTTACATGGTCAATCACCCGCTGTCTCGCTGTCGTTCAGAAGCCACTGAGACCCGGTACCTAGAGCCGGAAAGACGGGCAAGCGCGGCCCCAAATATAACCACGAGAGGAGCATTGCAAATGACCCGCCAAGATCAAATCAAGGCCATCGAACAGGATTGGGCAGAAAATCCCCGCTGGACCGACGTGAGTCGCGGCTACTCCGCCGCCGACGTGGTGAGACTGCGCGGCTCGGTTCAGCCGGAGCACACCTATGCCAAACGCGGCGCCGAGAAGCTGTGGAAGCTGGTTCGCGGCGATGCCAAGAAGGGCTACGTGAACTGCATGGGCGCCATCACCGGCGGTCAGGCCATGCAGCAGGCCAAGGCCGGTATCGAGGCCATCTATCTTTCCGGCTGGCAGGTCGCGGCCGACGGCAATACCTCCGAGACCATGTACCCGGACCAGTCGCTCTATGCTTACGACTCGGTCCCGACCATGGTGCGGCGTATCAACAACACCTTCAAGCGCGCCGACGAGATCCAGTGGGCCAAGGGCATCGAGCCCGGTGAAGAGGGCTTCGTCGACTACTTCCTGCCGATCGTAGCGGATGCCGAGGCCGGCTTCGGCGGTGTGCTCAACGCCTTCGAGCTGATGAAGAACATGATTGGCGCCGGCGCCTCCGGCGTGCACTTCGAAGACCAGCTCGCCGCCGTCAAGAAGTGCGGCCACATGGGCGGTAAAGTGCTGGTCCCGACCCGCGAGGCGGTGCAAAAGCTGGTCGCCGCGCGCCTGGCCTCAGATGTCATGGGCGTGCCGACCCTGCTGCTCGCCCGCACCGACGCCGAGGCCGCCAACCTCCTGACCAGCGACGTTGACGACAACGATCGCCCCTTCGTCACCGGCGCCCGCAGCGATGACGGCTTCTACCGCGTCAAGAACGGCCTGGAGCAGGCCATCAGCCGCGGTCTGGCCTATGCGCCCTACGCCGACCTGGTGTGGTGCGAGACCGGCACGCCGGACCTCGGCTTCGCCCGTGAGTTCGCCCAGGCGGTGCTCGCGCAGAATCCGAATAAGCTCCTGGCCTACAACTGCTCGCCCTCCTTCAACTGGAAGAAGAACCTGGACGACAGCACCATCGCCCGCTTCCAGGACGAGCTGGCGGACATGGGCTACAAGTACCAGTTCATCACCCTGGCCGGGATCCACAACATGTGGTTCAACATGTTCGACCTGGCCTACGACTACGCCCGCGGCGAGGGTATGCGTCACTACGTCGAAAAGGTCCAGGCGCCGGAGTTCGAGGCGCGCGAGAAGGGCTACACCTTCGTCTCCCACCAGCAGGAGGTGGGTGCCGGCTACTTCGACGATGTCACCACCGTCATCCAGGGCGGCACTTCCTCGGTCACGGCGCTGACCGGCTCGACCGAAGAGGAGCAGTTCTAGTCGCGTCGACGGGCGGCCCTGGGCCCCCCGCGCCGTGTTCGGAGACTCGCTTGTAATCGCCTCTCCCTCTGCTAGCTTTGATGTGCCCTACCATTTCAAATCAAAGGTATAAGAGAGGTGTTTTATGGTCCGCGCCCACATTCGAGGTTTCGCCGCGATCACGCTTCTGACGCTTTTGTCGGCCACGCTCGTCGTGGATGCTCAGCCGCCACGACGGCCCTGGAACGATCAGCCTTGGGAGCTGCCCAAGGCGCGCGGTCAATCGGTTGCGATCGCACTCAAGACGGACCCGCTCGAGGATCCCGAGGCAGCCTGCGTTGCGCTGCAGATTGGCATGAACCTGATGATGAGCACCCTGAGCGTGAATGGCGCCAGCGTCGATGTCGAACCTGCACGGGACGTGACGCTGTTTCCGACCCTGGGCGGAGTCGAGCTGGTCAATCCGGCAAATGACTTCAGCGCGACGGACTGCATGACCCAATCCGGGCCCATGCCGTTGAGCGATATCTTGGCCGGCTATACGGGACTGGGTGGTCGGGTGCTCGTTTGCGGGCTCTGCGCCGCCGCGCGGGGCATTACGGCGCCGACCGATGGCGCCATCGGCAACGCCCAGCAGGTGCATGAGCTGTTCCTCTACTCCGATAAGGTCATCGACTTCTAGCCGTGAAGGGGTGCGCCAGCTGCCAGTTGTCAAGGCTAAGAAAGCGTCCATCAACAACTTCCCCCCTTTCGCAAAGGGGGGCTAGGGGGGATTTCGGGCGGCATCGCTCGC
>NZ_JAAIJR010000340.1 GCF_010915725.1 Thiorhodococcus mannitoliphagus
ATTGCAGCCGTTTGTGGCTGCCCGATGTTGCCGCTAGAACTCGTGGTGGTGTTGAGTGACTTACCCCCCCGTTTCTGCGAAACGATTAGAGATCGTCACACCACCACCTTGACCTGATTGATGAACCTTCTCCGGTGTCCGGTAGCCCAAGCTCTGATGCGGTCGTTGCGTGTTGTAGAACACAAAATACTCCGTCAAACCCGTGAGCAGTTCGGGCAACGTCTCGTACCCTTTGGGATAGACATCTTCATATTTGACGCTGCGCCACAGACGCTCGACGAAGACGTTATCCAGGGCGCGCCCGCGTCCATCCATGCTGATGGCGATGTCCGCCGCGCGCAGAACGCGGGTAAATGCCTCGCTGGTGAATTGCACCCCCTGGTCGGTGTTGAAGATCTCGGGAGGCGCGTGACAGCGTAACGCCTCCTCCAGACAATCAATGCAAAACCCCGCATCGAGCGTGTTCGACACACGCCATCCCTGCACTTGCCGCGAGTACCAATCGATGATCGCCACCAGGTAGACAAAGCCCCGCGCCAAGCGGATGTAGGTGATGTCAGTGCTCCAGACTTGATTCGGCCGTGTGACGCTGAGCCCCCTCAAGAGATACGGATAAATCGGGTGCTCGGGATGCCCCTTGCTGGTGTGCGGGCCAGGAACCAGCCCCGCCAACCCGAGCAGGCGCATCAGGCGCTGAACCCGCTTACGACTGACGCCATAGCCCTGTTGACGCAGCGAGACCACCATGCGGCGACTGCCGTAAAAGGGGCGTCGCGTGTACTCCTCGTCGATCAGACGCAACAGCTCCAGGTCCAGATCGCTGACCACGCCAACGGGCGCTGGCGCATACACCGTCGAGCGCGCAATCCCCACCAGGCGACATTGATGACTGACGGGCAAGCCCAGTGACTCCCCATCGCCCGCGCGATCGATCCAGGCGCGACGCACGCTCACAGGCTCACTCCAGACTTTTTTTTCAGCCAGTCCAATTCCATCTTGAGCTTGCCGATCTCACTGTAGAGGCGCTCCGGGTCCGCGCTCTCAGCCACCGTCTTACGCCCACGCTTGATGTCAAACAAGGTTTCCGCTTGCTCGGTGATCGCCTTCTTCCATTGCCCAACTTGCACTGGATGCACACCATACGCCTGAGCAATCTCGTTGGTCGTCTTGACCCCACGAATCGCCTCAAGCCCCACCTTCGCCTTGAAGCTCGCCGAAAAGGTCTTACGATTCC
>NZ_JAAIJR010000341.1 GCF_010915725.1 Thiorhodococcus mannitoliphagus
GCCATGATGCGTTTCCTGAGATGCATAAGTGGCTTGCACGCTATCCCAAGAAGCCACATCAATGCAAGGCCGCACTCCGCGCAGGGATTCCGACAACATGGCGCGCACCATGTCTTTTTCCGCCGCAGGGAAGACGTCGATGATACGGTCGATGGTCTTGGCCGCGGAGGTGGTATGCAGGGTGCCGAACACCAGGTGGCCGGTCTCGGCTGCAGTCAGTGCTAAGCGAATCGTCTCCAGGTCACGCAACTCGCCGACCAGGATGATATCCGGGTCCTGACGCAGCGCGGAGCGTAGGGCCTCGCTGAAGCCCAGCGTATCCCGATGGACCTCGCGCTGGTTGACCAGACACTTCTTGCTCGTGTGGACGAACTCGATGGGATCCTCGATGGTGAGGATATGCGCGTACTCATTGTCGTTCAGGTGATCGACCATGGCCGCAAGGGTGGTCGACTTGCCCGAGCCAGTCGGCCCGGTCACCAGGATCAAGCCGCGCGGAACATCAATGATGTCCTTGAAGCTCGACGGCGCCTTGAGCTCCTCGAGCGACAACACCTTGGTGGGGATGGTGCGGAAGACCGCACCCGCACCGCGCTTCTGATTGAAGGCGTTGACACGGAAGCGGGCAACACCTGGGATCTCGAAGGAGAAGTCGGTCTCGAGGAACTCCTCGTAGTCCTTGCGCTGCTTGTCGTTCATGATGTCGTAGACAAGCGAGTGGACGGCGCGATGCTCCAGGGCGGGGACGTTGATGCGTCGCATATCGCCGTCGACACGGATCATCGGAGGCAGCCCGGCCGAGACATGAAGGTCCGAGGCGTTGTTCTTGACGCTGAAGGCGAGAAGTTCGGCAATGTCCACAATTCACTCCATTTCAAGCCACGCCTCGGCGATCGCTTGAGCGTGATGGCCATCAATCTGCACGTTCCAAGATTATCCAGCATTTGACTTCGCAGATCGCGAAGCCTGCCGCATTTCTCGCACCCGAGGGCGTCCAGCGTCCAAAAAATCCGAGGGCGTCGCTAAGGCTGAGGTCCCTCGGTCGGAGCTAAGCAAGTGTCCATCAATTGTTTCCCGATTGCGAACGATGCCGCCCGAAATCCCCCCTAGCCCCCCTTTGCGAAAGGGGGGAAGTTGTTGATGGACGCTTTCTAAGGCGATTTACGCGAAAGAACTTACCCGCAGTTTGGTCGGATGAGGATATCCCATTTGGGCAAAGTGGAACTGC
>NZ_JAAIJR010000342.1 GCF_010915725.1 Thiorhodococcus mannitoliphagus
CGGACCCGGCGCCGGATGACGTCCGCCAGCTTTTTCCGCCATTCGTCGTGCCGCGGGTGTCAGGGGATGCGGCCCTGGTGGTTCGCCAGGACCGCTGCCAGCATTGAGGCGGAAACCACCGGGACGCCTCCCTAGCGGTCGCGCTCGAAATCGGAGTCGCCGGTGACGATGAGATCCGGCGCCGGCCGGGTAGTCGCCAGGGCGACGAACGGTGCGTCCTTGGGGTCCCGAATGTGCTCGGCGACGGTCCCAGGCGTGACCAGATCTGCGATCAAGTCAAGCCGTGCAAGCAGGGCTTCTGGCCGGATCGCAGCGCGGCTAAGAGAGCGCCCATCAATTATTTCCCGATGCGAGCGATCCCGCCCGAAATCCCCCCTGGCCCCCCTTTGCGAAAGGGGGGAAGTTGTTGATGGACGCTTTCTAAGGAAGCGTTGGAGCCGTGGACGAGCAAGCACGTCCTGCAGCTCAGCCAGGGTCTCGCTGCTGAAGACAGGGGTGATTCTGCCTTCGATCACCGCATCGACGGCGCCGGGCGCCCCGCGCGGATTGATCAGTCCGGAGACGAAGACGTTGGTGTCAACGACGACGCGCACGCTCGGTACGAGCCTCGTCGACGATGGCTCCAATCTCCGCGTCGCTGGGCGCGTCCGACTTGACTGCCGCCCGGATGCGCTCGACCAACGCTCGGAGTTCTTCGCGTGCCTGGGCTTGATCCCGCGACTCCACGATGAGGCCCCCTTTGATGCGGCGAACGATCGCGGTCGGCCCCAGTCCATCGATGTACTGAGGGGGGATCAGCAGTCCGTCGGGCTCGATTTTGATGTCGGTCATTTCCCGGTTCATCGTTATGGCGTGCTCAATCTCTCAAGTTTACGGCAAGTTTTGCGATGCCGGCGGAGTAAAATAGGCGACGCACCACCATTCGCTCGCTTGAGATCGGCCCGTCCCGGTCTTCGCCCAGGCGTAGAGGAAAAACACCCGGCATCAGGATAGGTGGGCAATTTCAGCGTCCGCTTATGACTCCTTTCTAGCCAGCTCGCCACGGAACGCCGATGACCGCTCCTGGCCGGTTGCTGCCATAACGAAGGCCCAAGACGGGCATCGTCGTGGCTAACACGCCTCGACAACAGCGGTGGCGGAAACTGGTAGGTCTAGCGGAAATTATTCTGAGAAAAATTCGCGTAATAGCGTGAGCGACAACAGCGGTTCGCCCGATGCCGGGCG
>NZ_JAAIJR010000343.1 GCF_010915725.1 Thiorhodococcus mannitoliphagus
AACGGTTCTGCCTGGCGCCAAAAATCATCGGACATCTCTTGAAAGGCCATGGCATCCTCGATACGCGTGATTGTCGTACCTAAGATACTATCTTATTTGGCATTTTAATTATTAAGCATTTTCTGTTCCGGATATCCTCTTAGCCAGAATGACCGGCTTGTGTATAAATTTGACGACACTCGCATCTATATCTTTGCCATAGGCGGCCACTACGACTCTTTATGAGCCCTAACGACTGGCCAGCCGGCCAATAACCGGGCTGGCATGGCCTTGGCGTTTTTCACTTAACTCAGTGCGCGGTATTGGTTCGGCGCTGAGCCAATTGGGCGTTGATCATCGGGCCGCCCAGTCGGTTGACCGGGCGCCGCGCATCCTTGAGGCAAAGTGACGTGGGCGCGGCGCCTCGCCGCGATCGCGCGACCGTCGCGGCGGGGCGCCGCTCCCACCGACCGCGCGGTTGGAGCAGAGGATGATCGAGGCCCATATGTCTGTTCGGTGAGAGCGCATTCCTTTCATTTATTGGCTTTTATTGACTAACGCCGCGAATCAGCTGCGCGTCTTTATGCGTCGACTGAATTAGCTATGTTATGTGGTTTTATGCTTATGACGGCAAAGTCTCTATCATAGGGAATTTATGAATATCTTTATCCCAATTTGCTTTGCTGCCAGTAAAAATATGAGCTGTAGGAGGGATGGATATATCACAATCAAGGCTTCCAGCAGGGACCACCAAAAGCTCACCCCCCATTTGAATATTTGGAAGTGCGGATCCACATATTGAGCAAAAAGATTTGTTGTGTTGAGTTGAAGATAAAGTAAAATTTGTGACTTTATCCTCTCCTGATACCCATTTTAACTTGGCAGTAGAAGAAAAAAGATTGGCTCCATGAGTCGAGCCTGTATCTTTTCGACACCGGCTACAATGACAAAGATAGAAATTATCAAAATCGCCTTCTATTTCGAAATAGACTTCACCACAAAGGCATGATCCTGACTTTATACTCATAAAGTCAACTCCTCATGATCGTGACTGATATAGTTGGTTGCACATAACGACCAAGATAAGCCGACCCGCGCGCGGCACCAAGCTCAAGATCCAGCACGACGCCGGCCGCACGGGGTCGGCTTGAGTGCCGTGTTGGACGAAGCCGCTGCGCGGAGAAAGTCCATGCGGCGGCGTGGCGCTTAGAATGTAACCTCATGCCCTCGGTTAC
>NZ_JAAIJR010000344.1 GCF_010915725.1 Thiorhodococcus mannitoliphagus
CGACGCTAGCTTGTCGACATGAGCACCATGAACATCTCTCTCCCGGACTCACTGAAAGCCTACGTCGATGAGCAGGTCTCCGGTCGGCGCTTTGGTACCAGCAGCGCGAGATCACGGGGTCACGGATCACGGGGTTTTGAGTAGGCCGGGCACTCCCCGGACGGTAGGGCGACGTTTGTGTTCTCTGTTTGCCGCCTGGTTTGTCGGGTAGAAATACGGCGCGCGCAACCTTAGGCCGGAGCTTGGCTGTTTCGGCGTTTCCGCTGGACGTGCCCGTTTAGCCCCTGCCATTGCCCACGTTTCCGCAAGCCCCCCTCTCATCCCGGACAGTCGGATTTCCCGAGTCCGGTTGGCAGTCAGTGATCAGTTGTTCTTTCATCGCGCAGCCTTCCCCAGCGGACGGAAGCTTAAGTGCACGCCCACATACACCCCTCGTCCGAACGGTTTACTGCTCGACTAGCCCAAGGCGCCGTTTCCGCCGTTGACCAGGCCCTGCGTCCCGTGGTGGTGTCGTCCTATGAGCAATCACTGTACCGAGAGCCCCTTCGCCCGAGGGTAGGTGTGACCTCCTCTCGGCACGGGATTCCACCCGTGTCGCCAGGCATTACACCTGGCTTTCTCGCTCATACGGGCTCATGCGCCAGACCTAAATCCTCTCACAGCCTCGGTGCTACCCTCATGCCATGAATCCTTGCAGGTTGCTGCGTACCCCTGCTGGAAGTAGGCCCTTCCCAGCGTTATCTCCGCGAATCTTTCTCTGGATGCTTGGACCCATACCCCGGCGGCTCCCACTGGTGCTCATACCCGTTTCTTCCCAGGGAACAACGGCCTTCACCACACCGGGAGTGGCTCGGCTTACCGCAAAATATCCGCACGGCAACTTCTGTGCGGAGTGGCTTCTCGGGGCGGCAGTCATTCGCTAATGTTCAGGCCTCCAGATTTGCTCGCCACCCAGGTTGCTCCTACCGCATTCAGGTCTGGACCTGTCAGGGCAGCCGTGGCTTCTACTTCCACGCATATCTCGGTTTGTTGCCTCCCCGAGCAGTGGATATGCTAGCCGTCCGAATCGGGTAACTGACGGCGTGGGGACTTTCACCCCACTAGATCCGCGGCCTTGCTGGCCGCTCCCCCGGCGGTGCCACATGATCTCGCCCGTGGTCCAGGTTGCGACCCGGCCCCTCTCAGAACCGGACAAGCGGCTTTCC
>NZ_JAAIJR010000345.1 GCF_010915725.1 Thiorhodococcus mannitoliphagus
CGTCCAGGCTTCAGGGGGCGAACGGCTTCCCGGGCTCTCTTCATAAACTCCGTTTATCACTCCTCCTTATCAATCCCTGAGAACAGAACATACAAGGGGCGAATTCATTCGCCCTCCCGCCAGTGCCAAGGGCGACTAAAGTCGCCCCTTGAGGTTTTTCAGACAGCCTCTCAGGCTAATGGGCGTACGAAGCGCCGGATTTGCGATATGCGCGCAGTTCCAGGTCAGCAGGTAATCCATCGCGCCAATGGTGGCCATGGCGATATGCAAGGCATCGAGCTTGGCCGTGGGCGGCAAGGCGACTTGGCTCAACAGGGTCACGGCTAAAGGCTCGACCTCTTCAGGTGATGTCAAGCTCGGGAATGCCATCGAGAACACTCAAACGTCGTTGAGCCGCGCCTGGATTGCCGGCGACGGCTTCCTCCAGAACGAACCGCGAGATAAAGAGTTCAAAATCGCCTTTGCGTTCCCACCATTCTCGCGTCGTCTCCTGATTGCCCGCTAGGACGAGATCGCGGCTGCGTCAGGCCGTGAGATAGCTGACAACCGATGTTTCGAGATAGACCTTGGGTTTCACGGGCATTCGCTACTTGTTGATTGGACTGATTCTGACGATCATCTCGAACGACGACCCTGCGCATGTTCGCACTGGTTGAGTCGCTCCATGAAGCCCAAGTAGGGCGGAACTCCGACAGGAGGTTCCGCCGATTGGCTGCCACCTTACGACTAGCGACCACGTCGTCACTTGGATGGATATCAATCTTGGCGGACTCGTGACAACGCGACAGGTCGAATCGCCCTTTCGGGATCCGCCCTGTACGGTAACGAAATCTCAGACCAGTCTTTCGTCCAGGTTCTCAATGAGCCTCTGCATCTCCCTCAGCGTCGCTAAGGTGGAATCCATGTCCAGGATGCCGTTTTCGTCATGCGCGCGATAATCTCCCTGAAGCCTGGCCACCCCCATGTACCTACCTAATCGCCCGTATTGTGTGATAACTACGGACGCTTTCGCGGCATGCGCGTAGAGCCTGTTTCGATAGTGATCACGGATGGGTACGCGTTGCTCGGGATCAAGGACGTACAGCTTGAAGATCAGTTTGTCATACTCAAGTTGAAGGTAGAATTCGGCCTTGATCATCGGTTGGCCCAAAACCGAGTGTTTCAGTAGGCGATGAAACGGCCTGAAGGAGTGGCAGGAGCGCC
>NZ_JAAIJR010000346.1 GCF_010915725.1 Thiorhodococcus mannitoliphagus
CGCTGAGACAACGATGCCGATAGAAAAAAATGATGGACAGGAGGCAAATCGGACTTGCGTCAGAACAGAGTATCTACAGCTCGAGCGATTGCAATATTCAGACAGCCTCTCAAGCCCGCGCTGGAAGAAAACAAGCTGGGGGATGTGGCAAGCGTCGCGACACGCTGAAGGCGTTACACCCCCCTGCCTTCCGAGCCGATGGCGTGATGAACTGTGAAAGGGTCGATGAAAAATTTGCGATGAGCCCTGCAGAATCACGAGCAAGAGGCCGTTATCCCTGGCGCGCGTCGAGCGCGTCGGCCATCTTCTCGAATCGCTGCTGTCCTCCTCGTCTCTCTAGATGAAGAGACTTTTCGACCCGGCGCCCGCCGGGTCATTTTTCATCGGCAGGCCGTCACAATCCCCGCAGGCCAATTTCCAGTGTTCAGCTGCGCAAGAACTCGACCTTGTCGTAGATCTCGCTGAGCGGCAGGGTGCAGCCAACACTCGACAAGACCACCTCATCCGTCAGCGCGGCGTACTCGGTCAGGATCCACCGGCCCGCCTCGCCGCGCTCGTAGAGTTCCACCCGCGCGCGGTCCTGCGACACCAGCAGATACTGGCGCAGGCTCGGGATCTGGCGATACAGGGCAAACTTGTCGCCGCGGTCGTAGGCCTCGGTGGACGGCGAGAGCACCTCGACGATCAGGCTCGGGTTGAGCAGCACGTCCCGGCGACCATCGGAAAACTCCGGCGGACCGCAGTAGGCCAGGATGTCCGGGTACTTGCCCGCGTCGGCGGCCCGAATGACCACCTTCATATCGTTCGCATAGACTTGGCACGGCTTGCCCTTCATCTGAGTGCTGAGTTCACGACCGATGTTCATCACGATGCTGTTGTGGTCCGCGCTGGCTCCCGTCATGGCGAAGACCTCGCCGTGGACATACTCGCAACGCGCTTCGAGGGCATTGCGCTCCTGCTCGATCCATTCATCGAGGCTCAAGCTGGGTTTAGGCTGGAGTGACATGGCTCAGGTCCGTCGGCTAGAGATGTCCAAGAGTATAGCCCCGCGCCGGAACAAAGCTGACGACTCATGGCCTGCTGCCAGCAATTCCCGCTGGCCGCAGCGTCGAGCGGTCACGGGGGATGTAGCCCGGCGCTGGAGATCAACAGACAAACGCCCACCTCGCTGTAAGGCAGCGCGTTGCTACGGTCGG
>NZ_JAAIJR010000347.1 GCF_010915725.1 Thiorhodococcus mannitoliphagus
GGTGATGGCTGTGGAATAACGGTGCTCAGCCACGATGACAGGCGTTTTGTTCGTTTTTCGTGTGCGAGATGACGACATCTCCACTGAAAATCAGCAACAAAAAATTCGTTATTACACGTTATGGCGTGCGGAATGTCGGCTCATGGGTCCAGCGCGCCAGCTTCACCCCCTCGCGGACCGCAGGCTCGCACGCCAGGGCAATGATGGCGCAGATCTGCTCGGGGGTGAAGGTCGGCGGCGTCCCCGAACGCGGGCAATCGCTCAGACGCTCAAGCACGGGGTGATCCGCGCGCTCGCGCCAACGTCGGCGCCAGCGTTGGACCAACGAGCGACTGACCTGCAACGTGGCGGCCGTTTCGTGCACCCCCGTGCCGGCGTCGGCGGCGAGAATAATTCGGGCTCGGGTCGCCAGTTGCTGCGCCGTGGTGTGCTGACGCACCAACGCCTCCAACTGGGTACGTTCTTTGTCGGTGAGGGAAACGGGAATCGGGGTACAGCGTGGCATCGTGTCATCAACTCATCGGCGAAACTCAAGACAGACGAGTAGGATGCCATCGATCGCCCAGAAACGGTATTAGGACTTTCACTCTAGACCACTAGGGTGTGCCTCGATCTGCACGGATACGCCCTTTTTGGCTAGTCGATGCTTACAAATCAGTCGCTTACCTCTCTTTCGCTCAGCATCATTTTGAAGCTTCTGTGTGCAGATAATTCGATTCTAAGCACCTGTTATAAAAGAATTTTCTCGATCACCTGAATTCCGGGAGAGCCGTTCCTGTTACCCCGAATAGTTACCCACCTTAGTGCCTCGTTGTCAATGGATCCGGTTGGACGTTGTTGAACGAGTGGGCAACAAAAAACCCGCACTTGGGCGGGTCCGGTGGATGTCTCTAAACGTCGTTGGATGGGGAAATGGTGGAGCTGAGGGGGATCGAACCCCTGACCTCCGCATTGCGAACGCGGCGCTCTCCCAGCTGAGCTACAGCCCCGATACCGGCGTGGAGTCTGGTGTGACTCCGCAGGTGTGAGTCCAGCCAAGGCGGGGCGTCCGTCTTGGCAGGGCCAATTCTGCACCCACTGCATTCCGCTGCACAAGCCCTGTCGATTGCTGGGCCACGGCAAATCCGTTCTAACCTGCAGGCGCTGATTGGGCGGCGCGGGGAGCGGAGTTTGCCGTCATGCCCAGATAGT
>NZ_JAAIJR010000348.1 GCF_010915725.1 Thiorhodococcus mannitoliphagus
CGAGCGCGAGGGCGAGCGTGATCGGCTCTATCAGCAGATCGGGCGTCTGCAGGTTGAGCTGGATTGGTTGAAAAAAAAGACCGGACAGCTCAGTTGAGCGTGGCCGAGAAGCGTGCCTGTGTCGAGCCCGATCATGGCGAGCTGAGCATCGCGCGCCAATGCGAGCTGATTGGCCTGGGTCGGGCGAGCTACTACCGTGGTGGGGGCTTGGCCACCGACAGCGCGGAGAATCTGCATCTGATGCGCCTGCTCGACGAGGAGTACACGCGCCACCCCTTCTACGGCTCGCGCAAGCTCACCGCTTGGCTGCGCCGTGAGGGCTATGCGGTCAACCGCAAGCGGGTGCAGCGCCTGCTGCGGCGCATGGGGCTGGTGTCCTTGGCCCCGGGGGCGCATACCTCGCGCCCGGCGCCGCAGCACAAGGTCTATCCGTACCGCCTGCGAGGCTTGGCGATCGAGCGCCCGAATCAGGTCTGGTGTACCGATATCACCTACGTGCGCCTGGTGGGCGGCTTCGTCTACCTCACGGTGATGCTCGATTGGTACAGCCGTTACGTGCTCTCCTGGGAGCTGTCGGTGACACTCGAGGAGCAGTTCTGCGTCAGTGCCCTGCAGCGCGCGCTCGAGCGCTATGGAGCCCCAGAGATCTGCAACAGCGATCAGGGCGCGCAGTACACCGGGACGACCTTCACCGGTGTGCTCGAGGACGCGGGCGTGGACATCAGCATGGACGGACGCGGACGCGCCCTCGACAACATCATGGTTGAGCGGTTGTGGCGCTCGGTGAAGTACGAGGAGATCTACCTCAAGGAGTATCAGAGCGTCGCCGCGCTGATCGAGGCACTGCGGGCCTACTTCCGCTTCTATAACGAGGAGCGCCCGCATCAGAGCCATGACAATGCAACACCCGGGGCGGTTTACCGAGACGAGGTGGCGTCCGTGGCCAGCGAGGCGGTGCCAGCGCCTGCGTGTGGATAAAGCGTGAATCTCGCACGCGAGCGTGGGGACAAGCCGGGGACAACGCCCTCTTGGCGCGTTGCCCCCACCTTGCCCCCACTGATTCACCCTTTCTCCACACTACGGCGCAGCAACCAAATCAGAGCTGGTGAGCGCCTGCGGCGCAACAGCAACAGATTTTTATAACTTATTTTGGGCGGGGAGCTGTCTTGACATAGGGGTCCACCTCA
>NZ_JAAIJR010000349.1 GCF_010915725.1 Thiorhodococcus mannitoliphagus
GAGTTGTTCAATAGATTGAAATATAAATGGTTTATGGAAAATGAATAACGTTGGCTATTCTTAGCCTGACGGCTATGCAGCAGATCCCCTGCCAACCGCTTGAGCCGATGCGCTTGGTCGCCGCCACCGCCGAGGGGCAACTCAGCGAGCAGCGCGTGACCATTCCCGCCCCCGACGGGGTGCAGCGCCTGGAGCTGCGCCGGATTCGCCTGGAGCTGAACACCCCGACACGCGAGGGCGAGACCACGCTGTATTTGTTGACGACGCTCCCCGACGCGGCGCTGGTCGCGGCCCTCTACCGCGAACGCTGGACGCTGGAAAAGGCCTTCTTGCATGTCACCACCGAGCTGCGCTGCGAGATTAAGACCCTGGTCTATCCGCCCGCCGCCCTGTTCGGATTGGCCATGGCCATCGTCGCCTACAACGCCTTGGCTGTCATCAAGGCGACGCTGCGCCAGGTGCATGGTGCCGAGACGGTCGAGACCGAGGTCTCCGGCTATTATCTCGTCAACGAAATGGCCCGCGTGGATGAGTGCCTCAACACCCTGATCACGCCCGAGGAATGGGCCGTGTTTCAAACGTTCACGCCCGAGGCGATGGCCGCCTGGCTGCTCGCCACCGCGCAACAGGTGCAGTTGCGCAAGTACCACAAGCATCCACGTGGCCCGAAGAAACCGGCTCCAACTCGCACCCATGATCCGAAAAAGCCGCATGTATCCGTCGCGCGATTGCTCGCGCAACGCCAAAGCGGCAAGGCGATAGGAGGTCGCGAGAACGGCCTCCGATAACCGCTCACGAATCGTGACCTTCACAGCCATGGCTATGCGTGGTTTTGTGCATGTGTCATGACGCGCCGTGATGTCCATGTATCGAAGTCAGTCTTTTCCGCATCCCCAAGGGACCTGATATTCTGCGGGTGGACAATCCAAGGTCGGCAATCTCTATTCATGCCTCCGAGGCCCTCGTGCATAACCTTCTCGATTTCAAAGGCTTTCGACAAGCGGGGCTGAATCTATTTCAGCCAGGGGTCACGGGGTTTTGAGTAGGCCGGGCACTCCCCGGACGGTAGGGCGACGTTTGTGTTCTCTGTTTGCCGCCTGGTTTCCCGGCGGTGCCACATGATCTCGCCCGTGGTCCAGGTTGCGACCCGGCCCCTCTCAGAACCGGACAAGCGGCTTTCC
>NZ_JAAIJR010000034.1 GCF_010915725.1 Thiorhodococcus mannitoliphagus
GTCGGATCAGTGTCCGCTTTCAGCTCGGAATGCTGTCCGCTTTGACGTCGGATTGGTGTCCGGTTTGGATCGGAATACTCACGTAGCGCAGGAGCAGGCAAAAGGTGTCGCGATAGCTGGCGATGGTGTGGGCACTGACGTGCTTCTGCTGAATCAGTCGCTCGGTGAAGAAGCGTTCCAGCAAGATCGGGAACGTGAGGGGCGCGCTCATGGCCACACCTGCAGTGGCAGGCCCTGTTCCAAGCGGTCCAAGGCGAGCTGGAGCAATTCCGGGGTGGCCGAAAGGTACCAGAAGGTATCGGCCACCTTCACATGCCCCAAATAAGTCGACAGTTCCGGCAGATGCCGTTCAACATCGACCTCCTCACGATACCAGCGCAACAGCACCTCAACCGCAAAGCGGTGGCGAAAGTCATGCAGCCGAGGTCCGTGGCGGTCCGTCGCCCCGCGTAGACCGATCTGGCGCGACAGCTGCACGAAGGTTCTTCGTAGAGACCACTGACTGAGTCGTGTTCCCTGCTCGGAGACCAGGAAGCTTGGCGTGGGCGCGATCGGAAAGACGCGATCGCGGGCGGCCACATAGGCACGGAGTGCCTTCTGGGTGGTGGCGTGCAGGGGCAGTAAACGCGCTTTGCCGAACTTGCCATGGCGAATCGTCACCTCCCCGAGCGTCAGATCGACGTCGGCATCATCGAGTGCGAGCAGCTCGCCGACGCGCATCCCGGTCACGCTCAGCAGCCCCAAGGCGGTGACCGCGCTCTGGGCGCGCAACCCGGTTGGTGAGGGCAACTGGGCGGCGGCCTCCAGCAGCTGCGCGACCTCAGTCTCCGTGTAGAGATAGGGGATGGCCCGTTGTGCGCGGGCGCTCAAGAGCCCGATCGCGGGAACCTGGCTCTGAGGATCCATGGCAGCACGAAAACGGGCGAAGCCGCGGACCAACGTCAAGCGCCGAGCCCCTTCGGCGGGCGAGAGCGTTGGCGACTGAGTGGCCCACTGCAACGCCAGCTCGCTGGTGATGTGCACGCTGCCGTGCTGTTCGAGAAAGGCCAGGAAGCGCGGCAGCAAGCGCTGCGCCTCATCCATCCAAAACCCGAGCGCGCGGCGTAAGGTCAGGTACTCCTCAAGGGCGTGTGCCAGCGTCTTCATTGCGCACCTCCCGGCCAGGGTGGTGCCAGTCGACGCAAGGACGGCTCATCCACCTTCGCGTAGATCCGCGTGGTGTCGAGGTTGTGGTGGCGCAGTAGCTCCCCGATTTCGACCAGAGACGCACCCTCGCGCAGTAGCCGGGTGGGCAGCGAATGCCGAAGCAGATGGGCGCCCTGATGTGGCGGATGTAGATCGGCGCGGGCCAACGCACGGCGCACGATGGTCCCGACGGCGTTGCCGGCTTGGAAGCCACGCCGCGGGGCGCGCAGACAGACAAAGACCTGGCGGGTGATGCACGCCGGTCGGGCCTCGCGCAGATAACGACTGAGGGCTTCGCCGACGTCCCACGGCAAGGGCAAGCGCTCGACGCGGGCGCACTTGCCACGGATGACCGGCTCTCTCGCCTCCCAATCGAGGTCGTCCAGGCGCAGTCGGGCGACCTCGCCGGCACGCAACCCCAGGCGGGCGAGTAACAGCAGAATGGCCTCATCGCGCAAACCTTGCGGGCGCGTCTGATCGACCGAGGCCAGCAAGCGCTCGACATCCTCGGGCGGCATGAACTTCGGTAAGCCCGCCAATTGCCGGCGCGCCGGCGCTGGCACGGCTTGCGCCAGATCGATGGCCAGGATGCCGTACTGCAGCAGAAAGCGCAGGAATCCGCGCAACGCACTGGCGATCAGTTGGGTGTGCCCGGCGCCGTAGCGGCGTGCCTGCTCGAGCATGAACGCATTGACATCCTCAGCGCTGAGGGCGCTCAAGACGGGTGGCGATTGCACCCCAAATCGCCAGTCGAGAAACCGCGTGACCGTGTCGAGATAGGTGCTGACCGTCTCTGGGGCCAAGTTGCGCTGGTTGATCAGATGCGCGCGAAATGCCTCCCGAATCGGAGCGGTCGGATGAAGATCCGGGCACTCAGGACGCGGTACGAGGACGCCTGTCCGGCGCAAGCACGCTAAAAAGAAGGCCAACATCGCACGGTCTTGACGATGTGGCTGATGGGTTTGATAACGCTCCGCCAGAAAGGCGTCGAGGATAGCCTCATTCAGATCGAGGACCGTGTGTGACGATGGCTCAAGCCAGGCCCCTAACGCGGCGAACAATCGCAGGGCGTAGTTCGATGACGTGATCGCGTATCCGCGCTCGGAGAGCTCCCGGCTAACCGCCTTGAGATGCGGCGCCAATAGGCCTGCCTGCAATTTCTCCCAAACAACCGGTCTGGGGTCGCAATGCTCGTTCATGATGTTTCCTCTGTGGCTGATCGGATGACTCGCCGCTGGGAAACAATCAGAATAATGCCGGTCAGACAATCATGGAATCAGCAGTAACACACTGATCGAAAAAGATCTTGGAGCAGGACGCCAACACTACCCGGCATTATTCGGCACCCGGGATTATGGCGCTAATGCCGTTCCCGGCATTAGCGCCATTCCTGCGCCATGGTGATCTATCAGGCGACGGGCGATCTGCGCAAGGTCGCGCTGTGGCTCGGTCATGCCAGCATGCAGACCGCCGAGATCTACCTCCAGGCCGACCCGACGGAGAAGCTTGAGGCGATCGAATCAGTGGTTCCGCCGTCGCTCACTCGTGGACATTTCAACGCCCCGGACCGGTTGATCGCCCAGCTTCGGGAGGCCGCGTTATGAAAAGCGATCGAGGCTGGCCAGCCGCCATCCGCCGGCCTCGATGCTCGACTGCTTTCCATAACGATGAGCTTTCGATAAGAACGGAAACTTACGTTAAGGCGTAAACGACCGACTTTTAAAGCCTATTTTTGGCGTCTCACCAAACGGTCGTTTGACGAGACGGGCGAACGGGGTTCGCAACCGCCTCAAGAACGGCCCATACTTGTCGCATCTTCTCGTTTCGAGAATGAAAGTCTCATTTACCCATGCAGGCGAGGTGAAGGCAAGACAGAAGGCGAGCGGAAGAGGATCTGATGGGAAAACTGGTGGGTTACGCGCGCGTAAGCACCGTTGAGCAGGATGTGGACATGCAGCTCGATGCGTTGCGGGAGGCAGGCTGCCGCGACGCGCTGATCTTCGTCGACAAGGTCTCCGGGGCCAAAAGCCAGCGTCCTGGCTTCGATGCCTGCATCGACGCACTCGAGCCGGGAGACACGCTTCTAGTCTGGCGTCTCGATCGACTTGGCCGGTCAATGCCGCACTTGGTGACCCTGATTTAGGAGCTTCTTGAGAAAGGCGTGGCGTTCCGCTCATTGCGGGACGGGGCCATCGACACCACCAGCGCGTCCGGCGAATTGGTCTTCCACATCTTCTCGCCGCTCGCGCAGTTCGAGCGACGGTTGATCCAGGAGCGCACCAAGGCAGGGCTCTCTGTGGCCCGTGCGCGGGGACGCAAAGGTGGGCGTAAGGCGATTACGCGAAACGATCCCCGCGTGAAGACCGCCTGCCGGATGCATCGCGATCACGAGCTGAGCGTCGAGCAGATTTGCAGGACGCTGGAAATCTCGCGGGCGACCTTCTATCGGTATCTCGCAGTGGCCACAGAGCCAACGCCGGCAACTTAATCAACGGACTCGGAGAATCGACATGACCATGGTTGTCGCCGCGGAAACACCGCCCTTGTCGGCGGATACTTTTGGGGTCTTTCGCGTAGGGGGCTCTCGTGTGACCCTCGATAGCGTTGTCAGCGCCTTCCGTGACGGGGCGACTGCCGAGGAGATCGTCGAACAATATCCAGCGATCTCCCTCGGCCAGGTTTACGCCGTCATCGCCTATTACCTGGCCCACACCGCCGAGGTGGATGACTACCTCCGCACGCGAGAACAACGCTCGGCAGAGGTTCGGCAAGCAAACGAGCGGCTCTTCGATCCGACCGGCATACGCGCACGCCTGATGGCCCGCCAAACTGAGCAGGGCTCACCGTGATCCGGTTGCTCGCCGACGAGAACTTCAACAACAACATCGTTCGAGGCGTCCGGCTCCGCGAGCCGCGCATCGACTTGGTCCGCATCCAGGACGTCGGCCTTTGCGGTGCCGACGACCCAAGCGTTCTGGAGTGGGCCGCGGAGCATCAGCGAGTCCTGCTGACCCACGACGTCGCGACCATCACGGCGTTTGCCTACGAGCGCGTTCGCGCGAGTAATTCCATGCCGGGCGTCTTCGAGTTCGGCCTGACAATGGCGCTACGCTCGGCGATCGACGATATCGTCCTCCTGGCCACCTGTAGCGAGGATGGCGAGAGGGAAGGACAAGTCCGTTACCTGCCGCTGCGGTGACTCTGAGAAGCTGACATGTCACAGCAAACCGAGATCGATTTCGAACAGATGGTGAATCAGATCCGGGGGAGAACGCCATCTTGCTCGAAGGCTTCGGGATCTGGCTGGCAGAGAGCGCACTCAAGTAAGAGACGGTCCGCAAGCACCAGGGAAGCGTCTCGTTTTTCACCGATCATTACATGGCCAAGCCCTCAAGCACGCGCATCGGCTGAGGGCGCGCACAAGGCTCCAACCCAATGCGCCCTTCACCGATTTCAAGAACCTCGGAAGTGTCGACCGTGTCAATACCGAACCGACTGTCGACAAAGTCCTCGGACTCATGGACCAGATTCAGGCGTGCGTCCTCGATCTTCTCCAAGCAAGCATGTCGAGGTGTTTCATCGCACGCTCAAGAGCGGCTGCCGCATCGAGGACCACCGCCTCGCCATCGATCTGGTGGTCGCCTGGCGCGTGATGTGGCTGAGAGCAAGCTCGGGCGCGAGACCCCGGAGGTGCCCTGCTCGGTGTTCTTCGAGGAAGCCGAGTGGCAAGCCTTGCATTGCCATCACCACCGCTCACCCCATCCGCCCGAGACACCGCCAACCCTCGGCGAGGCGATGCACATGCTGGCCAAGCTCGGCGGCTTCCTCGGGCGCAAGTGTGACGGCAATCAGGGGGCGATCGCACTCTGGCGCGGACTGGCGCGACTGTCCGATATCACCGATACGTTTTCGATCTTTCATCCCTCGATCCCGGCCAGACCGTAATGCGGTGTGCTCAATGTGGGAAATAGATAGCGAAGACGACAGGTCGGCGAAACCTCTGTCTTGACGGATCACAAGGCCACCCCATGACCCGCCGCGACCATGAACATCAGCATTGGAATCGAGAGCGCGGCATTGATCCGCGCCACGGTGGCGATGGTCTTCCTGGCCCTGGCGAGATCCGCCTCGCCTTCGGTTTTCACGATCCCCATGACCTTCTTCTGATTCGGCCAGAGTACGAGCCAGACGTTGATCAGGAGAATGGTCCCCAGCCAGACGCCGATGCCCATGGGCAGCCCGTACGCCGTGTCACCGCCACGACTCAGACCCAGGGTGAAAGCGGCGAGCAACTGGTCGGTGCGGACCAGATACCAGGCGCCGGTCAACCAGGTGGCCAGTGCCGCCCAGCGGAACCAGAGCAGCGCCCTGGGCAGGATGTACTTGCCGATCGCGGCCGGCCCTGGTCCGCCCTGATCGGCGGTGGCCGCCGCAATTGCCGGCATCTGGACGAAGTTGAAGAAGTAGAGCAGCCCGACCCAGATGATGCCGGCGACGATGTGCGCCCAGCGCAGGAGGGCCAGCTCATTGAGTTCCAGCAGTCCGTGACCGCTGAAGAGATTGACGATCATGGCAAGCAGGACCGAGAGGAGCAGACCAGCGATCCAAACACCTTTGATCGAATTCAATGGGTTCATGGCAAGACTCCGCGTTCAGGCGATTTCCGGAAAAGATCCTACGGGGTGTGATGTCTTGGTAAAGTCACCTGCAGAATTCACCTAAGCCTGGCCGCGTAGCGGCCAGTGGCCAGATTTTCCGCCAGCCTTTTCAACGAGCCGGATGTCCGTCATCGTCATGCCGCGATCGACCGCCTTACACATGTCATAGATGGTCAACAGGCTAACCTGAACGGCGCAAAGCGCCTCCATCTCGACCCCGGTGTGGCTATTGGTTTCGACAGTCGCGCGACAATGGACCGCCAGATCCTCGGGGCGAAGGGTCAGATTGATCGCAACACGGGTCAGACTCAAGGGATGACAGAGCGGCACCAGATCGGCGGTCCGCTTTGCCCCCATGATACCGGCGATACGCGCGACACCGAGTACATCACCCTTGCCGTGCCCACCCCGCTCGATGAGCGCGAGGGTTGCCGCCTCCATCCGGATCCAGCCCTCGGCCACCGCGCTACGGCGTGTCACGGCCTTGCCGCCCACATCCACCATATGGGCGTCGCCGGCGTGAGTGAAGTGGGTTAGTGACATCCAGAATTCACCTGAGTAGCCGGTGGTTGAGCTGGGACAACGCGCGCGATCGCGCAGGGATAGCCGCGCATCGCGTTGGAGCCGCTGGCGGGATCGAAACGCGCATCGTCGATCAGGGCGTTGTAGTTGAAGCGGTCGATGGCGTAGTCCGGCAGACCGAGCTCCGGGCAGGATTCCCACCACCCGTATTGCGCGCAGAGGGTATCGGCCGCGAGCCGATCGGTGATGCGGGCGCGCGCCCGCATCGACCCGACCGCTGACGCGATCCTGACCCAATCGCCTTCCGAGATCCCTTTGCGCTCAGCCAATTCCGGACCCAGCTCGACCAGCGGCTCGGGCAGCTTGCCGCGCAGCGAGGGCATGGCATGGTGCTGACTGTGGCAGAAGTAGGGCCACTTCGCCGTAGTCAAGCGCAGCGGATAGGCATCACTCAGCGGCAGACGGTCCGGCCCAGGCTCCGGTATCGGCGCGAGACCGGCGTCGAGCAGCGTCTCCGAATAGATCTCGATGCGCTTGGTCGGGGTGCCGAAGCCGTCGTGAAGATAGGGTCGATAGACCGTCTCGAGCGGGAGGGGAACCCCCTCTGGATGCCGCTCCAGCTCCTCGAGCCCGATGCCGGTCGGCGCGATCTGGTGGCTTAGTCCCGCCCGCTGGTCAGCGTCGAAGAACTTGTCGCCCAGACCAAGCCGGTCGGCCAGCGCGAAGACGATCGCGGTATCCGAGCGGCTCTCGCCCTGTGGCGGCAGCACCGGCTGACGCAGCTGCAGCCAGCGCGAGCCTCGCTCGCCCAGCTGGAACCCGGCCGCCAGACCCTCCCTCTCCCAGGGCGAGGCCACCGGCAGAACCAGGTCCGCGTACTGAGCCGTCGGATTCAGGAACATATCCGCGTGGACATAGAAATCCAGGGCGCGCAGCGCCGGATCGAGCGTCGGCGTATTGGGCTTGGTGAGGAGCGGATTGGCGCCGAAGCTCAGCAGACCCCTGACCGGATAGGGCTCGGACTCGAGCACCGCGCGCGCGAAATCCCGGCTCGTGACCCAGCCCTTGGCGGGCGGGCCGAGCGGTCGGTCCTCTCGGCCCAGGGCCTTGCCGAGCCGATCCTGGGGCAGCAGGTCGAAGCCCATGATGTCGTTGAGCGGCGGCACGGCGAAGCGCACATTGCCGCCAGGCGCGCCGAACGAGCCGGTCAGCGCGCACAGCAGACCGATGGCACGGCCACTCTGGGTCGCCTCGGCCTGCTGGCAGATCCCGGCCCAATGAAAGAAGCTCACTGGTCCCGAGTCGTGCAGCAGCCGCGCGGTCTCGCGAATCTGCCTCGCCGGCACGCCGCTGAGGGTCGCCGCACGCTCGGGCGGATACTGGGCGCAGCACTCGGCGAAGACCTGAAAGGCCGGACGGCAACGCACCTCACGGCCCTGCTCCCGCAAGACGACGTCGCCGAGCAGCAACGGCTTGTCCGGGGGATCGTCGAGGTAGGCCCCGCGGACCGGATCATAGGCGGCCGTGCGCTGCCGTCGCGCATCCCAGGCCATCAGGACCCGCTGTGCGCCCTGTGGGGTCGATCGCTCCGCCGCCATGAAACGACCATCATCGGACCGCACCAGCAAGGGACCGTTGCTCCAGTGTGCAATGAAGTCTTGGTCGTACCAACCGTTCTCGATCATCTCCCCGGCGATGGAGAGCGCCAGCACCAGATCGGATCCTGGCCGGACCGCAAGCCATTGGTCGGCAGAGCCCGCAAGCCCGGCCCGGCGGGGGTCGACCACGATCAGCCGCGCGCCGCGGCGTTTTGCCTCGGTGGCGGCCCGCGCGTAGGCGGGCCAGGAGGTGGACGGATTGAAGCCCCAAAAGAGCATGCAGCCCGTGTGATCGAAGTCCGGGATGCCGATATTGGATCCAAACGTCAGGGCGCTCCCGAAGTCCTTATGCCAGTTGCAATTCTCTGTCGCGAAAAGGATGTTGGGACTTCCGACGGCATGCGCCAGACGATGAATCCAGCCGAAGGCGTCCGCGACGGCCGTCCCGCTCGGCGTCGTGACCCCGAACACGACCGACTCCGCGCCAGCGTGCTCGGCGCTCTGGCGGATGCGCTCCGCGGTGAAGTCGAGCGCCTCGTCCCAGGAGACGCGCCGCCAGCCGGGGTCCGTATCACCCTTCGGCCGCGTGCGCATCAGCGGATAGAGCAGCCGTTGGTCGCTGTGGACCAGCTCGGGAGCCGCTCGCCCCTTGACGCAGAAGCTCCCTCCCGTCGGATGCTCCGGGTCTGGACGCACCTTCACCAGACGGCCGGCCTCCACCGTCGAGATCGCACCGCAGCGCGAGATGCAGAGCGGGCAGTAGCCATGAATCTCGGACATGCTCAATCACCCCGCCTTATCAATGCCTTTGCCTGTCATCGTGCCTCGATGTCTCAAAGACTCTTCCTCGGCTGGACCGAACCGAGGCCATTCAGGATCTCGGCGGCACCCCGCAACAGCCGCCGCAGGAGTCCGAAAAAGGCCAGTCCCCAGGCCAGAAGCGCGACATAGACCGTCATCGCGGGGATCCGGCTCAATCCCTCGATCTCCAATGCCAGCGCCAACTGATGGGTGCTCGCGGTATACATCCCGAGCGGAAAGACCGCGCCCCAGAACAGCGGCGTATAGACGAGGGGAACGCGCCTCAACCAATAGGTCCAGACGGTAAAACCGATCAGGAGCGGAATCCACCAGGTTCCCGCGGCCCAGAAGAAGAGTGTGAAACCCTTCAGGAAGGGTACCAGGGTCAGCAATAGAGGCGACTCCCCGGCGTGGATGATCAGGGTCGCGCCGGCCTGGGTCGCGATGGCGGTGGCCCCCATGCTGATCCAGTAGGGCGGGGTCAGACTGCCCGGCTCGACCGGCATGAAGGTCAGCCGATAGAAGATCAGGGCAATGATGTTGAGGTACAGCATGCAGCCCATGCAAAAGAACAGCAGGCAAAGAAAGAGGACGGTCGTCTGGTGATCCGGGAAGCGATCGGCCACAAGGGTGCCGAGCACCGCAATGGACTGTGTGGCAACCGAGGCGATCAGCCAGACGCCACTGAGCCCGTCCGTGAGCGCGGGCTTGGCGGGCTGCACGATGACGGCCGTGAAGAAGGCGTAGGTGATGAGCAGCCAGAGACAGAGCGCGAAGAGCCAGAGTCCCGCCGCCAGCCCCCCCTGGTCGGTCAGCATGAGGATCTGGACCCCGATCACGGAGGTTCCCGCAACGATCGTGAAGTGCCCCGGCCCCAGCGCATGCGCCCGCAGATCGCCCATCAGGCGCGCCGGATCGATGAAGAGACGCAGCAGCGTCATGACCCAGAGGGCCGCGAAGGCCACGAGATTGACCAGAAGCAAGGGCAGCGCCAACCAGTGCAGCCCAAGTGTCTCGCTCGCGATGGAGACGATGCCTGTCGCCATCACCAGCGCGAATGAGGATGGCGGAAGGCTCGCGATCCAATCCTGAGTCAGGCTCGCGACAGCCTGCCTGCGCGTCCGGTATCGCATCGCTCGTGACCTGGTTAGAACGGGACTGATCCGATGCCTGACATGAGTAGAGCGCGCCGAGACCCATCGTTTTCATCCCCCGGCGGTGAATTCGACAGCGATGGGCTCCGCGGCCGTCGGCCGGCGGCGCCTTTCCTGCGACAGCCTGCCGGGCCGCTGTCCCCATGGACCACTACCGATTCGCAACCTGCCCAGGCGGCAGGATGTCCTGCTCGAGGTAGGCGATGATCGCCCAGATCCGCTCTGGCCCGAGATTGGCGTAATGGGGCATGAGCCACTCATCCTTCGCGCGGGGCATCCCGGCGGCAATGCGGTAGTAGAGCTGCGTCGGGCTCGATCCGCCCTTCAGCGGCTCCGTCCTCAGATTGCGAGGCGGGATGACGTGTCCGGCGGCATCCGTCCTCAGCTTGGTCAGAACACCGTCGCCCGCGCCGTTGGCACCGTGGCAGACGGTGCATTGGTTGGCATACTCCTGCTTGCCCTGCGCGATCATGGCCGCTGTCGTCGCCGGTCTCGGAGGGACCTGGATCCGTTCGCCGGGCGCGGGCCGACCCTTCCACAGGAAGTTGACGGTTTCGATCAGGGAATCCACCTGTCGCTCGGAGAGCCGGCTAAAACTCGGCATCCCCGACCCCTCGAGTCCATTGACGACCACGTGACGCAGATCGGCGTCCGATGCGACCCCATTGCTAGTCGAAATGAACTGGAAGTGCCCGGCCGTGAGGTCGCGCGGGACCGCGGCGAAGGTCGGCGACTTGGCGCCAGGACCATCGCCCTGCCCCTCCAGACCGTGACAGCGGGCGCACTGACTCACATAGAGCGGATAGCCATCGAGCACCGGGCGCGAGCGGGCGGCATCGGATCGGGCCGCCGTCATCGTCGTTGCCTGTGCCTCCTGGACCAGACCATCCATGCTCGGTCCCGGCAGGGTCAGACCGATGAGGCCCAGGACCACGAGGACGCCGATGGCCAGATAGCTCATGTAGGACTTGTCGGTCACCCCTTTGAACTCCCAGCAGCCCATCACCCAGCCGTTCTGGAACTTCTTCGCCGCCGTGCGCAGCACCTGATAGGGCCGGACGAGATAGTTGACAGGCAGCGTCCAGGCGTGGATCAACTTGGTGAAGGGGAAGTAGGCCGCGAAGGCGAAGGCGAGCAGTACATGGAGCTTGGTCAGCAGCGGCGCGGAGGCCATCAGCTCGGGCTGCGGCGAGAACCGCCAGAGACTCGCGAACCAGGGGGCGGCGGTGAAGGACACACCCCAGATCTTATGGACAAGCGCCTGGTAGATGGCGATACCCAGGATGGCGATAATAAAGCCGTGCACGATGTAGTCGTCCGGCTGGCTCATGGCGCGCATCTCGGGCACCTGGATTCGACGCGCCAGGGCGATGATCGAGCCCGTGATGGCTGCCAGCCCGCCGAGCGTCGCCATCCAGAAGAAGGCCCCGACCCAAGCGCCCCACCCCAGGATGCCGCCGATCAATCCGGCTAGGTGGCCGAAGAAGACCAGGAAGATGCCCCAGTGCAGCAGATGCGTCGCCAGGCCGAGGATGTCGCGGCCGAGAAAGATGCCGCTGGCGCGGGTGCTCATGCCGAAGGGCCGGTAGACCATGCGGATGAAGGGCACCACGAAGAAGAGCGTGAGCGCCACGTAGGGGAAGACACCCCAGATCAGATAACTCGAACCCAGATAGTCGTTCATCAACGTTCCCACCCTGTCATTGATAGACCTTGAGACGACGGCTCTCCAGCCGGGCTACCCATGCGCACGGGGATGGTCGCCTTGACCTCCGGGGCGAGCCAGACCGGGTCGTCGGCGAGACGCTCCTGGTCCTCCTCCGCGACTGATTCCAGCGCCTCCATCAGGAGGTCGTAGACGCTCTCGTATTTCTGCAGCGCCTTGCGCATCGGCGGGATGCCCGGCAAGAGATACTGGTCGACGAAGCGTCGTCGCAAGCCAATGCCGTCGCGCTCCGGGTGGTCGACGCTGATCGCGAGGAACTCGATCATCACCGGCAGGAAATCCGGCAGGTCGGCCCCGGCCAGGTCGAACCCGAAGTGCTCGTACATGGCCTTGAGCTCGATCATGTACTGGTTGCGCCCGCAGGCCCCCGCGCCCCGACAGGAGTTGGGCTCGTCGTACAGGTGCGCCCCGAGGTAGAGCGGACAGGGCGGCGTCAGCTCCAGGGTCTGGGTGTATTCATCGACATCGTGCGCGGCTGGGGAGGCCAGGAAACGCTCGATGCACTCACGCATCGGCGTCCGTGGCAGGGCTTCGAGATACCGCTCCACCCGTCCGGCATCCCGGACGGATGGATTGAGCAACAGCTCCGCGATCACCCCGTACATGGCCCCGAGATCCCAGCTCGCCGACCCCGTCGATCCCAGTCCCTCCGAGAAGGATTCAGTCAGTCGAACCGTATTCATGGTCAGCTCCCCACGCCCATCTTGTTGCCGTGGAAGGAGGTGCGCCGCTTGGGACTCTGTTCCGGAGCCAAGAGGTCGTACCCGGTGAAGCCGCGCTCCAGATAGGGCGTGTTGTCGGTGTCCTCGGTGCGCGAGGTCGCGATGACGAAGCGCTCGTGGAAATGCGCCAGCGCGAGCAGCCGATGCATGTGCCTGGCCTGCTCGACGCTCAGACCGACGGCCTTGAGGATGCTGTCGTCGGTGCGGCCCTCGACTCGCTCCTGGCGGCGGAACTCGCGCAGCGCGAGCTGACGCAGCAGGGCCTTCTCGACCTCCTGGGTATTGCCCGCGGCCAGCAGGCGCGCCAGGTACTCGATGGGGATGCGGAACTCCTTGAGGTCCGGCAGCACCGAGCCGCCGTCGACCATGTCCAGCGTGCCGCGGTCGTTCGGCTTGGCCGTCTGCACCGGGCTCTCCGGCGGGATGTAGAAGAGGCTCGGCAGGGTGCGGAACTCCGGATGCAGCGGCAGCGCGATCTCCCACTCCTTGACCATCTTGTAGACGGGCGAGCGGCGGCAGGCGTCCAGCCAGTTGTCCGAGATGCCCTGGCGCTTGGCCTCCGCGATGATCTCCGGATCGAAGGGGTCGAGGATGATCTCGCGATGGCGCGCGACCAGCGCCTTCTCGTCCTGGGTGTTGGCCACCTCGGCCACGCGGTCCAGGTCGTAGAGCAGCGGACCCAGGTAGCGGATACGCCCCACGCAGGCCTGGAAGCACATGGGCGGCTGGCCGGTCTCCAGGCGCGGGAAGCAGAGAATGCACTTCTCGGACTTGCCGGTGCGCCAGTTGTAGTAGGTCTTCTTGTAGGGACAGCCGGAGACGCAGTAGCGCCAGCCGCGGCAGCGGTCCTGGTCGATGAGGACCACGCCGTCCTCCTCGCGCTTGTAGTTGGCGCCCGAGGGACAGGAGCCGACGCAGCCTGGGTTCAGGCAGTGATTGCAGATGCGGGGCAGGTACATCATGAAGGACTGCTCGAACTTCAGCAGCGCCTTGCGGGCCTCCGGCGTCATGTCGCTGAAGTTGTAATCGAGCGAGCCGGTCCCCTCCTCGTGGGTGCCCGCGCCGTTGTCCTCCCAGTTGACCCCATAGGTCAGCTCGATGTCCTCCTCGCCCGTGATCTGCGACTTGGGACGCGCGACCGGCTGGGAATACTTGGTCGGCTGCTCCGAGTGCAGGTCCTCGTAGGTGAAGGTGAATGGCCCCTTGCCGTAGTAGGCGTCCATCTGCGGCAAGACCGGGTTGTAGAAGAGGCTGATCATCTCCCAGAAGCGCGACGCCTGATTGAGCTTAGGCGCGTCGCCCTCCGGGTCCTGCTTCCAGCCGCCGCGGTACTTCTCCTGGTTTTCCCACTGCTTGGGATAACCCGCGCCGGGCTTGGTCTCGACGTTGTTCCAGAACATGTATTCCGCGCCTTCGCGGTTGGTCCAGACGTTCTTGCACGCAATGGTGCAGGTTTGACAACCCAGGCACTTATCCAGGTTGAAGACGATTCCCATCTGTTGCTTGATGCGCATGAGGTTATGCCCCGACGTTGAGCTGCGACTCTTGATAGATGACCTTCCGCCCGCGCGTCTCCATCGGCTTCTTGCGGATCAACACCACGCAGTCGCGCTCCGATGGACTGGTGCCCTGGTAGTTGAGCCAGTAGGTCCAGTTGGCATAGCCGCCGACCATGGTTGCAGGATTCATCATGATCCGCGTGGTGGCGTTGTTGTTGCCGCCGCGCAGGTCACTAGCACCCCGCTCCCGCGCCAGTGAGGAGAAGGGCACGTTCACATGCCGCTCGGTCTGGTGGTAGACGATCGACATGTCGCGCGGCACCGTGTGGCTGACCACTGCGCGGGCCACCTGGATACCGTTCTCGTTGAAGATCTCCACCCAGTCGTTGTCCTTGACGTCGATGGCGCGCGCGTCGTCATCGTTGATCCAGACCGTCGGTCCGCCGCGGAACATGTTCTGCATCTGCCAGGAGTCGCCGAACATGCTGTGGATGCCCCACTTCTGGTGCGGAGTGATGAAGCGGAACAACTTCGCCCCCTTCATCTTGATGTCCTCCGGATGGACGTCGCCGATCGACACCATGTCCACCGGCGGCTTGTACACCGGGAAGTCTTCGCCCAGGTCGCGGAACATGCGGTGGTCGTAGTAGATCTCCTGGCGCCCGGTCAGAGTGTGGAAGGGCTTGAGGGCCTCGATGTTGAGCGTCCAGGGCGAGTAGGTCCGACCCTTGGTCTCGATCGCGGACCAATGGGGGGAAGTCAGCGCCCGCCTGGGCTGGGAGATCAGATCGGGGTAGTGGTAGGCGGTCTCGCGCTCATGCTCGACGATGTGCGCGAGCGGCACGCCGCAGCGCTCCTCCATCTTCTTGAAGATCTGATAAGACAACTCGCCGTCGCTCTCGGGTGAGGTGCGCAGAATCACCTCACAGACCTTGGCCGCGGTCGTCATATCGGGCCGACCGTCTTTCTCCCCGACCAGATAGCTCTCCTTCATCTGCTCGTAGGCCTCGGCGAGATCGCCCTTGATCCCCTTGGCGCCATAGCCGTTCGGCTTGGTGACGGCCGGACCCAAGGTGGTGTACATGTCGTGGACCTTGGTGTAGTCACGCGTCACGACGCTGACGTTGGGGAAGGTCTTGCCCGGAATCGGCTCGCTCTCCCCCGTCCACCAGTCGCGCAGCTCGCCCATGGGCTGTGCCAGCTCATCCGGCGTGTCCGTGCTCAGCGCCGTCATCACCAGATCCTCGACCGGGTCCGGCAGATGCACCTTGGCCAGCTCGCTGACCTTCTCGGCGATGATCCGGAAGGCTTCCCAGTCGTGCTTCGTCTCATAGGCCGGGTCATGCGCCGGCGTGAAGGGATGCAGGAAGGAATGCAGATCCGTGCAGGTGAGATCGAACTTCTCGTACCAGTGCGCCGTGGGGAGCACGATGTCGGAGTAGTTTGCGGAGGAGTCCATCCGCAGGTTGACGTTGTAGATGAGATCCAGCTTCCCGAGCGGGGCGTTCTCGGTCCAATCGATCTCGTTGACCATGTCCTTGGCACGGGTGTCGCCACCCAGCACGTTGTTGTGGGTGCCGAGCATGTGCTTCAGGTTCAGCTCATGTCCGCGCATGCTGGTGCCGATGAGATTGCCGCGATAGATCCAGAGCACCTTCGGGTGGTTCTTGGGCGAGTCCACGTTGGGCAGCGCGAACTTGAGCTTGCGCTCCTTGAACTGCTTGGCGACCCACGCCTTGACGTCGTCGAGGCTCTCGCACCCGGCCTTGCGCGCGTCCTGCATGACATCCGTGGGATTGCGCTCGTCGAACTGCGGAAAGAAGGGCAGCCAGCCGTTGCGGACCGCGACCGCGTTCATATCCGCCGCGTGGTTGGCCTTGGTGGGCATCTCCTTGGCGCGCGGCGCCCAAAGCGGGTCCAGGCTCATGCCGTCGTAGCGCCACTGGTCGGTGTGGAAGTAGAAGTAGGAGGTCGAGTTCTGCTGCCGCCCGACGTTGCCCCAGTCGACCGCGTTGCCGATGGTGCCGATGGCGGCGACGTTGCGGATCTTCTCGGTGCCCACGTAGTGGGCGAAGCCGCCGCCGTTGCGACCCTGGCAGCCCGTCAAGATCCCCATCACGGCCTCGGAGCGGTAGGTCAGGGAGCCGCCGTGATACCAGTGCAGGATGCCCGAGCCGGTGATGAAGAGACACTTGCCCTTGGTCTTCTCGGCGGTGTCCGCCCACTCCCGCGCCACCCGGATCGCCAGGTTGCGGTCGACGCCGGTCTCCTGCTCCTGCCAGGCCGGGGTATAGGCTTGGGAAGCGTCGTCATAGTCCTTGGGATAGCCCGATCCCGACAGACCTCTGTTCACGCCGAAACTGGCCAGCAGCAAGTCATAGGCCGTGGCGACGCGCACCTTGGTGCCGTCCGCCTTGGTCAGCACCCGACTCGGCACGCCGCGCAGGCTCTTCTGAGCCTTCTCGCCGCGCAATGCCGTGGTTCCGAACTCGACGTTGAAGGTGTGGGTGAAGTCGGCGTATTCGACGATGACCTCTTCGTAGTCGCCGTCCATGAGGGTCAGCATCGGGTCGAACGCCTTCCCGGTCACGGCGTCCTCGTTCTTGAGGTTCCAGCGACCGGTCTTCTGCTCCTCCCAGCGGAAGCCGACAGAGCCGCCGGGCAACCGCACCTCGCCGTCCTTGTCGAAGCAGGGGATCTTCCAGTCACCCAGCTCCTCGTCCTGGTAGGCCTCCAGGTCGCTGGCGCGCAGGAAGCGGCCGCTCGCGTAGTGGTCGCCCTCCTCGTCCAGGATCACTAGGAAGGGCAGATTGGTGAACTGCCCGACGTAGTCCTGGAAGTACGAGGCGCGGCGATTGACGTGGAACTCCTGCAGGATGACGTGGATACAGGAGAGGATGAAGGCGGTATCCGTGCCCGGACGCACCGGCACCCAGAGGTCGGCGAACTTGGTCACGTCCGAGTAGTCCGGCGAGAGGTTGACCAGCTTGCCGCCGTTGTACTTGTGCTCGGAGGCGAAGTGGGCGTCGGCGGTGCGCGTCATGGGCAGGTTGGAGCCCATGACGATCCAGTAGGCGCTCTGATACCAGTCGGCCGACTCATGCACGTCGGTCTGGTCGCCCCAAATCATCGGCATGACGTGCGGCAGGTCGTGATACCACTCGTAGAAGCTCAGCATGGTCCCGCCGAGCAGGTTCGACAGGCGGTGCCCAGAGAGGAAGCTCACCATGCTCATGGCCGGGATGGGCGAGAAGGACGCGAGGTGGTCCGCGCCGTATTCCTTGATGGTGTAGACCTTGGCCGCGGCGATGATCTCGGTCGCTTCGTCCCAGGTGGTGCGGCGCCACCCGGCCTTGCCGCGTGCGTTGCGGTAGGCCGTGGTGCGCTCGGGGTTCTCGACGATCGCGCCCCAGGCGGCGACCGGATCCTTGCCCGCCTCCCGCTCGGCACGCCAGAAGTCGAGCAGCACGCCCCGGACATAGGGGTATTTCGGACGTACCGGGCTATAGGGATACCAGGACGACGAGATCCCGCGCTGGCAGCCGCGCGGCTCGTAGTTGGGTGTCTCGTCGTTGATCTGGGGCCAATCGGTCTTTTGCAGCTCCCAGGTGATCATGCCGTTCTTGACGAAGACCTCCCAGGAGCAGGAGCCGGAGCAGTTGACGCTATGACTGGTGCGGACGGACTTGTCGTACTGCCAGCGGCGCCGGTAGAAGTCCTCCCACTTGCGCGGCTCGTCCAGCTCGCGAAACCAGCGGGATCCCGCGCCGCCTTTGTCCTCAGCCTTGTTCTTGCTCATTGGTGCCGTGCCTCTTGAGTTGCGGGGTCTTGAGCTATGGGGTCTTGAGCTGCGGAGTCTTGCTGCTCGCCCTCGACGCTGTCGTAGGCCATGGAGAACGCCTTCACGAAGGGGCGGAAATCCCGGACCGTGCCGTAGATCGCCACCACCGCCTCGCGCTGCTCGTCATAAACCAGGTTGACCGCCTCGGAGCGGCCGATGGGGTGCGGGACCGCGTTATTGTCGTGGTCCACCCAGTCCTCCTTCATGGCCTGCATGGAGACATAGAGGAGTTCTGACCTGGGATGGGCCTGCCACCAGACGCGGTAGTCCCAGCCGGCCAGCTCGATCTCGCGCTGGACCGTGCGGGCCTCGGGGTCGTGCGGGTCGATGTCCCATTGCAGGACGGGGACGGCGATGTCGTAGCGGATGGCCTCGCGCGGTCCGCTGAGCGGCTGGGGTCCACCCGGGCCATAGCCGGCCGCCGGCGCAACGTCCAAACGGCCGAGCGTGATGGCGAGCAGGTCGGACTCCGGGAGCTCGCCGTCCTCCAGCATCTCGGCCTGCAGGGGCGTCATGAGCCGGCTGGCCGTCTGCTCGACGCGACTGCCCTTGCGGCCCACCTCCCTCGCCAAGTCTTGAGCGCTGCGCAGCGGCACCTCGGGGACGTAGGGCCTTGCCCGGCGAATCTGGATATCCGCGTAGCTCGCGCGCCGCAACACCTCGCGCATCTCGCGCTCCATCGCCGCGACCTTGTCCTCGTCACGCGTATCCGGCTTGAACTCGACCTCCACCATCGGTCCGATGGCGACGATGTCGCCGACGAACCCGGCCGCGACGATGTCACGCGAGAAGCCCGGGTACTGGACCTCCCGAAGCAGCTCGCGCACCTCCTGCGACTGCGCACTCATCATGGTCTCTTCACTCCTCATCCTCCGTTGTCAGGCCCAGGAGCCGCGGCACCCATGGGGTCCGAATCGGCTGTCCTGGAGGGATGATGTCGACATGACACTTACAGCAACCGACGTGCCAGAGGACCGAAGAGGTGCCCAGTGGCGTGGTGACGCGCTTTGCGGGAGAGTCGCGGCGAGCCGCTGCGACACTTTGTTCCCGCGGTCCGCGCGCGGTTGGGAGAATATGTCCGATGGTGCGAGTGAGGATTGGGTGGAACTTCCTAGAACTGGAGCCGGGAAGGCGGCTTCGTTACGCGCCAATACGTTCAACGACCCAAGCCTCCCCGGCTCGATGGTGACCTGCGTTTCGATGGAGACGGTCTCCTGCAGGACCGGGCTGAATAGTCGGATACACCGGCAGGATGTGACTGGGCAAGCGCCCGATGATGCGGCTTATCGACGTACTGAAGCGCGGCGGGCAGGGATGACACAGCATGCATACTCAGCCGCAGATGCGGCAGCATTCGCGGGGTCGGGACACCCCCGCTCCGATCACCAATCCTCCGGCGGCAGCGCAAGCTTGCCAATGGCCGCGAGACGCGCGCGCCGCTCTTTGGCGATCTTGCGGACCCGGCCAACCCCGGGCTTGAGTTCGATGGCGGCGGCGATGGCTTCCTCCACGGTGGCGGCCTTGCGTGCCTGATTCGGCGCACTGGCAAACTGAGGCTTATGGGGCTCGGAGAGAATGTCTTCGGCGTTGCTCATTGTTGTTCCGGCGCTGGCCTGAGGACTGACATGGCTTGGCATTGAGGGTATCGATTGTCCCCAACTGTCCTGCAGGAAACACGCCAGCTTCCAGGCGAATACCGGCACCCCGCCGCCGAGGTCATCCGTTGCGGCAACTCGTCGGCCGGAGTCGTCCGCTCAGGGGTTGGAACTGATCGTTCCTCCGGGCCAAAGTGTCCCGGCGAGTTCCTGGCAAAGGGCCGTTCTGTCTCAACCGCCGGCTCAGCGCGAGCGGATTCCCCACCTGGCGGCCCCCGACGGAGCGCGCCCGTCGAGCATTCGGCCCGCCTGCGAAAGATCCCGAATCGGCAAGTGCGCTTCCAGTCTCCTATCCGGTCCAGGACAGAGCTGTCGTGCGCCTTGGCGCGGTTAAGCAGTGGCGGACGGACGCCCGGTCTTCATTCGCAGGCGCGACCGCACCGCCCTCCATCGACTGGTCCATTGCAAGAATGGAATAGACGGCATTGATCGTGCAAATGACTCCAGCAGCCGCGCCAAGAATAAGCCGGCTGTGTCGGCGTCCGCGATCGCCATCGATCAGCGCGCGGCCCTCTTGCTCCTAATCCTTAATAAAAACAGCGGCGAGCCCAGTGATAGGGCCATCCACGGCCCGGACCGGAAACGCAATCAATCCGCCCTTCCCTGGAACCGTCGCCAGCCTATTGGATCCACTACGAACCGGAGAGATCAGACATGTCCTACGTCGCGCCCTCGGAATTCGGCATGAAGATGGTTGATGCGGGTGAAAAGAAGATCAAAATGGGGACCAGGGATTGCCTGATCAGGGCCTATCTGGGAGGTGCCATTCTGGCGCTTGCAGCGGTCATGGCAGTCACTATCACCGTTCAGTCGGGCTCCGCGCTCGCCGGCGCCATTCTGTTCCCCGTTGGATTCTGTATGCTCTATCTGATGGGTTTCGATCTGCTGACCGGCGTCTTCGTTCTGACACCGCTCGCCTGGCTGGACAGACGCCCCGGCATCACGATTTGGCGCGTATTGAAGCATTGGGCCTTTGTCTTTGTCGGGAACTTCGCGGGAGCCTTGACCACTGCAGTGCTCATGGCCATCGTTTTCACCTTTGGATTCTCGATCGAGCCCGGGGAGGTGGGTCAGAAGCTCGCTCATATCGGCGAGTCCAGGACGGTCGGCTACGCACAATATGGTGCGCAAGGCTGGTTGACCATCTTCATCCGGGCTTGCCTCTGCAACTGGATGGTCTCGCTGGGCGTGGTCGGCGCCATGATATCCACGACCGTCACCGGGAAGGTCATTGCCATGTGGATGCCAATCTTCCTCTTCTTCTACATGGGCTTCGAGCACTCGATCGTGAACATGTACCTCTTTCCATCCGGGCTGATGATGGGCGGCAACTTCACGATCATGGACTATCTCCTCTGGAACGAATTGCCGGTCGTCCTCGGAAATCTGGTTGGCGGTGTATCACTGACGGGTCTGACGGTCTATACGACGCATGTCAAGACCTCACCGGAGCACATTCTCTAGACGACTTAACGAACCGGATAGCCGTCGACTCAACGACGCGAGCGCAGAATCCCGGGTACTCGTGACACCGCTCTGCGGTGTCACGGATGCCAGGGCGCCTTGCGCAAAGGTCGCTCGCGGCAAGACATGCCTCTCGAGCGACGATCCGGAGCGCTCGATGAAATGGCTCGCGCCCAGCGTTTCGTATCGCTAGGATCACGTCCTATCCGGGATCATCCGGTTGCGAACACTTATCGTGATTTCTGGGGTACAGCGTCGCCGTGGCGAGGTGGCGTATCCCCGTGACTGATCACGGCCAAGATCACAGTCGGCAGGTACCGATACGACATGCGCGCGTCTGCGCTGAGGTCGTTCCACAACCAAGGGATCGAGGAATCGGATCCGCCGCATGCGTTGTTGCGCGAAGACCCGCGCCATCGGATCGCCATGGCTGCCGAGGCGGACCTCGCGAGTTCCCTGAAAGGCTTTGCTGCTTTGCTGAGCAGCCCTTTTAGGACCGACGCCACGCGGTGGTGCGCAGTGGCTACCTGTCCGAGCGCAGGGTGCAGACAGGCATTGGTGAGGTCGCGAAGGTGCGTGATCGCAGCGGAGGGGGCGCCGCCTTTCACCCCGGCCGTCGGCCACAGTGTCTGAAGCGCTCGCGCAGTATCCAGGCGTTCGTCCCCTGGCTCTGCCTCAAGGGAACTCCCACGGGCGATCGTCAAGAGGGATCCTCGGCGCTGCTCGACAAGCGGGCCAAGGCGCTGTCAGCCAAGGCCCTCGTGCCTCTCAAGCATCTGATGCAGTGCACGACGCCGCTCAGTGGGTTGTCGCCAATCGCAACGGTGTCCCCTCGCGATCGAACGCAATGTAGCTCGCAATCTGACCGCTGCGGACGGTATCGACCATCCGTTCGAGCGCCTGATCGATCGCGAGCGGCGTGGGCGGTCGGTTGCCGATCCCCGGCAGTGCGGCGGCGAAGATGACCGCCCAGTCGTCGATGTGCTCCTCGGCTTCGCTCGCGAATGCCTCGAAGCCGGAGATCTCGTGCAGGCCTCTGTCCACGCAGACGACAGGCGCCAGATGCCCGCCCTGGCCGGCTGCGTAGGACGCGGCCTGCTCCGGAGTGTGGTCGGCGGGCAGCTCGTTGCGCGTGAACACGAAAAGCAATTGCTGAGGCTCGGCTTGTTTCCGAGCCAGTTTCAGGAAATCGTCGAAGGACGTCAGTTTGAGTCCGGTCGTCATCTGTGCCATAGCCTCTTCGTCTCAGCCGAATTGGCGACGATGAATTCGCCGCGCGCTCACCCAGGCGT
Source organism: Thiorhodococcus mannitoliphagus (assembly GCF_010915725.1). Lineage (GTDB taxonomy): Bacteria > Pseudomonadota > Gammaproteobacteria > Chromatiales > Chromatiaceae > Thiorhodococcus > Thiorhodococcus mannitoliphagus. Next base: position 22,118 of record NZ_JAAIJR010000034.1, read on the forward strand.
TCAGCACAAAACAGACCATCGATCGAGGGAATACCCTCAGCACCGACGCGAGGTACGGACGGGACGATTCCGGGACGTGCGACAGCGGCTCGGGACCTGTTGGCCGGGACAAAATGGCCTGGCGATCAAACGGCGGCGCGACACTTTGTCGCATCCACTCGCTCTGTCGCAACCGTTCGCGGTCGAGCCCGGTCGCTCGGCGCGGGAAGGCGCGCGGCCGTCAGGCGGCGGCCTTCGCGCGATCGATGGGGCTGCGCGTGTGGGCCTTGAAGCTGTCGATGAAGTGTTGATGGTACTTGCGCAGGTGCTTGTCCCGCGCATAAGCGATCTTGGTCACCTCCCATGGAAAGAGCGCGCTGAGATCCCGCAAACCCAGATCGGCGTCCTCCTCGGGCTGGTAGGCGAGCGCGGCGATGATGCCGACACCAAGCCCCTCGCGTACATAGGTCTTGATCACATCCGTGTCGGCGGCGCTCAAGACCACCCTCGGCCGCAATCCGGCCTTCGCGAAGGCGTCGCTGAACCCGCTCCGCCCAGTGAACCCGAAGACGTAGGTGACGAGCGGGTGCTCGCACAGACTGGCCAGGGTCAGGGACTCCAAGTCGAGCAGGGGATGCCCGAGGGACGCGATCAGCCCCCGGTTCCACCGATAACAGGGAATGGCGTGGAGACCGATCTCATCGCCGAGCGCCTCGGTACAGATGGCCAGATCCACGCGATCGCGCAGAACCAGATCCACCAGTTGACCCGGCGTCCCCTGATGGATCTGTAGCTCCACCTCCGGATAGGCACTGGCGAAACGCCGGATCACCGGCGGCAGCACGTAGCGCGCCTGGGTATGGGTCGCACCCAGCCGCAGCACACCACTCGCCTCCTCGACGTGATCGCGTCCCACCGCGAGTATATTGCCGGTCTGACGCAGTGCCTCCGCCGCGTAGCGCGCGACCAGCTCGCCCACCTCAGTCAGCCCGACCAGACGCTTGCCCTGGCGCACGAAAAGGGGCGCGCCGATCTCCCTCTCCAGGTGCTTGAGATGCTGGGTCACGGCCGACTGCACCAGGTGCAGCCGCTCGGCCGTGCGGCTGACGTTGAAGTGCGTCTCGACCAGGGTGACCAGGGATCGGAGTTGGCGCAGCTCCATATCATTTCTCGCGATAACGATTGATGAATCATCATTTTATGTCGTCTCACACGCCTGACTAGACTCTGGCGCACGGAGGCAATCGCCCGAACGGCGTCCAGCGTGACGCATGACCGATGCCAGGGGATTCCGAACGATGGCGCTGACACACCTGAACGCCTTGACCAGTCCGGTCGATGACCAGCAGCTTCGCGCACTCGAGATCGCGCTAAAGGATCTGTCGCCGACCCAGATCGCCTGGGTCAGCGGCTATCTGGCGGGCGTGAGCCGTGACGCGCTTACCACGGCCGCAACGCCGACCCCGGCCGGGACCATCAGCCTGTTCTACGGCTCGCAGACCGGCAATGCCAAGGCGGTCGCGGAGCGACTCGGCGAGCGGTTGCTCGGCCAGGAGCTGGATGTCCAGGTGCGCTCCATGGGCGACTTCGGTCCACGCCGGCTGACCAAGGAACGGCTGGTGCTCTTCCTCGTCAGCACCCACGGCGAGGGCGAGCCCCCGGACAGCGCCCGGGCCCTGCATGCCTTCATCCATGACCCGCGCGCGCCGCGTCTAGAGCAACTGAGCTACGCCGTCCTGGGTCTGGGAGATTCGAGCTACGAGCACTTTTGCCGGACGGCGGTCGAGTTCGATCGACGGCTCGCGGAACTGGGCGCGCGGCGCATCCTGCCGCTCCAGTGCTGCGATCTGGACTATCAGCCCGACACTCAGCGCTGGTCGGCGGATGTCCTGGAGCGGCTGGCCCAACTGGCGCCGGCCAGACCGAGCAACGTGGTGGCGCTGCCGGGCGGGCGCCCGAGCCCTTCCCGCGCCATCGGCAAGGATGCCCCCTACCCCGCGACCCTGCTGGAGAATCGCCGTATCACCACCCGGGATGCCGTCGCTGACGTACGCCATCTAGCCCTGTCGATCGATCCAAGCGCCCTGAGCTACCAGCCGGGCGACGCCCTGGGAGTCTGGTTCCACAACGACCCGGCGCTGGCGGACGCGGTACTGGCAACGCTCGGACTCGACGGCGAAACGCCAGTGCGTCTCGCCGACGGGGAGCTGGGTCTGCGCCAGGCCATGATCGAGCGCCTTGAGCTGACGCAGCTGCATCCGGCCAGCGTCCGCGCCTGGGCCGGGCTGGCGAAGGCGGACACGCTGAGCGCGCTGGCGACGGATGCCGCGGCCTTGCGGGCCTACGCAGGCGAGCGTCAGCTCATCGACCTGATCGCGGCCCATCCCGCGCGCGTCGATGCCGAGACACTGGTCGGCCTGCTCCGTCCGCTCCAGCCGCGCCTCTATTCGATCGCCTCCAGTCAGGCGGAGTGCGAGGACGAGGTCCATCTCACGGTTTCGGTACGGCGCTACCAGGCCCATGGGCGGGACCATCTCGGCGGGGCCTCCGGCTTCCTGGGCGAGCGGCTCGGTGAGCACGAACCGGTCCGCGTCTATGTCGCGGAGAACGAGTCCTTTCGTCTGCCGGCGAACGGGGACGCACCCCTGATCCTGATCGGCGCCGGTACCGGGATCGCGCCCTATCGTGCCTTCCTGCAACAACGTGCGGCCAATGGCGACCAGGGCCGCAATTGGCTGGTGTTCGGCAACCGGCACTACCATCGCGACTTCCTCTACCAGCTCGACTGGCAGGCCCAGCGCAAGGCCGGTCTGCTGCATCGAGTCAGCCTCGCCTTCTCGCGCGACGGGGCGGACAAGCGCTACATCCAGCATAGCCTGCGCGAAGAAGGCCGCGAGTTGCTGCGCTGGATCGAGGATGGCGCGCATCTCTACGTCTGCGGGGCAACCGCCATGGGCCAGGCCGTGCACCGCGCGCTGCTGGACATCCTGACCACCGAGGCCGGACAGGCCCCGGAGGCCGCCGAGCAGTTCCTCGACACCTTGCGCCGCGAGGCGCGCTACCACCGAGACCTCTACGCATGAGCACACCCCTTCACGAGAACGAGCACATCAAGGTCCGCAGCCGCTACCTGCGCGGCACGCTGAGCGAGAGCCTGGCCGATGGCCTGACCGGCGCGCTCGGCGGCGACGACGCGCAGATCAGCAAGTTCCACGGCTTCTACCAGCAGGATCATCGCGATCTGCGCCAGGAACGCCGGGAGCACTACCTGGAACCCTACTTCGGTTTCATGCTGCGCGCGCGTCTGCCGGGCGGGGTCTGCACGCCCGCTCAGTGGCTCGCCATCGACGGCATCGGCCGCGAACTGACCAGCGGCAGCTTGCGCCTGACCACCCGCCAGAGCTTCCAGTATCACGGCATCCTGAAACACAACCTCAAGTCGGTCATCCAGGGCATCAACCGGGCCATGATCGACTCGATCGGCGGCTGTGGCGACGTCAATCGCAACGTCCTCTGCAACCCCAATCCGGTCGAGTCGGCGCTGCACGAGGAGGTCCACGACTGGGCCAGGCGCATCAGCGAGCACCTGCTGCCGCGCACCCGCGCCTACCATGAGCTCTGGCTCGACGGCGAGCAGGTGGGTGGGGACGCCGAGCCCATCTATGGGGAGTCCTACCTGCCGCGCAAATTCAAGACCGCCGTAGCCGTGCCCCCGCACAACGACGTCGATGTCTACGCCAACGATCTGGGCTTCGTCGCCATCGCCGAGGACGAGCGATTGGTGGGATTCAACGTCCTGGCCGGCGGCGGCATGGGCGCCACCCATGGGGACCGATCAACCTTTCCGAGGCTGGCGGATGCACTTGGATTCATCACCCCAGAGCACACCCTCGCGATCGCCGAGGCCGTGGTCACCACGCAGCGCGACTTCGGCGACCGTCAGGACCGCAGCCACGCCCGGCTCAAATACAGCATCGAACGCATGGGCCTCGCGACCTTCCGCGCCGAGATCGAGCGACGCTCGGGCGTGCGCTTCGCTCCGGCCCGCCCGTTGCGCTTCACCGACCAGGGCGACCGCTATGGCTGGGTCAAGGGGCAAGACGACCGCTGGCATCTGACCCTCTACATCGAGAGCGGACGCCTGAGCGATGGCCCCGACCACAGCCCCATGGCAGGACTGCGCGAAATTGCGCGCATCCATGAGGGCGACTTCCGCATCACGCCGAATCAGAACCTGATCGTGGCGCGTGTGCCGGAGCGAGAGAAGGCCCGCATCGAGGCGCTGGCGCGCACGCATGGACTGCTGGCCGATGGTCGGTCGCCGCTGCGGCGCAGCGGCCTCACCTGCGTGGCGCTCCCGACCTGCCCCTTGGCCATGGCCGAGGCCGAGCGCTATTTCCCGGACTTCATCCATCAGGTGGAGCGTCTGGCCGACAGACACGGCGTCGCGGATCAGGGGATCGTGATCCGCATGACCGGCTGCCCCAACGGCTGCGCTCGCCCCTACCTCGCCGAACTCGCCCTGGTCGGCAAGGGGCCGGGCCGCTACAACCTCATGCTCGGCGGCGACGGCATCGGCACCCGGCTCAACCGGCTCTATCGCGAGAACCTCGACGAGGCAGGCATTCTCGCCGAGATCGACGGCCTGTTTGGGCGCTTCGCCGCGAACCGCCAACCGGGCGAGGGCTTCGGCGACTATCTGATCCGCGACGGCATCGTCCGGGCGGTGGTGAATCCAGCGGAGGACTTCCATGACTGAGACCAATCTCGACGCCATTCTGGCCGGCGACCGGGCCGCGCTCGACGCAATCAACCGGCGACTGGAGTCCAAGCGGGCAGAGGATCGCGCGCTCTGGGCCCTGGACGAACTGCCAGGGCGGCATGTCCTCACCTCCAGTTTCGGTGCCCAATCGCCCGTGCTGCTGCACATGCTGACCCGCCTGCGGCCCGACATCCCGGTGATCCTGATCGACACGGGCTATCTGTTCGCCGAGACCTACCGCCTGATCGACGAGCTGACCGACCGGCTCGCGCTCAACCTCCAGGTCTATCGGCCCGCGCTCTCCCCCGCCTGGCAGGAAGCGCGGCTGGGACGGCTGTGGGAACAGGGCTCGGGCGGTATCGACCGCTACAACTGGATCAACAAGGTCGAGCCGATGGACCGTGCCCTGAGCGAGCTGAAGGCCGGCACCTGGTTCGCCGGTCTGCGCCGCGAGCAGGCCCGCAGCCGCGCCGAACTGCCGGTCCTGCGGGTGCAGGACGGCCGCCTCAAGGTCCACCCGATCATCGACTGGCGCGAGTCGGACGTGCATCGCTACCTGCGCCGTCACGACCTCCCGGACCACCCGCTACGCGATCAGGGCTACGTCTCGATCGGCGACGTCCACACCACCGCGCGACTCCTGCCCGGCATGCTGGAGGAAGAGACCCGCTTCTTCGGCCTCAAGCGCGAATGCGGTCTGCATCGGTAGAAACCCATAAGTCGCCGGGCGACGCTTTTGGCGGCGCGCTACCGCATCCAGCGGGGCAGTGGTTCCGGTCAGACTGCATCGATATGCTGGAGCAAATCTCGAAATCGGGCTTGACTTGCCCCTTTCCGTTCCCCTGTCGACACTGGGCCTTCGATCGACTGTCGACCCCAGGAGACGAACGCATGCTGACTGAGTACATCGAAGAAGCCTTGAAGCGCGCACGCTATGAGATTATCGAGGACCCCGACGCTTCCTTCTATGGCGAGATCCCCGATCTACCGGGCGTCTGGGCGAGCGGAGCAACCTTAGAGGACTGTCGGCGCGAGCTGAAAGAGATGGTGGAGGGATGGATCCTGCTCAGCGTCAAGCGATCGTTGCCCATACCAAGGCTCGGTGATGCCGAGATCGCAGAGATCGGAGCCGAGGCCGCCTGATGCCAAAGCTGCCGCCGATCAGCCACGCCCAGCTCGTCGCGGGGCTGAAGCGGCATGGCTTCGAGGGACCTCATGCAGGTGGTAAGCACCTGTTCATGATCTAAGAGACTGTATAAGAAGTAACTTGCTGATTTTGATGGTCTTATTCTTGACGTTTTCTAGCCTTGAAGGCCATCTTAGAGGTCATCTCAACAGCAAGCTTTTGATTTGTCGATGGTCGGTTCCTCTACAGCGTCTAAGGATGAACTGCGGCTGACCATCCCGAATCCCCATGGCCAGGACATCGCCCCCGCCCTTTTGACGCGCATCCTCCGACAGGCGGGGATTGCCCGCAAGGACTGGCTCAACGGCTGATCGAGTCATTTCCAGTGACAATAGAGGCAACGCGCGCCAAGAGCCAGTGTCGGCTTGCCCAGTCGACCGCGGACGTCATCCGAGGCGCCCCTAGTGACAGCGGCTGAGACTCATCTATCAGTCGAGACAGAGTTCCCCGCGTCCCGGTTTCCCCGATTTCCGAAGGACGTCCTACCCCTAGTCGGGTCTCTTGCCCGTCATCAATATCCGTCTCTGGCCCGAATTTCGCTTCTTCTCAGGGCGTTCTACACCAGATCCAAAGGAGGATCGAGATGTCGCCCATGCTGCCAGAACAAGTCCGGGATCTCCTACGGCAAGTCCGCTTTCCCGGCCGCTCGCGTGACCTGGTCTCGCTCGGGTTCCTCAAGAGCATCGCCGTCGAAGGGTCGAGCATCGAGGTCGAGATCACGCCGGACTCGATCAATGCCGAAAAGGTCGCAATCATGGAGCGCGAGGTCCACGACCTGCTGCGCGAGGCGCGCTTCGAGACGATCGAGATCCACACCGAGCCGCCCTACGACGACGACTCACTGCTGCTCGGAGGGGCTTCCGTCAACCCGCTGCAAGTGGATCTGCGCGAGTATGGTCTGGATCCCATCCCGGACCCCGGACATGGGGGTGCGCCGCACCTGAAGGATCTCCTCGCGGCTGGCGAGGACAAGGCGGGCAAGCCAGCGAAGTCAAAAGGGCCGCCGACCGAGCCGCCCGCCGACTTCGAGCCGCCGCTCATCGAGGGGCCGCAGGGCAACGCGGACCCGACCTATGACGGCCCGATCCCGGTCTTTCAGTGGCAGGTCGATCCCGAGTCGCCCGAGGCGACCGCCAACAAGGTCAAGCTCAGCATCGACAGTTGGAACTATGTCGTCCTCTGGCTGAACCATTCCGAGCAGGATCTGATCTATGCCTCCGTGCATGCCCGGCACTGGATCTACTACAACGGCGAGGCCCGCCCGAATCCCGCCGGACGCACCGAAGGCGTCAACCTGGTCTACGACCGCCAACGCGCGGGCGTCGTCGCCATCTATGGCACCGTGAAGGATTTCCGGCCCTTCGTCGAAGCCTTCCGCCGCGCCTACCAAGGGGAAGCGGGCGAACCCGAGCCAGCGGCGGCCGAGGGGGCGGATCGCATCTGAGGACGCGTACCGTGAGGCGGGCAACCGCCTTCACGACCCTGATCATCACGCGCTTCCAGCCGCCAGCGACCGGATCCTGGCAATCCGACTCACGAGAGCACCTGCTCACGAAGCTCCCGCTCGAACTCCGGACACCCCGCCAAGCCGGTGTCTCTTCCCGCGGGTGAAGCAGCGGTAGCGCCGTCACCAGAGATCTGATCAGCAAGACCTGAGCGCCGACCGAGCAGATCGACCGCGACCGCGCGCCTGGCCTCGCCCCCGATCCAGTCAGGCGCGCGGACTTGCCGGCAAACCGATCCGCACTCCCGACGGTCGTCGACGGCCGTGATCAAATTCCGCTTCGCTGATTCACCAGTTTCCCAACTACTTATTCTCAAGACCGCATCAAAGCGACTGTTCTATCGAACAAGGCGATATTAGCGTCCAATAGATTCCATTTGTATCAGTATAGGAATACGGTATTCTTTTTATTGATCGCTGCTGAATTCCGCTCGTATCCCGTGATAACCGCAAGTCTTCGCAGCCTTGTGTCAACGTCATCTGCCGCTGTCCGGCAACAGGGATGCCCTATTCGAACGGCGATCGGGGGAATTCCGGGATAGGCCATCCCAAAGCCTCCCCCCTCGGGAGAGGAGACCCCGAAGGGGAGCGCCTTTTCTGAAAATCGCCTCGGATCCCGTGAGAAAGCGATCGCACCACTCATTTATAAGATAAGCCGTTGGGGGCGCACGCGCGCCCACCAGCGACCAACGAGGAGGAGGAGACCATGACATCCCAGCCACTCGAAAGCCGAGGGTTCGACCGCCCAGGCGACGACAGGCCCGCGCCGGACGCGGGCGACTCCATTCTCATCGTCGACGACGAGCCCGGAATGCTGAGCTTTATCGAGCATTCGCTCGCGCCGCATTTCGCGCGCGTGGAGACGGCGGCCGACGCCGACACCGCACGTACACTGGCCCGAGACCTTCATTTCGACCTCATGATCGTTGACATCCGACTTCAGGGCTCAGAGAGTGGATTGGCGTTGGCGCGCGAGATTCGTGACCGCCACCAGGCTGATCTGGATGTGATCTTCGTCACCGGCTACGCGGATATCTATGACGAGATCGACGCACTGCGCGACGCCTCGGCCGATGTCCTCAGAAAGCCCTTCCTCGCGGACCAACTGCTCACCGTGATCCAGCGTGCGCGCGAGCGGCGGCGCGTCGCGCACGAGCGGGCGCTGACCCAGCGCGAGCAGGATCGGCGGCCCGTCGCCAAGCGGATCGTGGGGGAGAGCGAGTCGCTCAAGGAGATCTGGCGGACCATTCATCGGCTCGCCCCCATGCCCTCGACGGTCTTGATCAAGGGCGAGACCGGCACCGGCAAGGAACTGGTCGCCCGCGCGCTCCATGATCTCAGCGACCGGCGCGGCAGCTATGTCCCGGTCAACTGCGGCGCCATTTCCGCCGACCTGATCGAGGGGGAGCTGTTCGGACACCTGCGCGGCTCCTTCACCGGCGCGCACCAGGCCCGCAACGGGCTCTTCAGCCATGCCGATGGCGGCACCCTCTTTCTCGACGAGATCGGCGAGATGCCACTCCCCTTGCAGGCGAAGCTGCTGCGCGTGTTAGAGGAGCGGCGTTACCGCCCGGTCGGCGGTAACCAGGAGATCCCGGTCAACGCACGGGTGATCGCCGCGACCAACCGCGATCTGGCCGCCGAGGTGCTCGCCGGGCGCTTCCGCAAGGATCTCTATTACCGCATCAACGTCGTCGATCTGCGCCTGCCGCCCTTGCGCGAGCGCCGAGGCGACATCCCCTTCCTCGCGGGCTATTTCCTCAACGTCCTGTCCACCGAGTTGGGTGTCCCCAACGCAGAACTCAGTCCTTGGGATCTGGAACAGCTCATGGGCTACGACTGGCCAGGCAACTGCCGCGAGCTGCGCAACGTCATCGAGCGCTCGCTGCTCCTCGGCAAACCCGTCGCTCAACTGCTCTGCATCACGCCCCCGCAAGCGCCGGGCGCGAGCGAGAGCGCCCTGGGGTCCGGTCCGGCCTCGCTGGAACGGGTGCAGCGCGCACATATCCTGAGTGCCCTCGCCGCCGCCGACGGCAACAAGACAGTCGCGGCGCGCGCGCTGGGGGTGTCGAGAAAGACGGTGGAGCGCAAACTCAAGGATTGGAGTCAGCCGGACAATGTGAGCGAAGCGGACTAACGTCGGCGATCCGATGACTCGCCAAGGCGTCCGCCCATTCCTGGCCCGGCTGCGCGCCCGGCTCACCGGGGCCGAATCGCCGAGCGGCTCCGACCATCGAGCGGTCTCGCAGCCCAAAGACGGCGAGGAGGAGATCGCCCGCCTCAGCCAACGCATCGAAACCCTCACCGCCACGCTGCGCGAGACCCGTCACGAGCATCTGGCCCAGGCCGAGAAGCTCGCCGCCGTCGGTGAGCTGATCGCCGGCATCGCCCATGAGCTGAACAACCCGCTCGCCATCATGCTCGGCCACATGGAGCTGCTGATCCGTGAGCTGGGACCGGAAACCTGGTCGGTGCGCCAGGAGGTCGAACTCATCTTCCAGCAGATCGAACGATCACGCGGAATCATCGACAGCCTGCTGCGGATCACCCGGCCGATGGACGACATCCGGGTTCTGGAGCCGTCCGAGCTGGAGACCTTGATCGAGGAATGCCTGAGTCTCGTCCTCCAGGAGGCGCGCCGCTCGGATGTCGAGGTCCGGACCGATCTGCAAGCGACCCTGGGGGTAAGGATCAGCCGCCAGGATCTGCGCCAGGTCATCCTCAACCTGCTCGTGAATGCGGTGCACGCGGTCGAGGCCAACCAGGGGACGATCGCGATTCGCTCCCGGGATCTGGAGTCGCGCGGCATCCTCATCGAGGTCGGGGATAGCGGCCCCGGGATACCGCCCGATGTCGTCGACAGGATCTTCCGCCCCTTCTTCACGACCAAGGGCGCGGGACGCGGAACGGGGCTCGGGCTCTCGGTCAGCACGGGGCTCATCCGCCGCTATGGCGGGGCGCTGACCCTGGAGTCCACCTCCAGGCAGGGGACCGAATTCCGGATCTGGGTGCGGCGCGAGCCGATCTTCGACGAGCACGACAACTGGCTCGCCAAGACCCTGGTGTCGAGCCTGGAAGCGCGACCGCGGCAACCGCCCTGGGTCTGGCGCAAGGACTCGCCCGCGTCGCCTTGCCCGCGTTTCGAGACGCGTGCGTACTGGACCTGGCCGGGCCTGACGGCGACCTCAACGCCCCACACGTCGGTCAACCTCCGGTCATGTTCATGTGACGAAAGATCACCGGTTTGGCCTGGAGATCGAACGCGTGACCCCGGGGCTTGAGGTCCATGGCGGCGACGATGGCCCGCTTGACCCGATCGTCATCGGTCGGATTGGCGTGCAGGACGCGCCGCAGATCGCTCGAATGCTCCTGACCCAGACAGAGCAGTAACCGCCCGAGCGCCGTGACCCGGACCCGATTGCAGTCGCCGCAGAAGTTGTGACTGTGGGGCGAGATGAAGCCGACGCGCGTCTCCTCTCCGGCAATCTGGAAGTATTTGGACGGGCCGCCGGTGCCGTCGATGGTCGGCACGAGGTCAAAGTGCTCGGCGAGGTCGCGCCGGATCGCGTCGCTGGAATAGTAGGCCTCCGCCCGGTCGTGATCGCCGATCACACCCAGTGGCATCTCCTCGATGAAGCTGATGTCGATCCCGCGCTCGATGGCGAAGCGCACCAGGTCGACGACCTCGTCATGATTGCGGTGCTTGAGCACCACGGTGTTGAGCTTGATCCGCTGGAAGCCGACGCGACGCGCCGCTTCCAGCCCGCTCAAGGTCTTACCGATCTCGCCGACCCGGGTGATGGCGCGAAAACGCTCCGGAATCAAGGTGTCCAGGCTGATGTTGATCCGGCTCACGCCGGCATCCCTCAGCGCGCCCGCATAGCGCCCGAGCTGGGTCGCGTTGGTTGTGAGGGTGAGATCCCGCACGCCGGACAGCGCGCCCAACTGCTCGAACAGCCAGATCACGTTGGGCCGCACCAAAGGCTCGCCGCCGGTCACACGCAGCTTGGTTACACCCAGCTCGCTGAACAGACGGCCGAGTCGCGCCATCTCCTCCAGGGTGAGGAGCTGCGCGCGCGGCAGGAAGGTCATCTTCTCCGACATGCAGTAGACGCAGCGCAAATCACAGCGATCCGTGACAGACAAGCGAACATAGGTGACCCGGCGACCGAATCGATCGATCAGACCAGCCACTGGGTTTCCGCACTGGGCGGCGGGTGGAGCGGGTTGTTGCCGATTCACGCGGTCTCCTAATGGTGATTGACGAGTGCGCATGACTCCCGAGCCCTTACCGAGAGCATGCGTATTGGTTCCCGCCACCCTCGGTCGACAGGATCTAAGCAGACTCCGTGCCATACCACGGACGACCCGTCTGTGTTAGGTCGTCAGCCTCAACACCTATCGGTTTCCCGAAATCAACCGGAACAGCCGCTCCAAGCCTGCGTAGCCAGGCCATCCTGGCCTGGTTTGCCAGGGCTGAAGGCCCTGGCTATATAAAACCGATAGGTGGTGAGGGTCGTCAGCCCATCATCTTGCGTCGCGACCGGGACAAAGAGTCTCGACGCCGTTCATCGATCGGGGCGTTTTGTCTCAACCCCGTTGGAGGGATGGGCAAAGCTCGCCCAACTCGGCCAAGACCGAGCATCGAGTCGGGATCACGCATCGACTTTCCATCTCCGTCTCTGCACGCGAGCTTTGCCCATCCTTAGCAATTTGAACCACGGAGATTTGAGGATGGGTTTCGCTGCGCTAACCCCGACGCCCCACGTTCTGGCGCGTGATGTGCATAAGGCATCCCAAAGAGGAGACCATACAACTCTCGGGAGCCACGTCGCCTTGCTGAACCGATGTCGCCGATCTGCAGCCACTGCCCGGATTGATCTCGACCTGGCCCCGTGCTTTCATCCTCCTCGTCTCCGTTCGTGTGAGACGTTTTGCGAACCGGCACCCGCCGGTTTTTTTTCGATACCGGCACTTGGGCCATGCCGCGCCGCGACGACGCCTGGTCCGTCATCCATCACCCAACATCATCGCGGTGGCAACGCAGTTTCGATTCGACCATCAACCGAGGTTGCGCGCAGCCATGACCGCCATCGTCATCGCCGTTGCATCGAGCGAGAGGCACAGCTTCTCCAAGCAGACCAGGCCGAGCATTCGTCTGCTGGCGGGGCTTGGCGTCGAGGGTGACGCGCACTGCGGCGCGACCGTCCAGCACCGCTCTCACGCCAGGCGCGATCCGGCCCGACCGAACCTGAGGCAGGTGCACCTGGTGCAAAGCGAACTCTTCGAGGCGCTTGCCGCGCGTGGCTTCGCGATCGATCCCGGCGGCATGGGCGAGAACATCACCACGCGCGGCATCGACCTCCTGTCGCTCCCGCAAGGCACCGAGCTGACCGTCGGAGCCCAGGTCGTGATCCAACTCACGGGGCTGCGCAGCCCCTGCGCCCAACTGGATGCCTACCGGCCCGGACTCATGGCGGCCGTGCTCGACCATGACCCGGACGGCCGTCTCATCCACAAGGCAGGGGTCATGGGCGTCGTGGTGAACGGGGGAACACTGGCCGTGGGGGACGCGATCCGCGTGCGCTTGCCGGCCGAGCCCTATCACGGGCTCGAACCGCTGTAGACCCTGGTGGTGGCCAAGCGAGCGGCCGAGCGACTCGCTTCCCGGGCTTCCCACCCCGCGAATCGCCCCCCGGCGCTTGATGCGAATCAAGGCGTCAACCGTGCCATGCTCTTGCAATGGCCGTCGATCCGCCAACTGATCGTCTCCGATCGGTCAGTGTCGGATGACTGCCGACAGTGCCTGCGGGACTGCCTGCAAGTGCGCCTTCTCACGGCCGCTTGCCGCCCGCCTGACCGCAAGCAGCGCCCGGCGCATGGCCTCGCCGCGCCCTCAACGGAGGATCTCCACAATGAACCTGAATCCATCCCTGGCCTTCTCTGACCCGCTTTCCGCCGAGGACCAGATCGCCGAGACCAACCTCACGGATGACGACATCCTGGAGGCGATGCGCGAGATTCCCGGCTACCTCGACATCACCACGAGCGATTTCCGTGCCCTCTATCACCTCGCCCATCGCCACGCGGTCGATCGGCTCTTCAGCGACATCACCGCGGGGCGGCTGATGCGCCGGGAGGTCCGTCCGCTGACGCCTGACACCCCGCTCGCGGAGGCCATCCCCAGTTTCGTGCGGCAGGATCTGAAGTCGCTGCCGGTGGTGGACGGGCAGCGACGCGTCCTCGGCATCCTGACCGAAACCGATGTGCTGCGCGGCCTGGGGGCGGAAACCTTCCTCGCCCTGCTCGCGCGGGTGATCGCGGACGCCAAGTGCATCAAGTCCGAGCAGCACCATCGGCCTGTCTGCGAGCTTATGACCGCACCCGTGGTGAGCGTCCCGCTGGACGCCGGCATGCGCGAGCTGCTCGCCGCCTTCTCCCGCCATGCCGGCCGCGCCATGCCGGTGCTCACGAACGACGGCCGCCTGGCGGGTCTGCTCCCGCGTAAGGTCTTCCTGAACGCCTGCCACCCGGACCGTCGACCATGAGGCTCCGGCCCTCGGGCCTCAAGTCCTACCTCGGCAAGATGCGCGGCAGCACCCACGGCAGCCCGCCTCGGGTTCGCCTGCCAGAGGTGCTCTGGTCCTGGGCGGGCGCCTTCCTGGGGATCACCGCCGTCGGCTGGCTCAATCAGCGGTTCTTCGCCGACGCCGATCTGACGCTCACCATCGGCTCGATTGGCGCCTCGGCGGTGCTGGTCTTCGGCGCGGTGCGCAGTCCGCTCGCGCAGCCGCGCAACCTCATCGGCGGACACGTCCTCTCTGCGCTGGTGGGGGTGACCTGCTGGCAGTGGCTGGGCGGCGATCCCTGGCTGACGCAGTCGGTCGCGGTCGCCACCGCCATCGCCCTCATGCATCTGACCCGCACACTGCACCCGCCCGGCGGGGCGACCGCGCTCATCGCCGTCATCGGCTCCGACCAGGTGCATGCCATGGGCTATCTCTTCGTCCTGATCCCGGCCACGCTAGGACCGCTGGTGCTGCTCGCCGTGGCGCTGCTCGTCAACAATATCCCCGCCGCCCGGCGCTATCCGGAGTTCTGGTTGTAGCCGGCTCGACCACTTCGAACGGCGGGCCACGCGTCTGCGACATCCGCGACGGTCGCACGCAATAGGAGGCTGGGGAGGGCGGGGGGGGAGTGAGTGGTGGGGCGGCCGGGCGATCCGATTCAGGCGCCCCCCGTCGCCGCCCCCTCAACCACCAGCGCGCGCAGCGTGGCGAGCGCGGTCATGAGCTCGGTGGAGTCGCTGTCGCCCGGATAGACGACATAGGTTGGCAGGGTCAGGGTCGGGCTCCCGCAGATCCGGTGCAGACAGCCGCCGCGCAGGTAGCTGGCGGCAACCCGCTCGGGCACGAAACAGCTGCCGCCGTTGGCAAGGATCAATTGCAAACCCAGCCAGCCGATGTTGGCGGTCTGGGCGGGCCGCTCCAGGTCCGGATAGACCTTGCGGTGCTGAGCGTAGAAGGTCGGTCCCCAGTCGACATAGATATAGCCGTCGTCCAGCGCGGGCTGTTCCGGGTCGTTGCCGACCAGGATCAGGGTCTCGTCGAACAGGTGCTCAACCTGGATGCCGGCGCCCTGCCGCGGGCTGTACATCAAGGCCAGATCCATGGTCCCGGCGATGATGCGGCGCATCAGGTCCTCCTCAAAACCGATCTCGGTATTGAGCGAGATGTCCGGCGCCGAAGCGCGCATGCGCCCGGCCCAGCGCGGGAGGAAGTCGTCCCAGAGCGCGATGCGCGCGCCGATCGTCAGACTGGCACGAAAGCGGCTCGGCAGGCCGACGTCGTGACGCGCCTGCTCGAAGGTGAGCAGCAGGGTCTTGGCGTGGCGCAGAAAGCGTTGGCCGGCCTGGGTCAGGCTGGCACCCGAGCGGTTGCGCACGAACAGCCGGGCGCCGAGTCCCTGCTCCAGGTTCTGGATGCGCGCGCTGACGGTCGACTGGGTGACATGCACCCGCTCGGCGGCCTCCAGGAAGCTACCGTGGGCGGCGACCGCGAGAAAGGTCTTGATCTGGTCGATGTCCATGCCCTGTCCTTCAAGATCGGGCGCCTAATTATATCGAACATTCCGATAGCAACTAGCGATAGATTTCGTTTTTCTTTGACCATGATCGCCGTTACTTTGATCCCGTCTGAGTTAGTGTGGGCTCGGGGCGAATCGCCGTCCACCGAGCCACGGGATGTCGTAACCGTCGGAGATGAGACGATGATCGCAGTCAGAATTTCCATGAAGGCCACCCATGAGCCCCTAAAACGCACCCCTGTGGTGCTACGTCTGGACGCGGACGGGAGCGAGACCCCGCCGGTGCTGACCGACCGCGCGGGCATCGCCAGCTTCGACCTGCCACCAACCAGCGGCACCATTCTAGTCTCCGGGGTGGAGCGCTACGAGGGCCGGCTCGACGGTGAGATCCCGATCGAGCTGTGGTCCATCACCCAATCCGAGCGGGACTCGCGCGGACTCCCCGGCGAATTCCCGGCGGGCAGCAACGCCTACCCGAGCATGACCACCCGCGCGGTGCAGGTCGGCGCGCGTGCCATCCTGACCGACAGCGAGGGCTATCTGGTTGACCCCTCGGACTGGTCGGAGGACTTCGCCCGCGCCCTGGCCGACCAGGAGGGGCTGGTCTTGACCGAAGAACATTGGGAAGTGATCCGTTTCCTGCGCGCCCGTTTTGCTCACAAAGGCATCCAGGCGACGGTACGGGACATGATCCTTCACTTCCGCAACGTCTGGGGGCGCGAGCGCGGCAGCAATCGCTACCTCCATCAGATCTTTCCGCGCGGCGGACCGCAGAAACAGGGCAATCGACTGGCCGGGCTGCTGCGGACCAAGGGTGAGCATTGAGGACAGGATTGACGATCCATGTCACGGCAGGAAGCGTCCCGCCGTTTGACCGACATCAAGGCCAGCGGTCGGCGCGGCGGCTAGCGTGCGTGAACGCGTCGCTACAGCCACCAGGTCCAAGCCCCTATGGTCTCCGCCTCCCGCCTCCAGTCCATCCCCGTCCTCGCGCTCGGATTCCGTGCCTTCTTTCTGGCCGCCGGTGTCGCGGCCATCCTCAGCGTCGCCGTCTGGCTGGCGATCCTGAGCGGGCTCTGGCCCCAACCGAGCCATCTCGCCGGCACCGCCTGGCATGCCCACGAGATGCTCTTCGGCTATCTCGCCGCTGTGATCGCCGGCTTCCTGCTGACCGCCGTGCGCAATTGGACCGGGATGGCGACGGCGAGCGGCGCCCCACTCGCCGCGCTGGTCGGGCTTTGGCTAGCCGGTCGGCTCGCGCCCTGGTTGGGGCTGCCTCCATGGTTGGTCGCCCTCATCGATCTCGCCTTCTTCCCGGCCCTGGCGCTCGCACTCTGGCGACCGCTCTGGAGCGGTCCCAATCCGGTCAATCGGGTCTTTCTGGCGGTCTTCGCGGGCATGACCCTGGCGGGGGCGATGGTGCATCTGGATGCGCTCGGCCTGATCGCCGGCGGCGCGACGCGCGGTCACCGTCTGATGCTGGACCTGGTGGTGCTGGTCATGCTGCTGGTCTCGGGCCGGGTGATGCCCTTCTTCATCAAGAGCGGCATCGCGAACGCGCGGCCCCGGGTGTTTCCGCTCTTGGAGCGACTGGTTTTTATTGTGGCCGCCGGGCTTTTGGTGATCGATCTCGTCCAGCCCATGGGCCGGATCGCGGGCGGCCTGGCACTCACGCTAGGTCTCCTACAACTGACGCGGCTGATCGGCTGGCACGATCGGCGGATCTGGACCACGCCCATGCTGACCGTGCTCTACGTCGGTCTGCTCTGGCTTGCGCTCGGCCTGATCCTGGATGGACTGCCCGCCTTTGCCGCCATGACGCCGCGCAGCGCTTTGCACACGCTGACGATCGGCGCCATCGGCGTCGTGACGTTGGGCATGATGTCGCGGGTGACGGTGGGACACACGGGACGGCCGATGCAGGCGGCAGCGCTGACGCTCGTCGCCTTCGTGCTAATCAACCTGGCGGCGGCGCTGCGCGGTCTCGGACCCTTGCTCGTTCCTGCCGGCTACCAGGTCTGGCTGATGGCCGGGGGCCTCTGCTGGATCCTGGCCTTTGGGCTCTTTCTCTGGGTGCATGCCCCAATGCTGCTCAGCCCGCGACCGGATGGCCGGCCGGGGTGACGCGGTCAGACGCGTGCCTCACCCATCGCGCTTGCGGGCTTTCAACCTGGGCACGGGGCGCCATTTGTCGAGCATGTGGCCGAGGCTCAGGATGGGATGGGGAAGCAGCATGCGCGGGCCGGCGTAGCGCATGACCGCGCGCGTGCGCTCGCGCAGGACCGCCGCGTAGCAATGGACCTCGCACAGATTACAGGCGGGCTTCTCCTCCTGGAAGGGACAGGTGTCTAGGCGGCGCTGGGCATAGTCGAGCAAGCCGGCGCATTCCTCGCAGAGTTCGCGAGCGCTGGCATGATGATCGCGACAATAGATCGCCATCATGGCGGCGATGGTCTTCTTCTCGCGGGTGATGCGACGTCCGGCTGACATGGGCGATCCTCTGGTTTCGGGGCCGCAAGTCCGAGCAGGCGACCGGCGGTGCTGCGAAGGAATTCGGTGCTGGAGTTTTCCCGGGGGGCCTGGGAGTCGCCTTGACAAAGATCAAATCGGTACGCGGCGTCGCGCGATCGAGATGACCCGTATGCCAAGCTGGATTGAGCCCAAACCGCAAGGCTTTACATCGAAGGGGAACGACATGACCGAACACTTTGCCGAGCAGGCATTTCTTCCGCTCAAGATCGCGATCCTCACCGTCTCCGATAGCCGGGGCGAGGACCGGGACACCTCCGGTCACTTTCTGAGAGAGCGCGCCGAGGCGGCCGGACACGCCGTCGTCGCCAAGGAGATCGTGCCCGACGATCGCTATCGATTGCGGGCCATCGTCTCGCGCTGGATCGCCGATCCCCAGGTCAATGTCATCCTGAGCACCGGCGGAACCGGGGTCACCGGACGCGACAGCACCCCCGAGGCCGTCGTGCCGCTGTTCGACAAAGACATCGAAGGCTTCGGCGAATTGTTCCGGCAGCTCTCCTTCGCCGAGATCGGCGCCTCGACCATCCAGTCCCGCGCCGTCGCCGGCCTGGCCAACGGCACCTTCGTTTTCTGCCTACCCGGCTCCACCGGCGCCTGTCGCACCGCCTGGGAGAGCATCCTGCAGCCCCAACTGGACATCCGCACCCGCCCCTGCAATTTCGCGCAACTCATCCCGCGTCTGCGCGAACACTGAGATGATGCCCATGACGACGTCTCACGATTGCGGATCCATCACCGATCGGCGCCCGACGTTGAGCAAGCAAGAGGCGATCGACATCCTGCTCTCGCGGGTCCAGCCAATCGCCGGCGCCGAAACCATCCCGACCGAGACCGGGCTCGGACGCGTACTGGCCGCGCCGGTGAGGAGTGACATCGATGTCCCCGGCTGGGACAACAGCGCCATGGATGGCTATGCCATCCGCCAAGCCGATCTGGACGAATGCGGCGGACGGCTGCGGATCGCCCAGCGCATCCCGGCAGGAACGACCGGCACGCCGCTGGAGCCCGGTACCGCCGCGCGCATCTTCACCGGCGCGCCCGTACCCGAGGACGCCGACACCGTGGTCATCCAAGAGATCTGCGTGCGCGAGGGCGAGACAGCCGTCATCCCTCTGGACGCGAAGGCGGGGACGAACATCCGTCGCGCGGGCGAGGACATTCGGGCCGGCGCGGAGGTGATCCCCGCCGGCGCCCGCCTCGCCCCCCAACATCTGGGACTGGCGGCCTCGATTGGGGTCGCGCAGCTGAGGGTCCACCGCCGCCTGCGGGTCGCCGTCCTGGCTAGCGGCGATGAGCTGACAATGCCGGGCGAGCCGCTGGGGCCGGGACAGATCTACAACTCCAACCGCTACACGCTGAAGGGCCTGCTTCAGGGGCTGGGCTGCGAGATCCTGGACCTGGGGATCGTCGCGGACACCCTAGAGGCCACGATCGACGCCCTGGCCAGTGCGGCGCGGGAGGCAGACCTCATCGTCGCCAGCGGCGGTGTCTCGGTGGGCGAAGAAGATCATCTCAAGCCGGCCGTCGAGCAGCTTGGCAGTCTGGATCTCTGGAACATCGCGATACGCCCCGGCAAGCCGGTCGCCTTCGGACGGGTCGGCGAGACACCCTTTTTCGGAAGCCCCGGCAATCCGGTGTCGCTGTTCGTGACCTTCTGTCTCTTCGCCCGCCCGCTCATCCTGCGCATGCAGGGCATCACCGGCGACCTGACGCCACGCGCGCTCAGGCTTCGCGCCGGCTTCGACTGGCTCAAGCCGGACAAGCGCACCGAGTTCCATCGGGCGCGGATCGCGACCGGCGAGGATGGCGAGTTGGAGCTGGCGGTCTACCCCAGCCGCTCCTCGGCGGTCCTGTCCTCGGTCGCCTGGGCGGACGGTCTGATCGAGATCGCGCCCGGCCAGGTGATCCAAGCCGGCGACCGGGTCGATTTCATTCCCTTTGCCAACCTCTTCCAGTGAGCGCACTGCCACCATGATCCGCATCCTCTATTTCGCACGTTTCCGCGAACAGCTCGGACTAGCAGACGAAACGCTGCCCCGTCGGCCTGGCATCGAGACAGTCGCCGACCTGCTCGCCCAGCTGCGTGCTCGCGGCGGGGTTTGGGCCGAGACGCTGCCCGAGGGCGAGCGCCTGATGACGGCCGTCAACCAGGAACTCGTGCGCCCCGACACCGCGATTCGTGACGGCGATGAGTTGGGGATCTTTCCGCCGGTCACGGGGGGATAGCAAACCCAGGCGCCCTTGAGGAGACTGCAACCTAAGTAGTGCCTGGGCGGAAACTTTTTTTCGCTATTTGAATCAATTTGTTATAATCTGACCCCCTTTATCGAAGAATGCACGAAATCCGATTCGATGGGATCATATGCGTTCTATAACCCATTGATCTTTCGTTGCGACCACCCGACTTCCGGCCCCTGCGCAGCGCGCGGCGGGCTGAATTGCAGCTAAGGCGAACTCCGTAAATGACCTTACCCAAAAGGCGCGGGTCGGTAGGATGGGCAAAGTCCGCACTCGGGGCTTGAGCGTCACTTCGGCGCTGGACGGACGTGCCCATCTTGCAAAGCGCTGAGTTGGGATGATGGGCACGCCCCTTGACCCTCGGCACTCCGAAAGATGCTCATCGCCAGGGCTTTGCCCATCGGGATCGGAACTGCGGGTCTGTTGTTTCCCGGAAATCACCTAACTTCGTGCTCCGTTTCCCGCCATGCTCCAACTCGGCGAACAGGATATTGCCGCCATTGAAATCGATCACCGCTCGCGTGACGACATCCCCCGTATCCTGCGTGGCTTGCAGTATATTTCCACGGAAACGGAAATCCGCCAGCGGGTCTTCGCCATCCTGGCGGAAGTGCTCCCGGGGCGGGCGGATGGCGCAGGATCGGTGAGCGCGCAGACCGGCCGCCCCGGCTTGGTTCATCCCTCCGAACCGCAGATCGGGCATTCCGGGTCCGGGTGCAGTCGCAGTGTGCGCCATTCTATGGTCGCGGCGTCGAGCAGCAGGAGCCGGCCAAAGAGCGGGGTGCCTAGTCCGGTCAGGATCTTGATGGCCTCGGTCGCCTGAATGCTGCCGATGATGCCGACCACGGGTGCGAGGACGCCGTTGACCGAGCAAGTTTCATCCTCGTAACCGTCGCGCGGATAGAGGCACTGATAGCAGGGACCGCCGGGGCGTCCGCTGAAGGCCGTCACCTGTCCTTCGAGCCGGATCGCGGCGCCAGCGACGAGCGGGACGTGCGCGGCGAAGCAGGCCGCATTGACGGCGAAGCGGGTGGCGAAGTTGTCGCAGCCATCGACGACTAGGTCGACCTGAGCGAGCAGGTCCGGCAGTCGCCCCTCGGTCAGGGGCGGCTTGATGGTGATGAGTTCCACCAGTGGATTGATCGCCTGGAGGCCGATCCGGGCGGATTCGGTCTTCGGCAGACCGATCCGGTCGGTTGTATGCAGGATCTGACGCTGCAGATTGGAGAGATCGACGGCATCGAAGTCGGCCATATAGAGTCGGCCCACACCAGCAGCGGCCAGATACATGGCGACGGGCGAACCGAGACCACCGAGTCCGATCACCAGCACGCTGGACGAGGCAAGACGCTCCTGACCCTCGATGCCGAATTCGGGGAGAAGGATCTGTCGGCCGTAGCGGAGCAACTGCTCGTCGGTCATAATCGCCCGCTAACCGAGTTCTAGGGTAATGGATGAAGCGCAGCGCATCCACCGAACGCTTGCGGTCAATGGCAAGGTGGCTGGTGGATGCTGCGCATCTGTGATTCGGGTCCTTTTTTGAGGTGACGGAGCATGCACCTTGATCCACCCGCCATTCGGACCATTTCCGCACCGCTGTACTAGCCGACTGCCGTTCAATGGTGATTGGCCGATTGCCCCATGCACGCACCCCGACTGGCTGCTGCCCCGATCATGGGGATAGTCGTCCAAGAGCGCCTTCAAACGCGCCGGATCGCTCCCGCGTGCAACATTGGTCAGATCGAGCACGACGACCGCTGGGCGTACAGTTGGCACCATTTCGGGGTCCGACAACGATTCCTTCATTTTTAGGCTGCAAGGTAGCCTACCATGTTTTGCAGCTTCGACAGTCGTCTGCGCAACGTCGTTTTGGCCATTCCGAAGACCAGACCTGCCATCCCAGGGCAATCGCATCACGATTCACTAAACCCCGCCCAGAGCGGGATGCGTGATTTTTTTATGGTCGTCTGAATCCCGTGCCTCGCACACGGTTCGCAGGACCCTTACCCGAACGACTAGAGTGAGTAGTGTATGCTTGAGCTGGATCTCGCGAAGTGGAGCCAAACCCCCGAGGATCTGCGGGCTGAGGCGATGACGGCCGAGCACGCGCGCACCCGCGAGCGGTTTTTGGCGTTGTACGCGCTAACCCAGCAGGGGCGAGGGGCCTCGGCGGCCGCCCGCAGTGCGGGGCGTCTCACCTGCAAACGTTGATCCGTTGGGTGCATCGAAGGCAGTGCTCAATCGGGCCACCACCGCCCCGCGCGAGGCATTCGTCGCGAAGCTGCAGCCCCTGCTGGAGCAAACTTTAGGTCCAGAGCCCCCCTTGCTGGTCTATCTCGATGAAGCCCACATCCACCAAGCGGCCGATCTTGGCTATGGCTGGGCACCGATCGGGGAGCGCTTGTGGATCGCCTCCCACACCCCGGGGCTCTCGGCGAAGGTAAGCTTCTACAGCCTCTACTTCTATAACGCCGGGCAAGTTGCGACCTGGGACTTCCCGTGCGCTAACACCGAGGGGTGGTGGATGTCGCCTCGCGCGGCCAGCGGCGCATCGGCAGAGCCGTCTTCCCTGCGTGCGCTTTGCGCCTTGAGGGTTCCACTTCCTGAGATTTGAGATCACTCCCGCCAGCGCCCGGCAGCAGCGTCATCTGACGCCCGGGCCTCGACCCAGCGCTCGCCGTCTTCACCCTGCTCTTTCTTCCAGAAGGGCGCCCCTGTCTTGAGCGCGTCGATCAGGAATTCGCAGGCGCGGAAGGCCTCGCCGCGGTGCTGGCTGACCACGCCGACGAAGACGATGGGGTCTTGTGGCTCCAAGGGCCCGACACGGTGGATGAGGCTGAGCCCCTCCAGGCTCCAGCGGCAAGCCGCCGCGTCGGCAATCTCGCGCAGCGCCTTCTCTGTCATTCCCGGATAGTGCTCCAAGGTCATGCGGTGGACGCGCTTGCCATCATTGAGATCGCGCACCAAGCCAACGAAGGTCACGAGGGCACCAACCCTTGGGTTTCCGCGACAAAGCGCAGCTTGCTCGGCGGCGGTGTCGAATGGGTCGGGCTGAACGAGGATGCGTGTCGTCAAGGCTCACTCCGAAAGACAGTCTAAGCTTTGAAGATAGCCCCGCTGGGGCGGTTCTGGAGAAGGGTCAATGGCACATCCACTCTCTTGGTGGCGGCTGGCAGGCATCTGGTTCCTGAGCATCGTGTTGGGCGTGATGCCTGGATTCGCAACGGCGGACGCGCCGAATCCACCCGGCGGTCGCGAGGTCCTTGCGATGGACATCGAGGGCGCCATCGGACCGGCGACCGCCAGCTATGTCCAGGAATCGGTCGCGCAAGCCGAGGGGCAGAGCGCCGCGCTCCTGGTGATCCGCATCGACACCCCAGGCGGTCTCGACACCATGGCTGTAAAGGTTGCAAAACGTGTAGGCGAAACGTGTAGGCGCGTAACCGCCTGATTTACCTGTTTTCCGCTGCCTCGAATCCGGTGCTGAACACCGGAGCATCGCCTGGGAATCAACTTAAGACGCTGCTTATTTCTACGTTGTGACTTTACCCGCCGACTCAAGAAGCGGAGATGTCGTGCCAGGCCACTGATTTAGTCCGAAGTTCCAGCCGATGCGAAGCGTTATGCGCTTGATCCTGCTCGTGTTTCGAGAGAGCCTGGGTGTATGCGTCTGGCTACAGGCGGATCTACTGGATCAGATCAGACGTGACTGAGGTCCTTGTGATGGCGCACGGCATCCGCGCTGCCGACCTGCTCGACGGGCAGTGGGGTGCGAATGACATCGAGTCCATCGAGCGCCGCCTCTTCAGCGACTTTGTCCTCATCGATGTGAAAGGCGAAGTGCTCGGTTGCGATGTCGAGCACCAAGTGCTTGGCCATCCTCTACTTGTTGATGACCCGCCCGACGCGCACGCCGATCTTGTCGCAATCCTCCAGGCGAGCGTTGGCGACCATCTGCCGCACCTGCTCGAGCTGCGTGCAGGTCGCCTCCAGCAACTCACGGCGCTTGGCCGCACGCTGTGCGGCGAGTGCCGGATTGCGGCACACCACCAGACGCCCGCCGGGGAAGTCCTCATGGGTGCATTCGTAGAGATCGACCTCATCGAAGAGATCCATCTAGATCACCCCGTCATCGACCAGCCGACGAATCGCCCCGCTCTTGAGGGCGGTGATCCAGCCGACCCCGTCACGACCGATGCGGTGATCGAAGGCAGAATCACCCCTGTCTTCAGCAGCGAGACCCTGGCTGAGCTGCAGGATGTGCTTGCTCGCCCGCGGCTCCAACGCTTTCTTACCCGCGCTGCGATCCGGCCAGAGGCCCTGCTTGCAAGGCTTGCCTTGATCGCAGATCTGGTCACGCCTGGGACCGTCACCGAGCACATTCGGGACCCCAAAGACGCACCGTTCGTGGCCCTGGTGACTACCCGGCCGGCGCCGGATCTCATCGTCACCGGCGACTCCGATTTCGAGCGCGACCGCTACGGAGGCGCCCCGGTGGTTTCCGCCTCAATGCTGGCAGCGGTCCTGGCGAACCAGCAGGGCCGCATCCCCTGACACCCGCGGCACGACGAATGGCGGAAAAAGCTGGCGGACGTCATCCGGCGCCGGGTCCGTGGGGCTGAGTTCCCGGCCCATTGGTGCGACCAGTCGAGGCAGCACCTCCTGCTGCCGTGACTGGTCAAACCGACACCACGCTCTCGGGCGTAGCGCAGCACCACTATGCGATCAGCACGCGTCGTCACCGAACTCGATCTCGAACGCGACGTCGCCCAACCTCCATCGGCTCTGGATGTCTGCGCGGGCCTGCCGATCACGCACCATTATCCGTGGTGCGTCCCCTATTTCCACGTGCTCGATGTTCTCGGCCAGCGCGTTGGGATGTTCGTGCTCGCGGCCGGTGTCGTGGCCTTGGTCGGGACCTTTTTTCAAGTGTCGGAGCGCTGGCTGGTTGGCCGCAGTCTGAGGTGGTTGCCGGACGCCTTGTCTGCGCCTGTCGTCGCCGGCCTTATCGCCGCCGTGGTTGCAGCGAGCATTTGGATCCTTGGGGGGACAACCTCCGCGATGCTGGATCTGGAGGTACAGCAAGAGATCAGCGTCGTCCTCCGCGACATCCCCCTTGGACTGACCGGCGGCCTGCTCGGCGGAGCAGTGACGGGAATCCTGCTGGAGCTATACTCGCTATAGCAATAAAATGCGATTTTTATAATTACTATATTGCCGATCGCTTGTAGTCATCTTATTTGATAACTAGGCATCCTTGTACAGTCAAAGCTTTGGTTGTGCGGAGGCAAGAGCAATCTCTGTCT
>NZ_JAAIJR010000350.1 GCF_010915725.1 Thiorhodococcus mannitoliphagus
CTGCTCAGCCGTCATCGCGCCGCACTTCGTTGCCTTCGCTTGGCGCTACCTTGCCCTCGGTCCTCTTCGCTCCCGTGGGCCGGACCACCGCTCACGGGCCTGGGCGGCTTCTTACGCGGCGCCCGCACCGCGTCACTGACAAGGAACGACTGAGCCCTCCCAGGTTCCTGGGCGACCCGTGCGTGCATGCCCTGCTCTCAGACCCCGGCGGAGTGTCAACATCAGGCCGCTACAATGCCAACACTATTGCCTTCCGCTGTTCCGAAGACGTCGGCTCCGCTGGCATCAGTTTCGGGGCTCTATCACACAGCCTACACGCCCCCTGTGTTCGCTTCGCAGCCGGGATCACTCCCGAACCACGCCACACTCGGTTCCGGTGGATGGCCAATCCTTACCGGCTCGGGACTTGCACCCGGTGGGCCACAACAAGGAGTTTCCGATTCGCTTATCCGTCCGCTATCTTCCTCTCCTTCCAGGCTTTGCCTGGCGCAACGGAACGACGATCAAGACCCACTGGCATCTTATGTGCATTTGCACATGAGACATCCGGGCCTGCATTCAGTCTCCCACGACCTGAGTAGGCATACCGCGCGCCACTTTGCATAAAAGCGGTGAGACTCGGACTCAAGTTAGGTCGCTAACCGTTCCTTTGGTCGGCTGCCTTGAGCGGAACGGCGTGTTACGGACGCAAGGTCGACGCCTTCGGGGCGCCCAAGCGTGCAGGTTCGAAATGATCCATCTGACCGGCAATTCACACTATTGACCACCAGACATTCACAATGAAACCTATTGAACACCCCTCAACACAAGAAACTGATATCAATCAGCGCATCGATTACTATGAGCGGGAAATGAGAAACATCAGCCCACCTTCCTCTTTTCGAGAACAGGTGCTCCGCAATGTCTACCATTGCCTGCTAACCACTTGTTATGAAGAGAGAAAACAAGCTAATGGCAGAATAGGGATGTAAGAGGCCGTTTGGAAATCATCGTCGATGCCTCGATGGACGGGGGCGAATTCAGTCGCCCACCCGCGCAGGTATCGAGGGCGACTGAAGTCGCCCCTTGTATGTTCTGTTCTCAGGGATTGATAAGGAGGAGTGATAAACGGAGTTTATGAAGAGAGCCCGGGAAGCCGTTCGCCCCTGAAGCCTGGACG
>NZ_JAAIJR010000351.1 GCF_010915725.1 Thiorhodococcus mannitoliphagus
TCCTCGCTGGCTCCTCAAAAACGACTGGGCTCAACGGCTCAATAGTTTCCTACCGTCGGAAATTCGGGAATGCGCCCCCGTGCCTGCGCCTCTTGGCGTTGGTGCAGCGCAACCGTCAGGTTAGCCTTCTATTCCGCCAGGGCATCCAGCATGTCGGCGCGCATCCCCTCCCGGGAGACCGTCTCGTCGATCTCGAAGGCGACCTTGTCCACGGCGAGCCAGGTCACAAGACCGGCGCCGATGCCGCACGCGATGGCGTAAAGCCGTCATTCCGCACCCCGTCAGCCGCTTGCAGAATATATCGCCACATAGCGCGGCCCGAGCAGCTGCAGTAAGACGCTGTGGTGTTGCTCGACGTGTAGCACGATCTGCTCGACGTGCTCAACGACCAGCACATGGATCCCTTTGAAATATTGGAACACCCAACGCGCCGTGCGACGCGCGGTGGGCTTGCCGGTTTGATCGGGGACGGTGGCCTGCTCGGCCTTGAGGACCTCGCGGATACGCTGCTCCAAGGCGGCGTAGACCAACAGGCACAGGGTCATGACCATCATCAGGGCCATGATGCGCTCGGGCTTCTTGAGGTAGAGCGTCGCGGCCTTGAACATCGGATCCTTGAGGAAGCGAAAGCCACGCTCGACCTTCTGCTGGTCCTTGTAGGCGGCGATGAGATCCTCATCACTGAGGAGGTGCTCATCGAGCTGGTTGGTGGCGAGGATGAAGCAGCTCTTGCGCTCGAGGCGGCGCTGCCGCTCCTGCACTCGCGAGGCGAGCGCGCCGACGATGCGATAGACAAAGAAGTCTGGCTCGCGTCCCTTGGCCGGGCGCCCCTTGCCCTTGAAGCGGGGCAGCGCCTCGATGTGGGTCTCACCGAGCATCGCGATCTTGAGGGTGCTCTCGAAGCGCGCCAGGGCCTTGAGCGCATCGGCCTCGCAGGCGAAGTCGGTGTTGCACAGGCGCTCGAAGTCCTTGAGTATAGTGGACCCGAAATTTGAGACAGCCCTCTAAGCGTAAAGTGAAGACAAGCGGAGGGGTGAGATGACGCGCAAACGCTACAGCAAAGACTTCAAGGCCAAAGTGGCTTTGGCGGCGATCAAGGCACAGCAAACAG
>NZ_JAAIJR010000352.1 GCF_010915725.1 Thiorhodococcus mannitoliphagus
CATCATCCGAGCACGACCGGCGACACGGACAGCCCCACCAGCACGGCCACGATCACCGCCGTCAGGCGCCGACAACGGCGCGCGTGCGGATGAGGATCCCGCCACAGCAAGGCGATCTCGATCCCTCCCAGGATGCTCACCAGCGCGCTATAGGGCCAGACGAAGAACAGCATCCCGTACATGGCCCAGTTCTCCCCATAACCAGAATCCTGCCAGACCAGGAATGTGAGATAGGCGGCATAGAGCAGACCGATCAGATAGAGCCCATCGAGCAGATACAGCGCCCAATAGCGCCGCGCGCCAATCCCCACGACCAGCAAGGCCGAAAGGGCGAGTACGACGAGCGGAAGCAGCATCAAGACCATGACAGAGGCTCGGTGCAGAGGTGGGTCATCAATGAGGGGAGGATCATGCTAGCTTCCCCCGCAGGCAAGATCGAGCGTTGGGTGATCAAGGGTGCGCATGCCAAGTGGAGTGTGCGGCGCTCCCGGACTCCTCCTGGTCCTGATCATCTTTCCCCGGCAGGACCTCCTAGAAAACAATGCCTTCCGTCACTTCTGCCGTCGCGCTAGACTCAGCTCAACCCATTGATGGATCAGCCCTTCTTCTTAAGGAGATCACCGATGAGCCAGCCGACTTTTCTGATCAATCGACGCACCCATCTGACCTGGACACCCGTTCTCGAGCCGCTGGACCTCATCGCCGAAGATGGGGTGGACCTGCCTCTCCTGGGCGATGTCTCCGCCGGTCAGCCGATCGATGCGGTCGAGGAGCAGGAGCAGGAGCGTGTCCGGGTCCCACGCCACATGGTGCGCAAGAACAGCTATGCGCTGCGGGTGCGCGGGCACTCGATGATGGACGATCAGATCCAGGACGGCGACATCATCGTCGTCGAGCAACGCCAGACAGCGGAGAACGGTGAGATGGTCGTCGCGCTGATCAACGGTGAGCAGGTGACGCTCAAGCGCTTCTACATCGAGGCCGACGGGATTCGTCTGCAGCCGGCCAATCTGCAGATGCAGCCGATCCATCTGCGCCACGAGGAGATCCAGATCCTCGGGATCGTCTCGGGCGTCGTGCGGATGGCGGACTGAT
>NZ_JAAIJR010000353.1 GCF_010915725.1 Thiorhodococcus mannitoliphagus
TGCTGCGCCGTGGTGTGCTGACGCACCAACGCCTCCAACTGGGTACGTTCTTTGTCGGTGAGGGAAACGGGAATCGGGGTACAGCGTGGCATCGTGTCATCAACTCATCGGCGAAACTCAAGACAGATGAGTAGGATGCCATCGATCGCCCAGAAACAGTATTAGGACTTTCACTCAAGACCACTAGACTAAAGAAAGGGGCCAGGCTCGAATTTTTTATCAAAAGATCGCCAACAGAAAACTAAACTCAAGTGCTAGAACTCCGCTTTTAGCGTACCATCTGATGTATGGTCTTCGTTGAACTTCCCATTTTCATCCGCTGCGCTCAAGATCTGTTCTCGGACGACGACTTGCACGAACTACAAATGATCCTGCTGGAAAACCCCGCAGCAGGTGATCTGATTCCCGGTGGGCGTGGTCTTCGCAAGTTGCGTGCGCCGCTGCCCGGAAGAGGAAAGCGAGGCGGAGCGAGAGTGATCTACTACCATTGGGTCACTCGCGATCAGTGCTACTTGGTCTACGCCTACGCTAAGAATGTCGCGGCAGACCTAACCAAAGACCAGCTACGGCGTCTGGCCGATTTAATTGATGTGGAGGTGAACCATGGACGATAAGCAATTTGACGAACTGCTGGAGAGCATTCGCGACATGGGTTGCCACATGCGTGGCGAAGTGGTTGCAGGGGCGAGGGTGCAAGAGTTTCCGGAGCCGGACGTCAAGGCCATCCGGAAGCGCACGGGCTTGAGCCAGACTCGTTTCGCCTACCTGATCGGGGTTAAACCTAAGACGTTACAGAACTGGGAGCAGCACCGCGTTCGCCCAGCAGGCCCAGCCCGGGTGCTGCTCAAGATCGTTGAAGCCAACCCCAACGCCCTGTCGGTACTTCACGACGGATGAATTAAAGGTACGAAAAAAGGGGCTAGTGGTCCGGAGAAGGTCGGGGTTTTGAGTAGGCCGGGCACTCCCCGGACGGTAGGGCGACGTTTGTGTTCTCTGTTTGCCGCCTGGTTTCCCGGCGGTGCCACATGATCTCGCCCGTGGTCCAGGTTGCGACCCGGCCCCTCTCAGAACCGGACAAGCGGCTTTCC
>NZ_JAAIJR010000354.1 GCF_010915725.1 Thiorhodococcus mannitoliphagus
GGCCAACGGTAGCCAGAGCAGCACGTTCGGGAGCCCTTCCGCAAGGTCCAGCAGGTCCTCCAACAGCGGATCATCGGACCGACGTACGCTGCGCACTCCGGGCGGGTCGATGAAGAGGAGATCCGGTCGCCAGTCCGTCCAGTCGCTGGGGGTTGCCGGGCGGGTGACGACCGCCGCCTCGCCGAGCCCCTCGCGGAGGCTGGCCGCATAAGCATCGACGATCTCGAAGGCGCGGATCTGGTAACGGCCGTGCTTGGCCAGGAGGCGCTCTGCCAACTGGGTCGAGCCGGGGTAGCGCGCGCCTGCAGCGGCGCGCCACTGACGGTGCCAAGACTGCACATCCGGGTTTGCTCCATGCCAACGGGCGATAAAGACCCCAATCCCGTCCGCCCAGCCCGCGCCCTCGAGCAAGATCGACTCCCAGCGGCCCGCGAAGGCATCGGCGTAGCGGAAGGGTCCCTCGTGCTCGGCAAGCAGACCCTTCAGCACCGCCATCAGGGCCGGATGCTTGACGACATCGCCCGCGTTGCCGGCCTTGGTTTGGTGATCGTAAAGACGCATGGCTGTCAGCCCTCCACAACGGCTCCAATCGCATTGCCAGCCGATCTTCCCTCGCCTGCCTCAGGGCCAGTCTCGGCGCAGAGCCCATGGACAATCAGAGCCGGGACCGCTCCCACCGCCCATCCCACCGGACATGATGCGGCCATGTCCGACCGCACGATCGACTGTCCTCCCGAGCACGGCCAATCCCGCAAGTGACAGAGGCGCACGGGCACGGCAGGGCGGATCTGATACAGGCGCGGGAGGACCCCTCGGGATGACTGACCAAGCGGATGCAATCACACCCACGGCAGCGGCGCGCTATCACGGCGCCCTGCTCGGGCTCGCGGCGGGCGATGCGCTGGGCACGACGCTGGAATTCACGCGTCCGGGCGGCTTCGCGCCCCTCAAGGATATGATCGGCGGCGGTCCCCTTCTGCCTCCAATCCTGCCAGTGGACGGACGACATCTCCATGGCCCTCTGTCTCGCCGAAAGCCTGGTGGAGTGCGCCGGCTTCGATGCCGCGGATCAGATGCGCCGCTCTC
>NZ_JAAIJR010000355.1 GCF_010915725.1 Thiorhodococcus mannitoliphagus
AGCCTGACCGCTATGGGGATCGACGACCACGCGCACGCAGCGCCCAGACAGCGCATAGGGCACTTCGAAGAAGCGGCCCTGGTAGGACAGCGTGCCGTCCTTGCGCACCTTCCGGGTGAGGCGGTGATAGAACAGCGCATCGAGGCGGGGGGCGTGCTCGCCCAAGGTACGGATGCGCGCGAGATCCTGCTGATAGCGCGCCAATGGGGTTTGCCCCGCCAGCCCCCCATGGGGCGTGCGGTGATAGACGGCTTCGATCCAGCTCCACAGACGGGCGTTGAGATCCTCGAGATCGCCGATGCGCGCGACCTCGAGCTCGCCCAAGAACTGATCGCGGAAGGTGCGGTGCCAGCGCTCCAGCTTCCCTTTGCCCTCTGGATGATAGGGACGGCAGTAGACCAGGTGGATGCCCAGGCGGGCGCAGATCTCTTGCAGCGTCTTGGCGCGATAGGCCGGACCGTTGTCGATCACTAGCTTCACCGGCAGCCCACGCTTGAGCACGGCCTGCTTGAGCACCGCCTCGATATCGAGGGCCGTCTCGCCGGGGCGAAAGGCCGAATGGGCGATCAAGCGTGAGGCATCGTCCATCAGCGAGACCAAATACGCCTTG
This sequence comes from Thiorhodococcus mannitoliphagus, assembly GCF_010915725.1. Classification (GTDB taxonomy): domain Bacteria; phylum Pseudomonadota; class Gammaproteobacteria; order Chromatiales; family Chromatiaceae; genus Thiorhodococcus; species Thiorhodococcus mannitoliphagus. The sequence goes on from NZ_JAAIJR010000355.1 coordinate 611, forward strand.
CCCAGGGCGCCCGCGATCGGCACGCGCGGGCCGTGCATCACATCGCCATACCAGATGTCACCGGCGTGCTCGGCGACAAAGGCACGGTGCTCCTGCGGCTCGCTCGGCGTCCCGCTCGGGCGCGAGAGCCCATGGGCCTGTAACAGACGGTGCACGGCCGAGCGCGTGAGCTGCCCGGCCGCGACCTGACCACGGCGCTCGAGCAGGCGGCAGAGACGGTCGATGGAGCGGCGCGGATTCTCGCGCTTGGCCGCCAGGATCGCCTCCTGGATCGCGGGGGGAATCTTCGACTGTCCGCGGTCCGCGCGTGCCTTGGGCTCAAGCGCCTCGATCCCGCCGCGCAGCCAGGCGTAGTACCAGGCCTCAATCGTCTTCTCGCTCAGGCGGGTGTTCTTTGAGCCGGGGATGTCGTAGTGGCGCTCAGCCAGCGCG
>NZ_JAAIJR010000356.1 GCF_010915725.1 Thiorhodococcus mannitoliphagus
GAGTTGGTGCGCCGTGGTGCACGCCAGCTGATCCAGCGGGCCGTCGAGGTTGAGGTCGAGGCGCTCTTGAGCGAGTCCGCGTCGCTCAGGCTGATGGACGGACGCCGGGCGGTGGTGCGCAACGGCTACTTGCCCGAGCGTGAGCTTCTGACCGGGATCGGACCCGTGCCGGTGCAGGTGCCCAAGGTGCGTGACCGCTCTGGCTCGGGAGTCAAGTTCAACTCCAGTCTGGTGCCGCCGTCTGTGCGGCGATCCCCGCGGGTATCGGCGGCGATCCCCTGGCTCTATCTCAAGGGGGTCTCCAGTGGGGATCTCGGCGAAGCCTTGCAGGTGCTGCTCGGTGAGGACGCCAAGGGGCTCTCGCCCAACGTCCTGGGGCGACTGAAGGCGCAGTGGGCACAGGAGCATCAGGAGTGGACGCAACGCTCCCTGACGGACCAGCAGTACGTCTACTGGTGGGCCGATGGGATCGACACCGCGCTGCGTGAAGACGACGATGAGCGCCTGTGCCTGCTGGTGATCATCGGGGTGACGCCCGAGGGCAAGAAGGAATGGGTGGCGATCAGCGACGGCTTTCGCGAATCCACCGAATCCTGGCTCGCGGTCCTGCGCGATCTCAAGGACCAGGGGCTCGCCCTGGGACCACGCCTAGCAGTCGGCGATGGCGCCCTGGGATTTTGGAACGCCTTGGAGCAGGTCTATCCAGAAACAACGCACCAACGCTGTTGGTTTCACAAGACCGGCAATGTACTGGCGGCCTTGCCGAAGTCGCTGCAGAGCAAGGGCAAGGCCGACGTGCAGGCGATCTGGATGGCCCCGACGCGGCGTGAGGCCAGCCGCGCCCTCGAGCGGTTTGTGAAACGCTATGGCGCCAAGTACCCGAAGGCCACCGAGAAGCTGGAGAAGGATCGCGAGGCGTTGCTGGCCTTCTACGCCTTCCCGGCGGAGCATTGGATGCATCTGCGCACCACCAACCCGATCGAATCCAGTTTTGCGACCGTGCGCCATCGCACGCACCAGACCAAGAATTGCGTCACC
>NZ_JAAIJR010000357.1 GCF_010915725.1 Thiorhodococcus mannitoliphagus
AAAAAAACTATGGAGGCAAATTGAGCTTGAGGAGCTTTTCCTCGAGCGCCGCGAGGTAGGTGTCGGGATGCTGGCGAAAGCGTCGCTGCATCACGCGCGCTTGGCGCAGCTTGCCGAGCCGACGGCGCTCCTCGCGCCAGCACACGGGATCGACCTCACCGAGCTGCAGCGGTGTCGGTGGATTCACTCGCGTCAGCACAGCGGCGAGCACCCGCACGGCACCACGCACGACGAGGCTGGGACTGGCGACCTTGTGCCCGGTGATGCGCCGCTCTTGATGGCGCAGTGAGCCGAAGAGCTGCTCAAGCGCGTTGTTGGTGCGCGGCAGTCCAGTCACATCGTAGGTGTGAAAGAGTCCTGGCCAATAGCGCTGGGTGATCTTTACAAAGTGCTCACCCCAGTCGCGAATGGCTTCGCCGGCGGGCGTCTTGAGCGCCTCGGCGAAGCGCTGCATCCAGCGCTCATAGGCCCTCCTCACCTCGGCGGCAGGTCGTTGCTCGGGATTCTCCAGCACGTCAACGGCCTCTTGGATCGCGTGAAACATCGCCTCCAAAGGCGCCCAGAACGCCGCCGTGGCCGTCAACGCGCGCGCGAGGATGGCGTGTAAGCGCTTGAGTGGTTTCGGCAGAGCCCCCCTTTTTGCTCGACGGCTTGCAAGCTGGTATCGATCTGCTCCAAGCGTTCATGCAGGCGCAGCCCGCCCGGTTCCAGGGGCGCCTTACCCTCATCACTGAGCGCCCCGCGCACCGCCGCACAGGATCCTTGCACCACCTGCGCTTCGTGATCCTCGCGATCCCCGAGCGCGCGCTCGAGTGGACGAATGGCGCGCACCCGTTTCTTCAGCTCCTTCTTGGCGTGACGGTCGGCCTCCCAAGCCGGGCCGGCAGCCTGTTTCCAATCATGGAATTGATACAGCTGATGGGGCACGCCGGGAAACGTCTTGACCACTGCCTTACGGAGACTGCGTTGCCCATCACTGACCACGCCAACCACGGGGACGTCGAGCCCGTCGACGGCCTCGTGCAGCA
>NZ_JAAIJR010000358.1 GCF_010915725.1 Thiorhodococcus mannitoliphagus
GGTGATTTCCGAATAACAGTTTACCCGGTTAAGATGGGATTTACTCAACAGACTGACCCTATCGAGTCCGACCATGTCAGCCGAAACAGAAGCGACCGCGCCCTCGTTGCTCCCCTCGCAAATCGATGACCTGACGTTGGCGAGTTCCAAGATGACGGGGGCGACACGTCGCTCCTTCCAGGCCAAGATGGCGCTGAAATATTGCGCGGGCAATGCCCGCCAAGCGGAGCGCGTGTTCGGGTGGGGTCGCGAGACCGTCCAACTCGGACTTCATGAGCAGCGCACCGGAGTGACCTGCCTGGGGGCGCAAGAGGCCTTCTGTGGCAAACCGCTGTGGGAAGATCAGCACCCGGACGTCGCGCGCGTCTTATGGGCGTTGGCACACGCGCAGTCACAACAGGATCCAACGTTCCGCACCGCGTTGTCGTACACCCGATTGACGGCTGCGGAAGCGCTCAAGCAGTTGCGTCAGCACGGCGTTGCCGAAGACGTCCTGCCCTCTCCCGCGACGATGGCGGAGGTCCTCAACCGCAATGGCTATCGGCTACGCAGGGTGCTCAAGGCGAAACCTCAAAAAAAAATTCCTGAAACGGACGCCATCTTCACCAACATCAAGGAAAAAGACGGTCAACCGATGACGCACGGCACCACCAAGCGGATCAGCATCGATTGTAAAGCCACCGTCAACATCGGCGAGTACGCCCGTGGCGGAAAGACGCGGGGGGACAACCAAGCGGCCGATCACGACATGGGCTGCAAGGAAAAATACACCCCCTTTGGGATTGTCGATGAGGACACCGCGCAATTGTCCGTGATCTTTGGCAGTTCGGCCAAGACCAGCGATTTCATCGTCGACAGCCTGGTGCACTGGTGGGAGCACCTCCCGCTGACCGAACGCCTCGCGGTTTCCCTGCTCCAAATCAAGCTCGACAACGGCCCGGAAAGCAGTGGCAGACGCACGCAGTTTCTCCACCGTCTGGTGGCCTTTGCCGATGCCATCGGCAAACCAATCCAACTCCTCTAC
>NZ_JAAIJR010000359.1 GCF_010915725.1 Thiorhodococcus mannitoliphagus
GAGGCGGGTATGAAGGATGCATTTGCCATAGTTTTCAGTAAATTCCAGCGCCCGGCCTTGAAGTAGGCGCGAAGCATCAACATCGCTTCGGCGCTAGGCTTGAGCCAGTAGATACTCGCCCCCTTCAAGCGGAGATTGATCACCCGGCGGACGGCACTTTCCACTGCCCCGCTTCCCAAGGGCAGACCAGCCGCCTTGACTGCCACATAATCGAGGCGGTTGAGGTTGCGAGCAAAATAATCGCGTTGCGTCCGCACGGCCTTGCTCAAGCGACCTCGGCAGAGTTGATCGACGCCCTGGACGACGGCGTGGGCGTATCCGTGGCGCAAACGCTTGCGTTGCTGCTTGATCCAGCGCCGACGCTGGGCCGCGCTCCACGACTTCTTCAATTCGGCCACGGCGCCCAAGTGCTCGACGACATGGTAGAAATCCAGTAACTCAAGCAGCTTCCCGGCCAGGCCCAGACGCTGACAGAGTCGTTTCACGCGCGTCCAGATCCAACGCGCTCCATCGGCGACGAAGAGCACGCGTTGAGCCGCTTCGATGTGGATCCGTTTCAGGGCGCTCTCCAGCATCTCGAACAGGGCGTCGGGACCGGCGAGCGTGGCGTCGATCAGCGGCGTGAAGCGCTGTTCTTGGCGACCATCGGGCCCGACCACCGAGATGACGAACAGCTTCGGCTCGCACCACACCGCGTGGTAACGACATCGCCCTTTCTTCGTCCGTGGTCCGCGTTTCTTGGTGCGAATGCGCAGGCGCCCGCCGTCACACGAGATCACGACGTGGCGCCCCGCGACATCCCCAAGCTCCACGTGGCCCGCTCCCAGCTCAATGGCGCGCGCCCGCTGGGCGAAGGCATAGGCAATGGCGCGCACGGTTTTGACGTTCAGCTCGACCCCTTCCTCCCACAGCACGCGGCGCGCTTCCGCAAATGAACTCAAGGCCGCCGCCAGCAGACTCACGCGCGCGCCGAGCG
>NZ_JAAIJR010000035.1 GCF_010915725.1 Thiorhodococcus mannitoliphagus
CGCCGCTCCCACGTCGCTTTGCCTTGAAGGATTCACGGTGTCGACTCAACCGACTGGACGGTTCGATGATCAACGCCCCCATCCCAAAGCGAACGAGCGTCCGGCACCTACTCCCCCCGCATCTGGTGTCTACCTGAGTCAACCGGATAGGCATAGTTCATTCCCGTATCGTCACTGCACTGCGGGTGCTGGTGAGCTGAGAGGCTGTCTGACAAACCTCGGGGCGACTTTAGTCGCCCTTGGCACTGGCGTGAGGGCGAATGAATTCGCCCCAACGGCTCGGGCGATTGAAATATCAGACCTCCCGGAATAGCCGATAAATCACCCAGATTGTTGGACAGTTTGCGAAGCGGGACAGGGTCAAAGCGGCGAGTCGCCGACCTCGATGCGCAACCACTTCCCACCGGGAATCTTGGCCCCCAGGCCGGTGAGCTTGCGGCACAACTGCTCCTACTGCTCCTACTGCTCCTACTGCTCCTACTGCTCCTACTGCTCCTACTGCTCCTACTGCTCCTACTGCTCCTGGGCGGCGCGACGCGCGGGCTGCTGCAGGGGTTCCAGGCGCACCACCACCCAAGGTGCATCGCTGGGACCAAAGTCGGCACGATAACTTAAATTCAGGCCTTGATCATCGGATCGCCTGCTCGCTTGAATCGACATCGTGCAGCCCGCCGTGAGAGCGGCGCCCCGCCGCGCTCGCGCGACCGTCGCGGCGGGGCGCCGCTCCCACCGGTCGTGCGCTTGGACCAACCGATGATCAACACCTAAGAAAGCGTCCATCAACAACTTCCCCCCTTTCGCAAAGGGGGGCTAGGGGGGATTTCGGGCGGCATCGCTCGCATCGGGAAACAATTGATGGACACTTTCTAAATTCAGGGGAAAACTGTCCTGGACATGGGGTCCAGTTTACCTGTCGCTCGCCGGTCAGATACGCACCTTCTGCGAAACGCGGGTAGCAGTCAGCGTGGATAGGGCTTTGGTGTCGAAAGCCCACCGGATAGCGGACACCCATGATCAGGATATCTACCAAGGCAATCCTGACCTGGTGCCGGTACCACGCTTGAGATCGGCCACGACACCAGCGGTGCTTGGTCAGTTTCGGCAACTTCGTTGTAGAGGTCTATTCCAGGTTCCAGGTTCCACGTGTGATATGCTCGAACGCTTGAGCTGGTAGTAAGCAATGGCGTTCGAAGCCCAATGACTCCTGCGATAAGGAGAACATTAAAAGCAACGAGTTCGATATCATAGTTCTCCTCGGGATAAGAGTAGCCGATTGGATGGGCTGCATAGATCGCTTCGTGGCCCAAGGCATTGCGCGCAGTTGACAGTTTGCTGCTATTTTTCTCGTCTGTAAGATACTCTGCCTAGGTCGGCAGCTTAACGCCATATCGGGCAGCCAGGTTAATGGGCCGGGATGCGTGAGCCCTGGCTTTGACTCCCGGGATTTTATATAGGCATCAAATCGATCCCATTCGGATAGCGCCCTTATTTATAGGATGACCGTTTTCTTGAACCATTTGATTTAAAGGCGTAATAATTTCTCGCCATCCCTATAGTTTGTGGCACTACCCGAGAGACCTTACGGTCCCCTTATGGATGATCTGAAAGTTCTATGACCAGTCTGATACTGGTCTATGTTGCAATTTGGAGGCATCTATACATGAAGTATACATTGAGGAAGTGGGCGGTTGGCATGTCCGGGGTGCTCTGGTTTTTTGTCGCTGTTCCGGCGGCCCTAGGCTGGGACACCTCCCAGGATATGTGGTCGCTAAACGTGGGCTATGGGCAGAGCATCCCCGGTTGGGGGCAAACCAGTCAACGGGTCCAGACCATCGACATCGTGCCACGATACACACATCTGACCATCGACAACCTGGGCGCAGGATGGCTCAAGGGACGGTATTCAACCCTCATCGAGCTCCCGGTGCATATTGTCACCGAACCGGACAGTTCGCTGATGCTGGGGCTCAACGCCTTGGCTTCCTACACCTTTACCGCCGACGAAGACTGGCAGCCCTACATTTTCGGTGGCGGCGGTCCAGTCTACAGCTTTGCCGACATTCCCGGCATGGGCGCCGACTGGAACGGCAATTATCAGTTTGCCCTGGGGCTAGCGCATCGACTCGATTCAGGAACTTGGCTCCTCTTTGAACTCCGGTATCACCATATCTCCAACGCTGGCGCGGAAATGCCCAATGATCCATTGAACTCGGTGCAATTTCTTGCCGGCTTTTCGTTCTGAAGTGACACCCATTGATTATACATGAGCAAACAGTACCTTCTGAGAATGCGGAGCAAGAGGCCCGTTCCATCACCGACGGTCTGCACACTCTCAACTATATTCCCGATGATTCCGGCCGGGTTAGCACGGATCAACAGGATGGCTGGCAACCGGTGAACGAGGTCAATCACCAAGCCTGGCAGGAGATTGATCGGCATATCGACCAGGCTTCACGTAAAATCGCCTCCGGACGGGCCAGTTGCCTGTATCACTACATGGCCGCCAATCAGATGAGCCCTCGATTGCTTGCCAGTTATGCCCGACTGCCCTTGTGGAAGGTCTATCTCCATCTCTTGCCATTTTTTTTCAGGCGGCTGTCGCGCGATGATTTACGGCCGTATGCACAGCTTTTCCAGATTTCCGAGGATGATTTGCAAGCAGGCCGCCTCTTGCCGGCTGTTTACCATAGGGGGCGCCATGACTGAAAATATTCATATTGACTTTCCCCACCGGCAGGCGGCGCATTGCGAGAGCGGGGTTGCCGCCAACTTGCTCAGCTACCAAGGGATCGACATCAATGAGGCCACCGCATTCGGCATTGGCGGCGGGCTCTTTTTTGCCTATCTGCCCTTTATCCGTCTCAACCATCTGCCTATGGTCACCTACCGGGGCGCTGCCGGCTCCCTGTTGAAACAGATCTCGAAGATCCCAGGCTTTACCCTTGAGCAACAAACCTTTTCAGATCCTGGAATAGCCATGGCGGCTCTGGATCAAAAACTGGCGGATTCCATTCCCGTTGGCCTGCAGACCGGGGTTTTCTGGCTGCCGTATTTTCCCAAGGCCCTGCGTTTTCATTTTAACGCCCATAATCTGGTGGTCTACGGCAAAGAGGGAGATGAGTATTTGATCAGCGACCCGGTCTTTCCCGAACCGGAGCGGTGTCCGACACGGGATCTGGCCAAGGCGCGGTTCGCAGCCGGAGCCTTGGCACCCAAGGGCAAGATGTATCATTTCTCGCAGGTCGATACCCAATTTGACCAGCGGCGAGCCATCGTCCAGGGTATCGATGTGGTCTGCCGAATGATGACCGCCAGTCCGTTCCTCCTGATCGGGGTCAAGGGGATGCGTTTTCTTGCCGGGCGGCTTTGTCGTTGGCCCAGGCGACTGGGTCAGAAGAAAGCCGATCTCCACCTTGGTCATGTGGTGAGGATGCAGGAGGAGATCGGCACGGGCGGAGGCGGCTTTCGCTTCATGTATGCGGCCTTTCTCCAGGAAAGCAGCGGCCGTCTTGACGATGAGCGCCTTAGTGCCTGTGCGACAGGTCTGATCGAAGCCGGTGACCAGTGGCGCGCCTTTGCGGTCATGGCCGCCCGCCTCTGCAAGAAACGGGAAAAACCGGGGGACAGCTATGCCAATGCTGCCGAGCATATCCGCCGGTGCGCCGATCTAGAAGAGCAGGTTTATACTGATTTACGGCGATGGGTTCGACAGCTTGCATGAAGGTATCTCAAGCCTATATCGCCGATCCCGCCATTGAAGCCGAGGCTCTGTCCAGGCACTACAAAGGGCAGCCGGAACCGGCCGTTGATCGTTTTAGCCTGACCATCGCCAAAGGAGAGTTCTATGGACTCCTTGGCCCCAACGGCGCCGGAAAAACAACGATCATGTCCATGCTCGCGGGTTTGCAGCCGCCTGATTCGGGAGCGGTGCGCATCCATGGCATGCGCTATGGCCGTCATACCCGATTGATTCAATCAAAGATTGGTTTCGTCCCACAGGAACTGGCGCTCTATCAGCGCCTGACCGGAATGGAGAATATATGGTATTTTGCCCGCCTGCTTGGACTGCGCGGGAAGGAGATCAAGAGCAGGATCGAGCAAAGTCTTGAATTCTGCCAGCTCCAGGACCGAGCCAGGCAGCCGGTTGCAACCTACTCCGGCGGGATGAAACGGCGGCTCAACTTGGCGATCGGGCTGCTCAACGATCCCTGGATTCTGTTTCTCGATGAGCCCACCGTTGGGGTCGATACCCAATCCCGTCATCTCATCCACCAGCAGTTGCGCCGCCTGCAACAAACGGGAACCACTATCCTCTATACCACCCATTACCTCGAGGAAGCCCAGGAACTCTGCTCACGGGTGGGCATTCTCGATCAGGGGCGGATTCTCAAAGAGGGGGCGCCGGAGCTTCTGCTGCAACGATCGGAATATCAGAATCTGGAAGAGATCTTTCTCGAGCTGACCGGCAACGCGTTGCGGGACCATTGAATATGCGCGCACTGCTCACCAGCGCCCATAAAGAATTGCGGCTGTTGGCCCGGGATTATGCCGGGTTACTGGTGCTGTTTCTCATGCCGGTCACCCTGGTGGTGGTCATCACCCTGGTGCAGGAAAACATCCTCCAGCTCTCCGGGCAACGGCCAACCGAAATTTGTGTGCAGGATGATGATCAAGGGCCCTTTGCCCACGGACTTACGGCCTATCTCCAGACCGGGAAACTGGAAGCCGTCCCCTGGACCGGATCTGCAGACGAGCTCCGCCAAGCCGTCACCGCCGGAACCTGCCAGGCGGCCTTGATCCTCGAACAGGGGGCATCGGCACGGCTCCAGCAGCAGATCGACCGCCAATTGGCCGGTGATGCCACCTCGAAGAGCCCAAGCCTTGCCCTCGATCTTCTCTTTGACCCCGCGACCATGGTCGGATTTCGGGCCGGTATCTTCGCCCGGGTGCAGATGGCGGCCCAGGCAACCGAGCTGGAGATGAAGGCCACTCGCTTGGGGGCACGGTTAACGGCACAAGCCGGCGCCGGCACTCCGGCCGGGAACGGTTCCGGAGAGGATCTGCGCGCGCTCTTCTCGCGCTCCCTCACCACCATTGCCGAACAATCCGGGCACTCAAGTCAATCCTCCATGGACGAGATCTTGAATCCCGTTGACCGCAATGTGCCCGCCTGGGCCCTGTTCGGCATGTTTTTCACCGCCATCCCCATCGCCGGGACCATCCTCACCGAGCGGCAATCGGGGGTAGCCCTGCGGCTCACTGCCATGCCGGTTTCACCCATATCCCTGTTGGCGGGGAAGATGTTCGCTTACCTCGGTGTCTGCGTGGTGCAGTTTATTCTGATTGCCTTAGTCGGTATCTATCTCTTTCCGCACCTGGGGTTGCAGGCATTCAGCCTTCCGATCAATCCGTTATCACTGCTCCTGCCGGTGTGCGCAAGCAGTCTGGCGGCCTGCGGTTTCGGTGTCTGCCTGGGTTCGGTCTGCCGCTCCTATGAACAGGCATCCACCCTTGGCGCCACCATCGTTGTTGCCGCTGCGGCCATGGGCGGCATCATGGTGCCGGTCTACGCCATGCCCCCGCTGATGCAGCAGCTCAGCATTCTTTCCCCGCTCAGCTGGGCGATCACCTGTTTTTCCGACCTGCTCATCCGTGGCAATCCCTGGGAGAGTACGTTGCCTGATCTGGGCAGGCTTGTGGCCTTTTCCGCGGTGATGCTGATCATCTCCTGGAAAAGAGCATACAGATAAGGCATGGGAGATCGCCATGCTTCCCCCTTTTCCCCTTTTTACAAGAAACAAACAACGACACATGGGATTAGATACTCTCGAAAGAGAACTCATTGAGGCCATCTGCACGACATGTAATCTGCAGGATGTGGAGACGACAAGCATCAAGGCCGATGATCCGTTGATCGGACCCGAATCGGCGTTGGGTATCGATTCGCTTGATGCCCTGGAAATCGTGGTTATGGTCCAGAAAGACTACGGTGTTCGGATTGAATCGGAAAATACCAGCCGCATCGTCCTCCAGTCAGCGGCCAGCCTTGCATCGCATATCCGCAAGTACTCTCCCTACGACTTAGACCACGGTGAGTAAGAGATAGCCCACGGCGAACCGTCCACTCTCCGGGACAAAGCCGAGAATCCGGTCGCCCGGGCGCAGCCGGCCCGAGAGCACCAGTTCCTCCAGCATGATATAAAAGGAAGCGGCCCCAGTATTCCCCTTGGTGCTGAGATTGGTAAACCAGCGTTCCTGGGGAATGGCAAATCCGATATCACTGAGCTGGCGCTCAAGGGGTTCACGAAAATAGGCTGATGAATAATGCGGTAAGAACCAGTCGACTTCAGTGGCCGTCAACTTGTGCTTGCTGACAATGGAGGGAAGACAGTTGCCGACCAAGGCAGGCAGTACTTCTCGGTTGAGCAGCTTGGCATCTTGCTTGATGGTGAACACTCCTCCCGACTCTCCCTGGCGCAATGCCTCGCGCCAACCGACGATCTCACCGCCATTTTGCTTGCTGCAGCCCGCATACATGCAGGTGGCGAGGCGATGCGCTTGAGAGGTGAGTTCAATCCAATCGATACGCAGACTCAAGGGTCCACGCGATTCAGGTTCGATGAGGACGGCTCCGGCTCCATCGGAGAGCATCCACCGCAGAAACTGTTCCTCAAAAGAAAAGGCCGGATGAGAGGGTTCCGATGCATTATTCCCAAGCCGCCGACAGCCTGCCTGCGCGAAAAAATCGGTGCGCATGTAGGAGGAGGCGAGCTCCGATCCTGTGGCAACAGCGCCTGCCGCCGATCCCGTCGCCACTGCCATGGCCGCGTATTTCAGGGCCATCACGCCGGAAAGACAGATGCCGGCGGTGCTAACGACCTCGCAGGGCGATTGGCCTAATTCGCCATGGACCATGGAGGCATGCCCCGGCATCAGTTGATCCGGAGAAGATGTGCCGCAGACAAGACAGGACCAGCCGTTTCCAGAGGTATTGAGGCGGCGTATAGCCTCAGCCGTCAGTTGCGCATTGGTATGGGTGGGCTCGCCGTTCTCTCGGTCAATGGCGTAATGGCGGGTCTGAATGCCGTTACCGGCGAGGATCTTGGTTCTTGTGCGACTGGAAACGCGATCCACCGGACCGAGATACAGTTCGATATCCTCGTTGGCAACTGGGTGGCCAGGAAGAAAAGAGGCAAGGTTGGTAATATAGGCGTCCACCACTTAAATCCTGGCATGTCGATGGCTCTGGGCAATCAGCTCGGCATAGGCGCTGTAAAACCGCTGCTCGTCCAATCGGGTAGGGAGGACGGCATTGGTCAGGGTATAATAATCAAGGTCATGGTTGACGATCTGCGAAGCAAGGGATGCATGCAGGGGGGTTCCCGGCAGGGGTGTCATCACCGTGATCATCGGTAGATCGATGGTGTGGTTGGCCAGATAGGTGCTCAGCTGCTCAAAATCCTGCTCCTCGCATTCGGGGTGGATAATGAAATCGCCGACAATGGTAATCCCCAGCTCATGGAGAATGGTGATCGCCTCCGTGTTCATCCGGACCTGATTGGCTTTGTGCATGGAGAGCAGAGTGGTGTCGTCGATGGCCTCGAAGCCGATGATCACCGCCCGCAAGCCGGCTTCCTTCCATAGTTGCAGCATCTCCGGGTGGCGAGCCACCGTGTCGGAGCGGATATCGGCGATAAACTCTTTATTGACTCCGGCATCGATGATCGCGTGGGCAAGTGCAGTCGCCCGCTTGATCGAGCCAAAGGTGTTGGCGTCGACGAGGCGAATAACCGGGATATCCTGCAGCAGGCGGATATCGCGGATAACCGCGTCCGGTGAGCGGGTGAGGTACACACCACAGGTTTGGCCGCTGATCGAGCAGAAGGCACAGGAGTAGGGGCAGCCAAAGGCCGAGGCCACAAATCCCATGCGGATACCTAGTTTTTCGATGACATAGTGACTGCGGTAAGGGGCAACCAGGTCATAGGCGGGCGGCCGGTGTTCCGCCATATCCTCGGCGGTGGATGTATGTGGTTGTAACGCTAAGGGTTTTCCCGGTGTGGTCTGATGCACCCCCGAGGGGAGGCCGGTGCTCGGCCTGATCCCTTGTTCGATAAGCGCTGTCAATTTGGCAAAGGATTGCTTGCCGAGTCCGCAGACAATGTAATCGATTGACAAGTGATTGAAAAAATGGGGGTCACTGCTCGCATGGACACCGCCGACCACAGTGATGGCATTGCAGACCGTTTTCGTGGTCTCCGCAATCCGCAGCATGGTGTTGGCCTCGCAGGTAACACCGGTGATGCCGACCACATCCGGGGAGCATTCCATCAGCCGTGACTCCAGGGCCTCCGGCTCCACCTTGAGATCGAGCAGATCAACCACGTGACCTTGGAGATTGCCCGCGATTTCTTCCAGACCAAGCGGTTCACCGCGAAAAATCTGCTTAATCGAGGTGATACCGTAGCGCTCTTCGGGAATACTGCGTCCGCAATTGGGTGGATTGATCAATAAAATATTCATCCTGCCGTCCCGATCTTTTCTCTCGCCGCCATCTCTTTACTGCGCTTCCGGTTTTTGGCTACAGGCCGCAATGGTATTCCGCCAGCACGTCGGATCGGAGGCAAGGTAATCACCGGTCATCTGATAGGCTGCGCCCCGGCATCCATAGCATTCCCCGCTTTTTTCGCAGGTGCTGCAGAATCCCTTGATTGTCTGCCGGTAGTTTTTCAGGTTTTTCATCACCTCGCTGTTTTTCAGGATATCGCCCAATGGTTGCCGACGAATATTGCCCAGAGCAATGGTCACGCCAACACAGGGCATGACATCCCCCTGGGCAGTGACCAGACAGGAAACCTGGTGACGCATGCAGCGGTTGCCGACCAGCGGCGGCTGCGGCTCCCATTTGCGATTAAAGCGTTCGCGGTCAATGGCTGAGAGCTGGGTGAAGAGATCCTGCAACTCCTCGGCTTCGACATAGAGCCAGGTGTTCTTGACGGCGTTGGCCTGGGGGGTAAGGACCTCGAAATAGGGCTCGATGTTCCGCACTCGCAACCACTGCCAGAGTTCGACCAGTTCTCCCAGGTTTTGCCGACAGATAACGGTGCTGGCTGCAAGAAACAGCTCCTTTGAAGGGTAACCTGCCCGGTGCAACCGCTCTATGGCCTGGTTGATGATCATCGAGGCGCCTTTTTTCCCGGCCAAGTGGTCCTGAGTCGCGGCATCGCGGGAGTTCATTTTCACGACCACCCGCACGCGTTCCTCGGCCAGAACCTGAGCCAGCTCTTCGGTGATGCCGCTGCCGTTGGTGAACAGCTCAATCTCCAGCTCAAGCTCGCCGAGAAAATGGAGCATTTCCACCAGGTGGGGATAGATGGAAGGCTCGCCGCCCAGAATGATGATTTTTTGCGCACCCAGTTCCTTAGCCTGGAGAATAACGTCTTTGATCTCCTTGAGTGACATCTCTAAAGTCGATGCGGCTGGATCCTCTACATAGCAGTATGAGCAGTGAAAATTGCATTTCCGGCTGAACTCAATTTCCATGGATAACAGCCGGTCGTTCGCCGCCGCGGCGCGAATCTCTTCTTCACTGAACTCCAGGTTGTAGAGTTGCATGTTTAGTATCCTTGGATATTTTTGAATGTGTTCATTCTTTTTCGAAAATAAGACTGCGAATGACCGTCATTCCGTATTTATGACAATTCCGCCTCGCGCTGCTGGCTTTCCATGGCCTGGCGAACCCGTTGGCCAAGGTCGCTAAGGCGGCATTGGAGATCCTGGACGGCAATGGTGTCGACAAGACGCAGGCGGATCGTGTTTTCCTGGCTGGCGGCAAAGAGGAAAACGCCGGGAGTGAAAAGTCGGTCCGTGTTTTCCACAACTAGGACATGGGCCGGCACCCGGCATTGCCGGGCAATCTTCAATGCCCCCTGGTGAAGGGGCGCTATCCGGCCATCGCGACTTCGCGTACCTTCCGGAAAGACAAAGAGGTTGCCCCCAGAGGCGAAATAGGCAGGCAGGGATTCCATCTGCGTAAGCATCAGGGCCGCGAACGGGCCGGTGGCCGTGGCCGGCAGGTAACCGGAGGTGCGAATCACCCAACCAAAGATGGGGACGGTGAAAAAGACGGATTTGACGATGGTGGTGGCGCGGTGGAGATGGGCGATCAGCAGCAGGGGGTCGAGATAGGAGCGATGATTACAGAGAATCACCGAACCGCGAAGGGAGACGATGGTGGCATCGATCTCCCAGTGCTGTCGTGGAGCGACGGCGTGAAGGATGCGAAAAAAAAATCGATAAAAGAGGCGGTTGTATCGCTGGAAGGCGCGTGCTTTTTCTTTGTGGAAAAGACCGCTCCACAGATAGAGCGGTGCAAACAGAAAGAGAAAACCCAGGGTAAAATAAAGCCAGCAAATGAGGGTGACGCTGAGATCGAAAAATCTATCCGCATTCCACCGCTGCACCTTTACAGGACCTCGTTCCCGTTTTTAATCAGGAGGCAGGTGTTGACTCCGCCAAAGGCAAAATTCTGGATTGAGGCAATGCGGGTCGAGGCTTCGATCACCTTCGGCGTATAGTTGAGCCGGGCGCAGCGGGGATCGATTTCCTGAAGATTTAGGGTGGGGGCAAGGAAGTCTTCGGCCATCATGTACAGGGTCATGATCAGTTCCATCGCGCCGCAGGTTCCCATGGTATGGCCGGTGTAGCTTTTCAGTCCGGTCACATAGGGAGATTGGCCGTAGACGGCCTCGATGGCCTGGGATTCGATGATATCGCCCATCTTGGTTGCGGTTGCGTGGGCACTGATATAGTCCACCTCCTTCGCCTCGATGTTTGCATCGTCAAGGGCAAGACGCAGGGTCGAGGTGATGCCATCTAGGTTGGGAAGGATCAGGTCGCCGCCGTTGTTGTTACAGGCAAAGCCGATGACCTCGCCGAGGATGGTGGCCCCTCGCTGTTTGGCGGACTCGTATTCCTCGAGAAGGACAGCGGCGCCGCCTTCGCCAACCACCAGGCCATCGCGCTTTTTGTCAAAGGGGCGGGGGGTACAGGAAGGGCAGTCGTTGTAACCGACCGAGCAGGCAAGCAGGTTGTCGAACACGGCTACGGTGGTGGTGTCATATTCGTCGGCCCCGCCGCAGAGCATGGCATCCTGCATGCCGAATTTGATCATTTCATAGCCAAATCCGATGGCTTGGCTGCTGGTGGTGCAGGCAGTGGAGGAGGCGATGACCCGACCGGTGATGCCGAACATGCGGGTGATGTTGACCGCCGTGGTATGAACCATGGAGCGGAGGTAATCAACCGCGCCGATGGAAGAGAATTCGGCCTCGAGGTTCTGGAAAAAGGTCTGGTAGATCTCCCGCTGCACCGTTGGGCTGCCGTGGGTGGAGCCAAAGGCAACGCCAAGGCGGCCGGATGCAATCGATTCCTTGGAGAGGCCGGAGGCCTCGAGCACATCCTTGGCCACTTGGCAGGCGTAATAGGCTACCGGTCCCATGGTTTTGCGCTGAGAGCGATTGAACGCGTAATCAATGGGGTAGTCGACCGTACCAAAAACGCGGGAGTGAATATGGTCGGTGAGAAGACCGTCGTCACGCAGTGGCTTGACCCCGGAGCGTCCTAGGCGCAGGCTCTCGACGATGGATTGTTGGCCGTACCCGATGGGGGTGATGGCGGAGCAGGCGGTGATAACAACGCGACGTTTCATCGAACAAACCCTGGAGGGCTACTGGGCGCGGCCCTGTTGGATCCTCTCCAGGTAGTCGAGGATATCGTTGATCGTCCTGATCTCCATCGCCTTTTCTTTTTCCTCGCGGGTGAGGGAAAAGCCGAGGGTACGTTCGATTTTACCCAGCAGTTCAATCGCGTCGATGCTGTCGAAGCCGTGGTCTTCTCGCAGGTTGTCATCCAGACCCGGTTCCTGGAATTCGAAATCTTGGACAAGGATCGACAGGATTTTTTTTTGCAGTACATCTCTTGTCATGATGGCTTAATCTATGTAACGAATCTTGGTGGTGGAAATATAAAAAGCCGAAATACTATCCTTAAAGTCCATGGAAGAAAATTATCCAGGAAAGAAGCCTCTGCCGGGGGAATCGGGCGAGTCAGGGGCGTCACCCGGATCGAGGAGGAAGCGGTCGAAATGATACCATTCGCGGGGGTGGGCGCCGAGGGCCGCCTCCAGCAGGTCGGCATACCGTTGTGCTGCCTGGGCAATCGCTTGGTGTCGATCTTCTCTGCGCTCGGATATGACCCAGATAGGCTCGGAAAAGGTAAGCCGGTAGCAGTTGCGCCCGGTGCGGAAGGCAAAAAAGACAATAATCGGTGCCCCGGAGACCAGGGCAAAGGCAAAGGGCGCCTCGGAAACAAAGGCCGGATGGCCAAGCACCTGCACCGGAATCCGGCGCTGGTGCTGCCGCCAGATGATATCTCCAGCCATGGAGACCAAGCCCCCCTGGCGCAGTATTTTCAAGCCTTCCACGGCGGTAAAGGGAGTGGCCGCGCCCTGGTCAACCCCAATAATCGTGACCCCAGCCTGTTGCAGTTCCTCTTTTTGTCGTCGCTCCACCCCCTCTTTTTCCTTGACGCCCATATAGAGAAGCAGGGGCGTCTCGTAGCCCTGGTGCATCATGAGCCGTGCTGCCATCTCCCAGTTACCGAGATGGGACATTAAAAGAAGTGCCCCGCCATGATTGATGCGTTCGTTCAGCGCCTCGACCCCTTCACAGGTAAAGATCGGCAGCTGGCCGTCGTTGGTCAGAAAACGATCAAAATGGATGGTGGTGAAGCTCTGGTACTGGCAAAAAGCGCACCAGAGATGAAACCAGCGGCTCCGCTTAGGGAAGACGATGGCATAGAGACGGCGGCTTTCCCGAACCTTGGGGGAAAAGATAAAGTAGCCGGTGGCAATGCAGCGTGCGACACCGGCAAAGAACCAGGGGCCGACGAGGCGTGAGATCCGCACCAGGACAGCGTAGGGCGCAAGGCTCATTTGTTGCTGCCCAGACGAAAAATGCGGCTGAAGATCAACCGGCTGAAGGTGCTCGAGTTGCGCAGAAAATCGCGCCAGGGCCGGAAATGGCTGACGCGAACGCCTTTGGGCTGGTACACGACCGAGACCGGAACTTCTACGGTAGCGATCCCCGCGCGTTTGGCGCGCACCAGCACTTCCACCTCAAACTGGTACCGTCGGGCAACGACCCCGAGCTGCAGGGTTTCGGGAAGGGGGTACAGGCGATAGCCGGACTGGGAGTCCGAGATCCGTGGACCGCCGGAGACCCGGACCCAGAAGTTGGAAAATCCACGACCAAAACGACTGGTCCAGGGGACATGGTCACCGACCATACCCTGGCGATTGCCGACAACGATCGTTCGTTCCCCTCGCTCTGCCGCCGCAAGCAGGGTCAGCGCGTCCGCCGGGTCATGCTGGCCGTCGGCATCAATGGTCAGCGCCCAGTCGCAGGTGCGAGCAGCTTCGGCAAAGCCGGTGAGCAGGGCCGCTCCTTTCCCTTGGTTTTCGACATGGTGCAGCAGAGTGACACCTTCCTGATGTTGGAGAACAGAGGGCGTGGAATCGGTGGAGCCGTCGTCGACGACGATCATCGGTAGGCCCAGAGGGCGTGCCGCCGCGATCACCGCAGCAATTTGCGGTCCATGATTGTACACCGGCATAACGATGGCAGCGCGCATCTTACGGCTCCTCGGCAAAGGCCAGCGACCAGGTGCCCGGTCCCATATGGACCCCTGAGGTCAATGAAAGGGGAAGCAGATGGAACTCCGCCCCAGGTAGGAGGCTGTGCAGTTGCGGTTGGGCCATTTCGCGCACCCAAGGCTCGTTGTCGGAGTACTGGAGCAGGAGCACGGCGCGGGCCGGAGTGGTGATCTCACGGCGCACTGTGTCGCAGGCAAAGGCGAGTTGGGCGTCCCGACTGCGGACCATGCCTGCCTTTTTCACCCCCGCCGCCGTCGGACTGATGATCGGTTTTAGACCTAGAAGATGACCGAACAGGCCACTGGATCGTGAGACGCGGCCACCGGCAGCCAGATACTGGAGGCTGTCGATGAAGACGTACTCCCGGCAGGCCCGGCTCAGGTGCCGGGCGTGATGGCGAACCGCGTCCGCATCGGCGGTTCGCTGGGCCAGTCGGGCGCTCAGCAGGGCAATCAGCCCCAGGCGTCCCGAGGCGGCGCCGGTGTCAATGACCTCCAGGAGCTGGTCCCGGTCCTGCTGTTCTTGCCAGGCCAGGGCCACGGCATGGTTGCCGGTGAAGGCGGAGCCCACACAGAGATAGAGGGTTTTGCCGAATTCTTCCAAGACAGTGCGATAGCGCTGATGCCGTTCGGCCAAGGAGGCCTGAGCCGTGGTCAGGCGGTGCTTGTGCCGCATCAGTTCATAGATCTGCACCGGATCGCAGAGGCTTTCCGGGCGGGCGCTGTCGCCGTGGATGATATAGCTGTCGAGGAGGCTGATATTGTAGCGTCGGGCCAGCTCGCGGGGTAAGGAGCCAGCGGCATCGGTCATGATGTGCAGACAGCCTGCCGCAACGGATTGCGCCTCTGCGGCATCAGCCTCCGCATGTAGCGGCTCAGCCGACCAGCGGCTCACTTCGCCAAGATCGGCCAGCTGGGCATGCAGCCCCGATGGATCAGGGGTGTGGATATGAATCTTCAGGCTGTTCTGCTCGGGGACAACCACCAGGCTTTCACCCAACCGGGCCAGTTCGGTCGGATCCAGGGAGCGCTCGTTTGTCGGGGCAAGGAGGACATCGACGCAATACGCATCGCTTGTTGGTGGCCGAAACTTCGCGTCCAGGGTGAGATAGCCGTGGAAAAGGACAAAGAGTGACGGACGCTCGCCATCCATTCCTGTCAGGGTTCGGAAAAATCCATCGAAAAAGACATACATGCCCAAGGCGCCGGAATCAACCACGCCCGCTTGCCGGCAATCAGCTTGAATATCGGCAGTAGAGAGCACTGTTTGGCGGAGGTCGGCAAGGATGTCCTCACAACGGGCGGCGTCGAGCGATGGGGATGAGGCGAACAGCTCGGACAGCGCTTCAAAGACGGAGAGCATGGTGCCGTCCTTGGGGACGGCAACGGCCGTGCGTGCCTCGTGGTAGCCTGCCTGGATGCGTTCAGGCAGCTCGGCCGGACGGGTTGCCTGGAGAAGAACACTGAAAAAGGCGGCAGCGATATTGCCGGAGTTGCCGGTGGACGAGTGAATGATCTGCTCGGCGGTTTGCGCGGATGTCAGCGTGCAGGCGCGCAGCGGGCTGAGGCTGATACGGAGGTTGGCACCGGTATCCGCGTCCGCCACCGGAAAGACATTGATCCGATCAAGCAGATCCGACCAGGCACTGAGACTGACATATCCGGCAGTGAATGCCTCTTGCAGCGTCGTCATGGCATAAAGAGCTTGAGCACGGCCTTGCGGTCGACCTTGCCGTTGTCCGTGACCGGAAGTCGATCGATGGTTTTGATGGCGCCGGGCAGGGCGTAGGGCTCGAAGCGGGTCATCAAGAGCGTTCGGATTTCCTCGATCTCCACGCATGGCCCTTCCACCAGGGCGACGATGCGGTGTTCACGACTGCCGCGATCGGGCAGTGCCAGGACAAGGCAATCGGTAACCCCCTGCATGTCCTTGATCGCCGCCTTGACTTCCTCGAGATCGACCCGTTTGCCCCCAACCTTGATGACGGAATCGGTGCGTCCTCGCAGTTGGAAGGCCGTGGTCCCGTCGGCCTCGACCCAGTCGTTGGCGAGGTAGCCTCCGGCTGCATCCAGCGGCAGGCTGGGTGAAAGATAGGGGGAGCGGATCTGAAGCCGCTGGTTGTGGATCTGCCAGTCGATGGTGGAGTAGGGAGTGAACCCGCTTTCTCCACGGGAGCGGTTGCGCAGCGCGATGCCACCAGTCTCGGTGGATCCGTAGATCTCAACAATGCCACAGCGATTGGCCAGGCTGAATGCGTTGTTGTCCGCGACATCGAGCATGCCCGCGGAGGAAAAGGCGAGACGGAGCGAATCCCCTAGACAACCTTTGCCCCGCAGTACCCGATAATGCGGGGGAACGCTGACGAGCACCGTTGCCTTGCGCTCGCGCACGCAGCGCACGATCTCCTCGGGAAAGGACGGTATTCCTGGGACGACCGATGCCCCGGAAACCAGGGGCAGGAGCACGGAATAGAGCAGTCCGTAGATATGCGCGGGAGAGATGGTGGCAAGGATGCGATCAGAGGACGAAACAGCAAAATGGGCGGCAAGGAACAGGGCCTCGCCAAAGAGGTTGGTGCCAGTCTTGCTCCAGAGTTGGGGCGCGCCGGTGGTACCGCCGGTATAGAGACGGAGCAGCTCTTCATCTGGATGGATGGCGGGCAATGGGGCCAGGATCCGGCCGCCCTCCCCCAGCGGCCGGATTGGTTCCATGCCTGGAGGGGGTGGCTGCTCCGGGGCGACCAGGGCATGCCTGCAACCGGTTGCCTGATGCAGCCCCGACAATGCCTGGGAGGAAAAGCTGTAGGGCAGGAGCACGATCGGCCCGCCGGCCAGGGAGGACAGGAGGGCCGCGGCAATCCAGGCACGGTTATCGGTTGCCAGGCAGAGTGTTGGTCGTTCTACGTCATCGGCGAACTGCCGCCGCAGCCAGGCCGCCATCCCATGCACCGAGCCAAGGGTCGTGCCGCCATCGACGAATTCCAGGGCCGGATCGACCGGTCGGGTCAGCAGGGCGGCGACCTCCGCACCATTGCAGGGGATTGCGGGCTTCATCGTCGAGGCTGCACCTTGCCGAATGTCTGGTTGCTCAATTCGCGGTTGCGTGGCCTGAAGGTATTGTCCGCCATCTCCTTGCGCACCACCTGTTGGAACAGTTTGGCCATCTTGATGTTCTGCGATTCGTCCCGGTAAAAGGTATCCCAGGCGTAGGCGAGTAACTCCTGCAGCCGCTCCGGAGACATATGCTTGGGCTGATAGACGACTTTGTCCGCCGAATAGTCATCCCAGTCGGTGGAGATGATTCGGTTCTGCCGCTGGAGATCCGCATAGGCCCTGGTGTGAGGAAACGGGGTCAGGACCGTGAATTCGGCAAGATCCAGTTCGATGTCGAGGAGGAAATCGATCAACCGTTTGATGGAATCCTCGGTATGGCTGTCGAGTCCAAGCAGGATCGTTCCTTCCACGCCGATGCCATGGTCGTGATAACGCTTGATCCGCTCGCGGATGTAGTCCGAGGTGTCGAACACCGCCTGGTAGACATACCAGGCACCGGCCTGGGCGGCAAGATCGAGCACTTCGGGCTTGTCTTCGATGGGGTGGCAGCACCACTTCTTCTTGAGCGGAATCATCTCCCGAAATAGATCCATTTCCCAGGCCGTGTCCTGGGCCAGCGAGTTATCGACTAGAAAGAGGCGGTTATTGTCGATGGCCTCCATCTCGGCAATGGTCTTATCAATGGGTCGGGGGCGAAATTCCCGGCCGCCGAGGTAGGCCACGGCACAGGGGTAGCAGTTGAAATGGCACCCGCGCGAGGCGTGGACCAGATCGACCATTTGCACCCCTTTGTGATTGTACAGCGAGCGATTGAGAATACTGCGGCGGGCCGTGCCCACCAGGCCAATATCGGGGCGATCATCAAGAAAGTTGTAACAAGGCTGGAGATTGCCCTGGCGAAAGTCGGCAAAGATCTCCTCCATGCGTCCTTCCGCTTCTCCGAGAAAGACGGCGTCGGCATGGGCCATCGTCTCCTCGGCATGGAGCATGGTGGCGATGCCGCCGAACAGAACCTTGACCCCTCTGGCACGGTAGGCGTCGGCGATGGCCCAGCCCCGTTTCACCTGCACGGTCAGCATCATCGAAATGCCGACAAGATCGACCGGATCGTCAAAATCAAGCGATTCGAGGTTTTCGTCGATAAAGTCGACGTCCACATAGCCGGGCAGGGTTGCGGCAAAGACGACCGGGCCATGGGGAGGGAGGTGGAATTCGGTTTGCTGGGTCAGTTTTGGCCATTTCGGATAGATTAGACGAAATTTCATGGCAGATTCACTGGGTGATGGCCGGCAAGGGCTCGGCGCTCAGTAGTCGCATGTTTAGGGTATAACCGGCAGCACCCTGGCCGGTCAGGTTGAGCTCGTGCGCCATGAGAGCGTTGCCGAGCTGGTTGCACCTATGGGCATCGACCGTGCGGGTCTGCACCGGCGTTTCACCGGACGACCCCATCGGTGCGTAGGTCGAGAGTCGGAAACAACCGTCCATCTTCGGGAGAACATCGGTCACTTCCTGGCCGTTTGCATAGCGGCACTGGACCCGGCCGTCGGCCAGGCGACCGACGCTGACCACACCTGGCGGGGGCAGAAACACCGCCCGAACGTCAGCAATGAGGCCGGCGGCGAACCCTTGACTGTCGAAGGGAGGCAGCGCCCGCAGAACCTGCAGGATGCCGTCGCTTTGGGAGCGGGCCGCGAACAGCGTCAACCCCTCGGTCGTCATCAGGGCGCAGCTGAGCGCGTTGCCATCGATGATCAGCACCCCCACGCCATGGCCGTTGGCGCCACTGGCGAGCTGAAAGTTGATCTCATGGGTCAACTGCCAGCGCCCCTTGGGAAAAAACGAGGCGCAACGCTCGGCAATGGGCGCGGACGTCACAGCGGTCATCGCCGGGAGGGAGGCGTGCCTGGTGGTGCTGCAGGCGGCCAGGAGCATGGTGATCAGCGGAAGGGTAAGTCGCCAGTACCTCCCCTGAAGCCGTTTTTGCCAGGGGCGCACCTTCGCTGCTGAATTTAGCCGAGCGGTACACACTATTGCCTTGTTCACCCAGGAATTAAGAAGCCGTAGGCCGAGGTAAGCAGAAGAAGGGCCTGTTCACTAGGGTTCGACTCGGTCTGTCAGGGCCTGATCAGGGGGCTGTGAAGCGGTTGGCTGAAATCTCCTCGTTCAGCACAAGCTGGGAAAAGGTAATCACGGTGAAGTCCTCTTCCCCCTCGACAATCGTCACTTGCTCCACCACACCTTTTTGTGCTCCCAAACGTAGCTCGATGCGTTGAATCATCGACTCCATACCTGGATCACGGGGGCGAAGCTCCAGGGTCTGTTGGTCCAGGCGGTGGACGGTAAAGAGCGGGTTGTCGTTGAAACGACCGTCCAACCAACTGCCGATATCCTGAAGCACGATCTGCATGGTCTCCACTCCGGGGCCATTATCGCGCTCAAAGTGGCCATCGTGTTCGATGCGTTTATCAATGTGGCCGTCATGGAGCAACAGGACCGTGTGCATGGGCTGCAAATATTCCCAACGCAAGGACTGAGGACTTTGAAAGGTGAGCGTTCCCTGGGAGATCAGCGGTCGGGCAAGAATTTTGAGATGTTTTTCCTGGATGAATACGGCCTGGACCGAGTGGAGTTCTCCAGCGGGATGGAGACCCCCTTCACCCGAGGCGAGTCCGCCTATCCCGAGCAGGCTCGGCAACAGGATCCAAACCGCGAGTCTTTTCACAGCATGCCCCCGTTCACCGAGATAACCTGCCCGGTGACATAGGATGCGGCATCGGAACAGAGAAAGGCCACCACCTGCGCCACCTCTTCCGGGCGGCCGATGCGGGCCATGGGAATCAACCCCTTGATATGCTCCTTGGGAGCCTTGGCAATCATGTCGGTCTCAATCAAACCCGGTGCCACCACATTGACACGGATACCCATGCGGGCTACCTCCGAGGCCACGGTCTTGCTTGCGGCGTTAAGTCCGGCCTTGGCGGCGGCGTAATTCGCCTGCCCTCGATTGGGCATCAGCGAGGAGGCCGATGAGATGGAAACAATCGCCCCCGTTCTGGCGCGGACCATGTGCTCAAGAACCGGACGGGTCATGTTGTAGAAGCCGTGCAAACTGGTCTCGATGACGCCATGCCAGTTTTCGGGAGACATCATCATGAACAAGCCGTCCGCCAGGGTACCGGCATTATTGACCAAGATGTCGATGGAGCCATGACGACCGGCAATGTCGGTGATCGCGGCTTCTGCCGCCTCCCGGTCCCGGACGTCGAACGGATAGATTTCTCCCTGTCCGCCTGCTGCCTGCACCGCGGCTAGGGTTTGCTCGGCGCCATCCCGGTTATGCATATAGTTGACGATGAGAAACGAGCCGTTCCTCGCCAACTCGACGCAAACGGCGCGGCCGATGCCGCCGCTGCCGCCTGTGACGATGGCTACCCGAGGATTGTCATTCATGCTCATCTCCGATCAGCGGTTCCCGCTAGCTATAAAAAATTTAATTATCAATAACTTAGAATTTATTTTTCGTAAACTCTATACTTGACATAATTGAAGAACCACCGAGGCGGCAAGCTGACCGTCGAGATGGAGTTCACTGGTAATTTCCCGGAAGTTTTCAAAAACCAGGGTGTTTTCCGCGGTGGTCAGTATTTGGCTACCAAGGGGAAGTCGGTCGATCAAGAGATCGGCCCGTTTCACCGCCACCAGCCAGCCCATCTGGCTGGAGTTCAGGCCCAGGGTCTGGATGCGGCCCCAGCCGTTGCACACCCCGGCGGTCTGGGCGGCCAATTCAACGCAGATCAAGGATTCTGCGCCATGGGTATCGGTGAGCGGCCAGCTCGATCGTACCCTGCTCAGGGTCCTGGCGTGGACGGCATCCACCTCCAGAATCTCCCCAATGAGGAGCATCCCCTCTCTATGCGGGAGCAGATCCTCGAGAGTGAGATCTGCAAGCTCCAACCTGTTCATGATCCTCTCCGAAGTCTCGTGCCAGCCAATCGATGCAACGTGCAAAGCTCACCCGAGCAGAATCCGCGCGCCCTGCCGCGACGACCACCGCGCCCGATTCAGTACCCGATGGTAGCGCTCGAAGCGTCGCTCGGCGCTCAGCCGCATTGCGCGCAACACCGCCGTCACGGTGCGCGGGCCTTACGCCACGGCTTCCCGCTCAGCGGCAACTTGGACGTGGACCCACGTTGGACCGGACCGGTAAACAGGCAGGCAAACGGCTGCAGAACAGATACAATCGCAGTCGGCAGAGGGGGCGTCGGTAGACATCGCTGGGGCCTTGATCATCGTTTCGGCCGATCGCTTGTACCTATCTGTAGTCAGGGCTTCTAGCCCTGAGATCGTCAGGCCAAGATGGCCTGACTACAGAGTCAGCTTTGCAGCCGGCCGGAACGATGATCAAGGCCCATCGCTGGCGTTTTAGTCGACATCAGACGATACAGCCTGCGGCCCTCTGCCGCCAATTCCGTCGAGTCCGTCACCATCGCTCAAGATGCCCGTCGGCCTCCCCGTCAAGGCACAAGAATGGCCAAAGTCGAGGTTTAACTTGTTTCCGACCGGTCACTTGCATCACTTTTTCGTGAAAAATTATTCGTCTTCACACAAGACCCGATTGCTTATCAAGACAAGTATACGCGGATAGCACGATGAATGAACTGATCGAAGAGCTCAAGACCAAACTGATCAAACTGTTGGATCTCTCCAGTCTCACTCCCGCACAACTCGATGCCCAGGCCAGGCTGGTGGGTGGGGAACTCGGCATTGACTCCATTGATGTCTTGGAGATGGCGGTGATGGTGGAGCAGGATTACGGCGTGGTCATCAACAGCCAGGAGGTCGGCGAGAAAGTCTTTGCCTCCGTGGCCTCACTTGCCGCGTACATCGAGAGCAACCGGGCCGGAGGGGCCGCGTGAAGCAGAGCCCTGTCTACGTTGCCGCCGCCGGAAGCGTCAGTCCTCTTGGTCGGGGGCTTGACGAAACCGAGGCGGCCCTGCGTGCAGATCGCGCGGCCATTGGCCCCCTTGAAATTTTTTCGCTCCTTCATGGCCAGCCCCTGCCTGTAGGGCAGGTCAAGGACCTGGATTCCTCTCCTGTCCCACCGCGAGCCCATCGCTTGGCCCGCGAGGCGGCGCGGATGGTGCTTCGCGGGCAACCTGAGCCACCCGATGCCATCGTCCTGGGTTGCACCACGGGTGGTATCCTCACCACCGAAGAGCTGCTGCGCAAGAAGGAGCATTCCCCGGATGGGTACCGCTCACATGGCCTGCTCAGTCTGGTCGAGGATATTGCCAACCTCTGTCGCTGTACAGGCCCTGCCCTGACAGTCTCCACTGCTTGCTCTTCGGGAGCGGTAGCCATTGCTCTGGCCCTCAACCTGCTGCGAACCGGCCAGGCGCGACGGGTCCTTGCCGGTGGGGTCGATTCACTCAGCCGTCTGACCTACTACGGCTTCCATTCCTTGCAACTAGTCGACCGCAACGGCTGTCGTCCACTGGATGTCAGCCGCCAGGGACTTGCGGTGGCGGAAGGGGCCGCCATGCTTCTGCTGACCACCGAGCAGATCGAACAGCCATTGGCCTGTTTGTTGGGGGCTGGGCTCTCCTGTGATGCCTACCACCCGACCGCACCCCATCCCGAAGGCAAGGGGGCCCGGGCTGCGATGCAGGCCGCCATCGAGGATGCCGGCCTTGCTCCGGAGGATATCGATTACATCAATCTCCATGGCACGGGCACGCCGGATAATGACCTGGCGGAGGCACGCGCCATTGCCGCGCTTTTTGCTTCACCACCGCAGCTCTCCTCGATCAAAGGCGCCACCGGTCACGGCCTCGCCGCCGCCGGGGCCATTGAGGCGGTGGTCTCCTGTCTAGCCATCTCCCGAGGACTGGTACCGGGGACGGTCGGCTGTAGCCAGCCGGATTCGGCCTTTGCCTTCACCCCGGAAATGACCTGCGTCCAGAGACCGGTGCGGACGGTGCTTTCCAACTCCTTTGGCTTTGGCGGGAACAACGGGAGCCTGGTTTTTGGAGATCTGGCGCATAAACAAGTCCGCCCCTCCTCAAGGGATGCGTGGCTCGCCATTCACGGCATTGCCTGCCTGACCGGGAAAGGCCTATTGCAGGCAACGTTTGCGCACCTGCAAGAGGGGGGGGCGGCGGGGGGGTGCTTTCCCGACGCGGATCTGGCCCAGCGGTTGCCTGCCAGGCTCATTCGACGGATCAAGCGGTTGCCCCGAATCGCCCTGCTGCTTGCCGGGGAGGCTCAGAGCAATACCGAGGGGCAGGATGCGCCCTGCGCCGTGTTCATGGGGACCGGGTGGGGAGCGCTTTCCGAGACCTGGGATTTTCTTCAGCGGCTTGAGTCCTCAGGCGAACAGTTCTCCAGCCCCACCGATTTTGTCGGGTCGGTTCATAACAGTCCCGCGGGACAGGTGGCGATGCTGCTCAAGGCGACCGCTGCCAACGTCACCAGCAGTGGCGGTGACTATTCCTTTGAGCAGGCCCTCTTGGCGGCGCAAACCCTGTTGCCGGAAACCGGCCAGTCGGCCATGCTTCTTGGAGCCGATGAGGCCCACGCCGAATTTACCCCTTTGCTTGATCGGTCCATTGGGGCAGGCGGTCTGGCTGACGGCGGCGGCGGCCTGTATGTCAACCGGGATCGCGAGCAGGCAAAGTGCTTGGCTCGGCTCGCCTACTATGGGCGAGGCGGGGGCGATGACCTTCCCGATCGCCTGTTTGCCGCTCTGGGGGGTGAGGGGTATTTTCATCGGCACAGCGTTGTCGTCTTTGTTGGAGTGCCGGCAGCCATGCAGGCCGAAAGTGGACCGCAGTTGGAACGATTGTGGCAACTGATCGGTCATTCCTTGCCTGCCTGCCGGTATCGTGATTTTGTCGGCGAGTTCGCCTCGGCCTCGGCTGTTGCCGCCGTTCTGGCTGCCCAGTGTATCGAGGCAGGCCGTGTCCCCGGTGCCCTGATCGGGGGCGCTGATGTTATGCTTGCCCCTGAAAGCAGGGTGCTTGTCCTGGGCACCGGGCAATGTCTGACCGCCATGGAGTTTTTTTGCCCGTGAGGATCCTGCTCCTCTCACCCAATCGGTTGATCGCTCCCTATCCGGTCTATCCATTGGGTCTGGATTATGTGGCGGCCTCGCTCTCGCCTGTCCATCAGGTGGAGATCGCCGATTCGCATGTTGTTGATAAAACTGCCCTGGCGGCCTTGCTCGACGCGTTTGCCCCCGAGATCATCGGCATCGCCTGTCGCAATATCGACAATACCGACGCCACCGATTCCCTGTTTCTTCTTCAGGAATATCAGGACCTAGTGCTCTGGTTGCGTGCGCGGTCGACCGCGGTCATTGTTTGCGGTGGGTCTGGTTTTACAATCATGCCAAGGCGGATTGCGGCCTTTCTTGATGTTGATTACGGCATCATCGGCGAAGGTGAGCGGTTTGGGCTGCTGGTCGAGGCCCTTGCGGCAGGGGAGGATCCAGCGGCGATCCCGGGCATCTTGTCCAGGGGCGGCATTGCGGTTCAGCCCTCACCCTGGCAGGGAGGGTTGGCTCGTAGGCTGCCGGTTGCGGATGAGCAGAGTGCTTTCTACGTCCAAAACGGCGGCATGCTCAACCTGCAAAGCAAACGTGGCTGCTCCTATTCCTGCCTCTATTGCTCCTATCCCCGTATAGAGGGAGGCGTCCATCGGCTGGTGGAACCGGACGAAGTGGCCCGGATTGCCCTGGGCCTGCAGGAGGCCGGCGCCCGGTATCTCTTTATTACCGACTCGGCCTTCAACTCCGATGTGGCCCATAGTCTGGCTGTGGCCAAGGCCCTGAATCGTCATGGTCTGGCGATTCCCTGGGGCGCTTTTTTCGCGCCGATTGCGCTGCCGCCGGAGTATTTCGAGGTGTTGGCGGCTTCCGGTTGCAGGCACGTCGAGTTCGGCACGGAATCCTTGTCCGAATCCATGCTGCGGACCTACCGCAAACCCTTCCGTCCACCGCAGGTCATTGAAGCCCACCGGCAGGCCCAAGCCGCCGGATTGCATGTGGCCCATTATTTCTTGCTTGGGGGGCCGGGGGAGAGTGCAGCAACCGTGGACGAGAGCCTCGACGCCATCGAGCAGTTAAAGAAAACAGTGTTTTTCTTTTTTATCGGGGTCAGGATCTACCCCGGTACCGGCCTCTATGACCGGGCTTTGGCCGAGGGCAAAATCGACCGAAACACCGATCTGCTGCGCCCGGTCTATTATCATCCCGATGCCACCAGTCTGGCTGCCATCGAAGCTCAGGTCATCGATCGGGCTGCCCGGCGAAGAAACTGGCTGGTAGGCTCCGGCGGGGCGAGAGTTGCCGCATCGCTGCAGGCCATGCATCGGCGAGGGTTGATCGGGCCGCTTTGGGAATACCTGGCCGCCTAGCTGAATAAAGCCTTCAGGGCAACAGATTGCCCATGATGTGGTGAGACAAATTCGACATTTTACCTAGATAGAAAATGATAGCATGTGGTTTTTGCACCTTAATTTAGAGAAGCCCGCACCGGACGAAATTCGGGCAGGGGTCGTCGTTAACGGCGACTCGCCCTGGTTTGATGGCCATTTTCCCGATAGTCCCATTTTGCCTGGTATAGCGCAGCTCAAGATGGTTGCCGATGTCGTCGGTCAGGCACAGAAGAAGGCTTTATGGATCAATAGGTTGCATCGCGTGAAGTTCAGGCGGATCGTGAAGCCTGGAGAGCTACTCGAAATCCACGTCATGGGCACGGGTAACCAATATTCGTTTCGCATTACCCATAACGCGGAGGACGTCTGCTCCGGCATGATGTCCCTTGATGATAAACAGCAGTAGAAACGACCCCATGAACAACAATCTTGATCAAACCATCCTCCGCATCGCCGAAATCATCATCAATACGTTGAAATTGGAGGATGTGACCCCGGAAACCTTTGAAGCCAATCTTGACCTGGTTGACGAGGTGGGTATCGACAGCATGGATCTGGCCACTATTGCCCTGGTCATTCGTGATGAGTTCGGCGTTCGCATTGATGAGGACGACTACCCTAAACTGACCACCCTGCGGATAATCAGCGAGTACATCACCGAGAAACTGCAAGGCGAGGAATAAATGGCCAGTCAGGCGTTGCAGGATGCGTGCTGGAAATTCGCCGACATTATTGCTAGACCAGCGATACGGGATCGCTGGGAAAAGGTACGGCGCTATTTTTTTCTTCGCGAGTCCACCTACGATATGACCCATCGCTGCAACATGCGTTGCGATGGGTGCTATTATTTCGAGGGCGAAAAACAGTTCGCCGTTGAAAACGGCGATCCTGTCGCCTGGCAGGAACTGATGACCGCGGAAAAGGAGCGCGGCATCACCTTTGCCGTCCTTGCCGGGGCAGAACCCTCGCTGGCGCCCGAGTTGTGCCGAATCTGTGCGGACACCATTCCCCTGGGGGCGATTGCCACCAATGGCCTCAAATCGCTTCCCCGCGAGATTGACTACCGGGTCCATATTTCCGTCTGGGGCAGCGACGCCACCAGCAAAGCGGTCCGCAAGGCCGAGCACATGCTCGATCGCCAGATAGCAAACTACGAAAACGATCCCCGGGCGGTCTTTGTCTACACCTTTACCTCGCAGAACATTACCGAGGCCGCAGAGGTCACCAAACAGTTGGCCAAGGCTGGGCAGCAGATCACCTTCAACATGTTCTCGGCTCCTGAAGGCTATAACGGCTCGCTTCGGCATACACCAGAGAGTCTGTCGGCAGCGGCGGCGATGATGACCGGGCTCTTGCGCGAGTATCCCGAGTCGGTGCTTTTTTCACACTACAACATCGTTGCCCATACCCATCGCTTGGGACTGCACGCGCTCTATTCCTGCTCCTACCCGAGAATGAACCCGTCGACCAATGTCGGTCTGGGCAGATCGTTTCGGCAATACCGCACCGATCTGCAGTGGGATCGCGACGCCGCCTGTTGCGTGCCCGATACCGACTGTGCCGATTGTCGCCATTATGCGGCGGGGAGCGCCGTGGTGACGGCTCGAATGTACCGGCATGCCACCAATCCGGACACCTTTTCCGCCTGGCTCGATTACGTTGATACCTACCTGGCGGTCTGGGTCCGGGGATACGATAAGAGCCCCAATCTCTGTGACCATCCCGTCACGCCTCCCGCAGACGGTCAGTAGAGGCAGAGTCAAGTACCACCCGCACAGCGGGTGGTTTGAAGCAGCCCTCCCCAAGGGGGGCGATTGGCGGAGAAGGCCTCTAGGGGCCAGAAGAACCCGCCTCCGTTCCGATTCAGATTGACTTAATCGAAGTCCGGAACGCTTCGTGCCCGGGAACGGCAGAGCCTCTTCGGGTTGCACCGACAAAGCCGGTGGCTTACAGGTTAGTTACTCGTATGAAAACAGTCAGCTCACTTCTTGATCCCGAATGGTATGAGCGCTACAAGCGCATCTCCAAACTCAACATCCGCAGCTCTATTTATGACGTGACCGACCGTTGTAATCTCCGCTGCAAGGGGTGTTTCTTCTTCTCCTCGAACGAGCATAAGGCCGCTTCGGAAGAAAAGGATGTGACCAAGTGGGAGGCCTTTGTCGAGAGCGAAATGGGCCGCGGAGTCAACCTAGCAATCCTTATCGGCGGAGAGCCCACCCTCTGCCCGGACCGCATCGAGGCCTTTTACAAACGGCTGCCCACTTTCGTTGCCACCAACGGCATGATCAAGGTCGACCGTGACCGCTTCCCCGATTTGATGGTCGGCATTTCCCTGTGGGGCGATCGCGAGGACGAAATCCTCCTGCGGGGCAAGGATACCTTTGCCATTTCCAGCAGCCATTATGCTGGAGACCCCAACGTTTATTATCTGTACACCATCACCCCGAAGCAGTTGGGCAAGATCGAGGATAACATTCGTCGAATCAAGGATGTCGGGCTCAAGGTGCACATGCAACTGCTGTCCAACGACGAGGGGATCGACGGTTTTTCCTGGCAGCCCGACGAGCTGATCGCGGTGCGTGCAGAGATGGACCAGATGCTTGATGATTACCCGGAGACGGTGATCTCCTCCAAATATTATCACCAGATCATCACCACCGGGATCATGTGTGGCCGCCGCTTCGGTTGGATGGAGTGCCCCTCGGTCACCGATTCCATCGATCAACGAGACCCCCGGCCAAAACGGCTGACCAATTTCATCCGCTGGGCCTCTGATCTCAAGACTATGCACCGCTGCTGCACCTCCGAAACCCGTGACTGCTCCACCTGTAAGGACGGCGCGGCCCATATGAGCTGGGTTATGGTCAATAAGCGTGCCCACATGAACAGTTCCGAGGATCTGCAGAACTGGATCGAAGTCTATGAGATGTTTGCCAAGCTATACCGCTACATACCTTGGTAGTCGTTGATGCTGTTCTCGGAGGAAAAAAAAGCGGTTATTGTCGGCTATGACGCCATTTCGCCATTGGGTGGCGATCATGCCCAGCAGTGGCGCAATGCCGTAGCCGGCCGATCCGGTATCGGGCCGCTGACCCGCTTTCCGCTGCGAGAGGATTTTCCAGTTCGTATTGCTGGGCAACTGCCTGATGTCGACCACCTGAGCTATCCCTTTCTCACCGCCCGTCATCAAGCCGCCTGGCATTCTCCGGTATTCAAGTACGGCATGCTCACGGTGGCTCGCGCCCTAGAGCGCAGCGGCATCCAGATTGACTCCGGGCTTGCCCCACGCGTCGCCGTCACCTACAGTTCGGCGGTCGGGGGCATCGATGCGGTGCTCACAGCGGACAGGCGTCTGCAAGCCGAGCAGAAACTGCCCCACCCCTACGCGAATCCCAACTCCTGCATCAACATGATCGGCGGCAAGGTCGCCATGCTCACCGGTGCTAAGGGGCCGATCCTCTCCACGATCACCGCCTGTGCCACCGGCCTGACCTCGATTCTGGTGGGGGCCATGCTCATGGCCCAGAACCGGGCCGATGTTGTCATTTGCGGCGCTGTCGACTGTTCGCTGGTCGAACCGATCCTCGCCGGATTTCACACCATGAACGGCGCCTATTTACCCAAGAAAGGCGAGGAAAACGAGCCGCCCGAACGGGCCAGCCGACCCTTTTCCGTTGATCGTCGTGGTTTTGTCGTCTCCGAGGGGGCTGGAGCGGTCATTCTCACCACCAGGGAGTTTGCCGCCGCCCATGGCCTGAACCCCTCGGCTGAGTTGGCCGGTTGGGGCATGACCTCCGATGCCCATCACTTTGTCATGCCGGCCGAAGAAACCGTTCGCCAGTGCATGATCGATGCACTGGGCGATGCAGGCCTGCAAAGCGGCGACATCGCTGCGGTCAATGCACATGCCACCGCGACCAGGGCCGGGGACCGGGTGGAATTCGATGCCCTACGGACCCTGTTTGCAGGGCGCCTGCCACCCGTCAGCGCCAACAAATCCCTGTTGGGGCACGCCATGGGCGCCTCGAGCATCATCGAAACCATCCTCGCCCTGCGTGGTATGGAAGAAGATCTGTTACTTCCCACAATCAATTATCAGCCCGATCCCGAAATGGAACTGGACTGTGTCGCCCAGGGTGCCCGGCCGCTCGTCCAGGAACATGTACTCAAGAACGCCTTTGGCTTTGGTGGATGCAATGCTTGCGCGGTGTTGAGAAAATTAGTGTAAATGCACCTTTGAGAGATGGTCCGTCATTGAGAGCACCAAGCAATAGAAAGGTCGTCATTCTTGGTTATGGAGCCGCATCCGCCCTGGGCAATACCTTTGCCTCTACCTGGGAAAAGGCGGTGGCCGGAAAGGCCGGGTTTCGCCGCCTGACCCGCTGTACCGTGGAGACCCGCAGTCAGGTGGTCGGTGAGATACCGGACTGGAATCCGAGTGATCTCCCCTATGTCAGCAGAAAGGATGCGTCGCTGTGGAACGCGGATTTTGTCCATCTCACCATGGAGATCTGCCGCCAGGCCCTGGAAGACGCCGGGCTGGTGATCGACAACCAGACCGGGCCGCGAACCGCCTGCCTGGTTGGCTCGGCGCTCAACGGCTCCGATGCCTATCGGATCGCCATGGACAACTACACCCGTCTCGGGCCGACCAAGGTCAGCCCCTACCTCCTGCCGAACCTCTGCGCCAATCTTCCCGCCAGCAAGGCGGGGATGCTGCTTGGCTTTACCGGCCCCATCTTCTCGCCCCAGGGTGCCTGTGCCTCTGGAAATCATGCCCTTGGGGTCGGTGCCCGCATGATCCGGGACGGCGACTGCGACTTCGCCCTGGCCGGTGGCGTCGATACCTGTTTGATTCCAGAGATTATTCTCGGCTTTGCCAATATGCTGGCAACGATCAACGTCGGCCCCAAGGACCGTTCTTTCGACGATCCGACTCAGGCCTCCCGTCCGTTCAGTATCGATCGCAAGGGCTTTGTCCTTGCCGAAGGGGCCGGGGTGCTGGTCCTGGCTGCCGAAGAGGCCGCGCGGGCTCACGGGCTGCTGCCGAGAGCGGAAATCGCCGGAATCGGCTGGAACTCCGATGCCCATCATTTTACTCGGCCCAATGAGCAGACCGTGACCCAGGCCATGCGCGATGCAATTGATGACGCCGAGATTAGGCCGCAGGACATTGGCGCGGTCAATGCCCATGGCACCTCAACGCCCACAGGCGACACCATTGAGGCCCAATGCCTGCGGACGGTGTTCGGCCGCCATGTACAGGGCATCCCGATCTCGGCCAATAAATCGCAAGTCGGTCACAGTCTGGGAGCCTCTGCCGCAATCGAGGCTGCTCTGGGGATTGAGGCCATGCGCCAGGGCCTGGTGTTGCCGACGGTCAACCATCTGCCCGACCCAGCCCTTGCCGACCTTGATGTCGTGCCCAACCAAAGCCGCAGGCATCGCCACGAATTCTTTCTCTCCAACTCGTTCGGCTTCGGTGGAACGAACTGCTGCATCGTCTTCAGGGGTCTGTAATGCGTCCGAAACCCTTTGTTCCAGAGCCCCACGAGCGAACACCCTATGTGCGAGACGCCAAAACCGGGCTGGTCTGGCACCGCTGCGAACTCCGCACCCTCTATGCGGATACGGACCGCTCCCAGGTGGTCTATCACGCCAATTACCTACGGTATTTCGAGTTCGGTCGCGCCTCGCTCATGCGTGAGGCCAACTACCCCTATAAGGATATTGAAGACGGCGGTTTCCTCTATCCGATCATCAATACCGAACTTAATTATTATTCGCCGCTTTTCTACGATGACCTGATGTATATCCACACGCGGCTAGCCCGTTTGGAACGGGTCAAGGTGCAATTCGATTATCTGATTACCAACGCGGAAACCGGTGAGATTTGCTGTACCGGCATGACCCGTCACTGCGCGGTCAACTCCAAGCATATCCCTGTGGAAATCGACGACAAGACGCTCACCCTCTGGAACCAGTTTCCCAGTTGATGGCCGATACGCGCACCCTAATCAGCATTCCAATTCTCCCCTGGTATTCCGATCACCACTTCGGCGGCCGCATTATTCTTGCTGCCGTAGAGGCCATGCAGTTGCTGGCTGTTGCTGCGTACTCCGCACATCCAGGCGTGGACGTCCGCACGATGGCCGATGGCCGTTTTGCCAAACTGCTTGAACTCCCTGCAGGTGCTTCGAGCATTGATGCGTTGGTGGAGACGGAAGAAGGGGAGAACGGGACGATTCGCACTCGATTACTGACCAGAGCCCAAGGCAAGGTCATGACCCGTCTGGTCAGCCATTGCGAAGTACATTTTACCGCTACGCCGGTTGCCGCCCTGCAAATGGACCTGTTGCCGGCAGCCCCCGCTGCAGAGTCCTCGGTGAGCATTGACGCTGCGAGGATTTATGAGGAGCTGGTTCCCTTTGGCCCCTCATTCCGCAGTCTGCAGGACCGGCTATATCTCTCTGCAGAGGCTGCCTGGGGTCTGCTTCAGGCAGCGACACTGGGGACGAGTGCCACCCAACCACTCGGCTCCCCCTTTCCTCTGGACGGCGCCATGCACGCCGCCTGTGTCCACGGCCAACGACTGGTGGATTTCGTTCCCTTTCCGGTGGGATTTGCCAGCCGGCATGTTTTCAGGCCGACCGTGGCCGGTGAACGCTATCAAACCCAGGCCCTGCTCAAGCAATGGGAGAAGGGTGAGCTGATCTATGATCTCAGTCTTGTCGACGAAGCGGGGCACCTGCGGGAAACGGTCAAGGGGCTGCTGATGCGGGATGTGAGTCAGGGGCTGATCAAGCCACCGACCTGGGTCAAGACCTTGGTCCCAGGAGGACAAGCAGCGCTCAATGGCTAAGGCATCAGTGGGTAAGGTCGGGCCGGTACTCCGCTCCCAGCCAGGTTAGACAGCGCTCCACGCTCACCCGGGCAAGCCAGCGACCAAAAATCAGGGAGTAGGTTACGCCGGAGAGATACATGCCCGCCAGAAAGACGAGGTGCGACAAGCCGTAGATGAGTGGGCCTCCGATGACAACGATCCAGGGAGTCTGCAAATGCACGGAGAGAATGCCCAGGGCGGTCACGGCCGGCCAGCCGAGCAGTGAGCCTAGGATGATGAGAAAAACGCCAAGCAACACCTTGGCGGTCGGTTTTTCACGAAAGGCGGAAAGATCTGCCCGCTCTTCGATCGCTGAACGCACAAAATCGGTTGAGGCCACCCAAAGAATCCATTTTGTAGGCAACTGTTTCATCGATAGCAGTTATGTTATTAAAACAGCCCGGGCATCAAGTAGAGCCAACCGAGAGGCGTAAGGCAAGATGGGAGTAGTGACGACAGGATGAGCCACGGAGGTGAGTGGGATTTTTTTGACGCCATCTACTGCATAACACTTGCGAGCCGCCCCGATCGGATGCAGGCCGCAAAGGAGCAGTTTGCCCTGGTTGATCTGGATGAGCGAGTCGAATTCGTTGTTGTGGCAAGGGACGAAGAAGACCCTGTGCGCGGCATTTTCAGCTCGCATCAGCGCTGCCTCTCTCGAGCGCTGGCTGCGGGGGCCGAGCATATCCTTATCTTCGAGGATGATGTCTTTTTTCGGCAGCATAACCCGGAGCGGCTCCGTGATGCCTGTCGGTTTCTTGAGGATATCGACACCTGGGACGGTTTTGCACTTGGCTGCCTGACCCTTAGCAGCCGACCGACCAATCGGCGTGGTGTGGTCCGCATAGGCTATCGTTGTCTCACCCATGGCTATGCCCTCAATCGTCCCTTTGCCAAGCGCATTCTGCGGGAACCCTGGCAAGGCGTACCCATTGACGGCCTGATCCATAGCCTTGGCGGGGAATTCTTTGCCCTGCATCCGATGTGTGCCTTTCAGGGGCTGGCGACAAGCGACAACAACACTGTATGGATCGACCGGGTGCGCTCCATCTTTGGCGGCTTGGCCTTGATCCAAAAAGGCAACGAGGTCTACTGCAACCACAAGTGGCTTATTATTTTCATCCACGTCTTCGTTGCGGCGGCGCTCATCGCGCTTCTTTGGCCGACCTGCTCATGAAATCCACTTCGATCAACTATCCTGCGCTGCTCATCGTCGGCGCGGCGATTGCCCTGTTTGCCTACTTGGGGCTGACCCGGCTGCATATCGACACCGATATTGTCAAGACCCTGCCCGCCCACGAAAAGATCATTGGCGATGCCCTGGAGATTTTTGAGAACCACCCGATCCACGACCAGATTGCGGTGGATCTGATGATCGACCGCCATGCACCGGATCTCTTGGTCACCTACGGGCAGTCCCTGGAGAAAAGCATGCGGGCCAGTGGCCTCTTTGCCGAGGTGGGGGGAGGCGATACCAGCGGTTTGCTGCCAGAACTGGCGCATCATGTGGCAACAACGCTGCCCCTGCTGTTCTCCCGTGAGGAACTGGACACGACCATCGCACCTCGGTTGACGGACGGCGCCATCCGCGAGCGGCTGCAGCAGGCAATGGCAGGGTTGTCCGGCCTGGACGGCATTGGTCAGGCTGCCTTGCTTCGCCTTGATCCCTTGGGGTTCAAGGCCCCGATCCTGGCCAACCTGCTTTCTCTGGCGCCATCGCAGGAGGCAACCTTCTATCAGGGATACCTGCTCTCAAACGATGGGCGGCATCTCCTGGTCACGGCACGGCCGAATGCCGCCGGAACCGATGGCGATGCGGCGCGTAAACTGGCCGATTTCTTTGTCGAGGCAGGCAAAGAACTCTCCGAATCCGCGATACCGGCAGGTGTCCACCTGACTCTTACCCCGGCCGGAGCCTTTCGCGCCGCCCTGGATAACGAGGCCATCATTCGCCACGATGTGCAGCTCGCCCTGGGCTTGACCACGGCCGGTCTCGCGCTGTTGCTGTTGCTCGCCTTTCCCCGCCCCCTGATCGGCCTGCTCTCGCTCGTACCTGCGTTGGCCGGTATGGCCATGGCGCTCTTTGTCTATTCCCTGTTCAATGAATCGATTTCAATCATGGTCCTCGGGTTTTCCGGGGCCCTGATCTCGATGATGAACGATCACAGCATCGCCTACCTCCTCTTCCTCGACCGTCCCCACAAGACCCGGGGGGCGGAGGCGGCCCGTGAGGTGCAGTCCGTTGGCGGAACCATGGCCCTATTGACCACTATAGGTGCCTTTTTGGCAATCAGCTTGAGCGATTTTCCGGTATTTCGCGAACTCGGGCAATTCACCGCCTTGGGCTTTATCTGCACCTATCTCTTCATCCACGTCATTTTTCCACGCCTCTTTCCGGTGATGCCCGCGGGCGGCAAGCGGATCCTGCCCCTGCATTGGTTTGCCGAGCGTCTCTTCAACACCGGCCGTCTCGGGGCGCTGACCGCGCTCGGACTCGCCCTGGTCCTGCTCTTTTTTGCCAAACCAGAGTTCCGCGTCAGCCTCAGCGAGATGAGCACGGTCAGCGCCAAGACCCAGGCCGAGGACCAAATGTTCAGCAAGGTCTGGGGCAATACCGGGAGCAAGGTCTATCTCATGACCAGGGCCTCCTCCCTGGCCGAGCTGCAGAACAAGAACGACCGCTTGCTGGCCCAGATGGAAGAGGATCTGCAGGCAGACCGCATCCTATCCGTGTTTGTGCCCTCCCTCCTTTTTCCCGGCGCGGAGCGCAGTCGAGCAAATTTTGCCGCCTGGCGCTCGTTCTGGACACCGCAAAGGGTGCAGCAGGTACAAAGCACCCTCGTTGACGAGGGGATCACCCTGGGCTTGACAGCCGATGCCTTTGCTCCTTTTTTCGCGCAACTCAAGGCCACGAGCCTGCCTGCACCACCGATCCTCGATGGCCGTTACAACCAGCTCTTTGGCATCACCACCGGGGCGGACGGCCACCTGATCCAGTTCACCGCCCTGACTCCGGGAGAGGCTTACAATGCGCAATCCTTCCTCGAAAAGTATGGCCAGGAGGGCAAGGTCTTTGACGGCAATGATTTCTCCGCCCGTCTAGGTGAGACCCTGTTTTCCACCTTTGCGACCCTGCTGGCGATCATCGTTGCCATGGTGAGCCTGCTGCTCTTTGTGCAGCTACTCAACTGGCGTCTTACCCTGATCACCCTTTCCCCCCTGGTCTTTGCCTTTATCTGCACCCTTGGTACCTTGAGGCTGATCGGCCATCCTCTGGATATCCCTGCCCTGATGCTCTCGGTGGTCATTCTTGGTATGGGCGTGGACTACGCCATCTACACCGTTTGCGGCTGTCAATGGTACGGCACCGTCGATCATCCCGGCCATGTCCTGGTGCGCAGTGCAATCCTCATGGCGGCCGCGACCACCTTTATCGGGTTTGGCGTTCTCTGTTTCGCCCAGCACAGCGCTCTACAAAGCATCGGCTTGACCTCGCTGCTCGGCATCGGCTACTCCCTGCTTGGTACCTTTCTGCTGCTGCCGCCGCTATTGCGCCGGTTTTTTGCCCAAAATCGGACCAGACTCGATCCGGCGGCAACACTTGAAGAGCGCCTCCTCTCTCGGTATCGCCTCATCGAGGCCTACCCGCGCGTGTTTGCCCGGTTCAAGCTCCGACTTGATCCGCTGTTTCGTGAACTCCCTCAGTGGCTGGACGGGAAAGGGGAGATACGAAAGATCCTTGATATCGGCTGTGGCTACGGTGTTCCGGCCTGCTGGTGTCTGGAACGGTATCCGGCGGCCGAGGTGATCGGCGTGGATCCTGACGCATCCCGAGTGCATGTCGCTACCCGTGCCACCGGCGCAAGGGGAACCATGCTCGTCGGATCTGCGCCCGATCTTCCGGATATCCCCGGCCCGGTCGATCGGGTCATGCTGCTGGACATGTCGCATTACCTGAGCGATGAGCAGCTGGTTGCCACCTGTGCACGCGGCTTCAGGGAGTTGGCAGATGGGGGGCTGGTGTTGATCCGTTTCGTCACTCGGCCCCAGGGACGCCTCTCGTTAACCTGGTATCTTGAGGATTGGCGTACTCGCCTTCGCGGCGGGCGGACCTGGTACCGAAGCCCGGAACAGTGGCAACGGATGCTGACCGATGCCGGCTTTGTTGAGCTTCAACTAGAGGCCGCGATCAACAGTGAACTTTATTGGCTCAGTGGCCGCAAACCCGGGGCATCGACAAAATGAGTAAGCGGCAGTGGCATCGCCGTTTCAGTCTGGCGAAAAAGACGGGCTTGAGCGCGCTGCTCACGGCGATCCCATTGGGCCTCAGCCAGGCTCCCCAGCTTGCCGCCATTCCTTTGGGACTGTTTCTCCTGGCCTGCTTGGGGGCACCATTTTGGCCCCATTCGTCTTTTTTTCTGCCCGTCATCTCCAGAGGGGCGGATGGCCGTGAAGGGATCGCACTCACCTTTGACGACGGCCCCTTTCCCGACTCCACTCCGGTTTTGCTGGAGCTATTGGCGCGTTATCGCTTACCGGCCACTTTTTTTGTGGTGGGAGAGCGTGCAGCCGCCCATCCGGAGCTAATCGCCGCCATCCTTGCCCAGGGGCATACCATCGGCAACCACTCCTTCAGCCATGACAACCTGCTCATGCTGCGCGAGTGCGATAGAGTGGAGGCGGATATTCGACAGACCCAGGAGATCCTGGCGAATTTGGGCGTGCGACCGCTGTTTTTCCGACCACCTATCGGGGTCATCAGCCCTCGCCTGGTGCCGGCACTCGCCTCTCTCAACTTGCAGGCCATGACCTTCAGTTGCCGCATTTTCGACCGAGGCAACCGCAATGTTCACGATCTTGCGGCCAGGGTGATGCGGAAGATCCGGCCTGGCGACATCCTCCTCCTCCACGACAACCCACCCCAAAGTGAAGAGGATATGGTGTACTGGAAAAAAGAATTGCAATGTCTTTTTGAGCGCCTTGCCATAGAACATCAGATCGTGCCACTCGCCGATCTCATCGGGCAGCCGGTCATGTTGCCGGTGGATACCGCGGGCATATCCAGCGTGGATATTCAGACAGCCTCTGAAAACCTGAGCCCCTTACCTCGAACCTCAATCCCCACCACAGCCGCCGCCACAGCTGCTGTCGCCTCCGTCGCCATCGCTGCCGCCAAACCAGGAATCGCCGAAGCCGTCGGATGAGCCGTCGAAGGCGGTGCTGGACATGTCGCCGGCGCAGTAGACGGGGGCGCTGGAGCTGTCTTGGCCCTGGCGTTTCGGACGATGGCAATCCAGCGCATAGCGGAAGCCGTTCTCGAGCTTGAGCTGCTGGTCGAGGGCGAAGAGCAGCGGGAGTCGGGTGGTTTTCTTGGGATCGATCTTTTCCTCGCGGCAGCTGTGCCACCAGACGCGGCGCAGGCCGGCGTTGCTCTCTCGGTTGGCCCCGAGCACGGCCGCTGGGGTGTGGTGCAGGAAGCGCCCGAAGGCCTTGCGGCAGAAGGCCTGGTAGTGGCGCGTGTAGAGGATGAATTCGTGCCAGAGGTCATCGACGGCCTGGGAGGGCATGGATACGAACTTGCGCCCGCCGCGCAGGTAGGCGATGAAGAACTGCCGCAGTCCGCGGGCGACCAGGTGGCGGTCGCGGCCGTCGAGATGGGGGTGGTGCTTGCCGAGCCGCTCGAGCAGGCCATCCGGGAAGCTGTAGGTGCGGATGAAGCGCAGGCGCTGCGCCGTTCGCCACCAACCCCAGCCTTTGGCCAGCGCGGCCAGCATAGCCACCAGGACGATCGCGTCGATCAGGTTGCTCATCGCCGATCCCTCCGAGGCATCGACGGTGAGCACCGCCGCTGCCGAGGTCAGAATTGTCGCATCTTAATATTGAGTGTCTGGATGCGGTAGGCGATCTGACGGGGTGTCATGTTCAGCAAGCGCGCGGCCTTGGCCTGGACCCAGCCGGCCTCTTCCAGCGCGGCGATGACGCGTTCGCGTTCGTCGAGGTTGGGATCGTTGAGGTCGACCTGGGTGGTCTGCGCGGCCGGGGAGGCAGCGAGTTCCTGCTCGCTGCTGTCCGGACTGAAGCCGGTCAGATTGACGACGTCCCGGTCGATGATGCCGTTCTCGCTCATGACCGCCGCGCGCTCCATGCAGTTTTCCAGCTCACGCACGTTGCCCGGCCAATCGTGGCGCATCAGCTGGCGGATGGCGCTATCGGTGATTTCCAGGTCACGCCCTTGGGTGCGCGCGACCTTGTCGATAAGGAAGCGCGCGAGATCAGGGATGTCCTCCATGCGCTCGCGCAGCGCCGGCATGCGGAT
This sequence comes from Thiorhodococcus mannitoliphagus, assembly GCF_010915725.1. Classification (GTDB taxonomy): domain Bacteria; phylum Pseudomonadota; class Gammaproteobacteria; order Chromatiales; family Chromatiaceae; genus Thiorhodococcus; species Thiorhodococcus mannitoliphagus. The sequence goes on from NZ_JAAIJR010000035.1 coordinate 38,406, forward strand.
GGGCATGACGTTGAGGCGGTAGTAGAGGTCCTCGCGGAAGTCGCCCGCCCGCACCTCGGCCTCGAGGTCGCGGTTGGTCGCGGCGATGACGCGCACATCGACCTTGAGGGTGCGGCCGCCGCCGACCCGCTCGAGTTCGCCCTCTTGGAGGACGCGCAGCAGCTTGGCCTGAAAGGCGGGGGAGATCTCGCCGATCTCATCGAGGAAGATGGTCCCGCCGTGGGCCTGTTCGAAGCGCCCCTTGCGCTGGCTCACGGCGCCCGTGAAGGCGCCTTTCTCATGCCCGAAGAGTTCGGACTCCAGCAGGTTGTCCGGCAGGGCGGCGCAATTGAGCTTGACGAAGGGCGCACGGGCGCGCGGTGAGTTGTAGTGGATGGCGTTGGCGATCAGCTCCTTACCCGTGCCGGACTCACCGCGAATCAGCACCGTGGTATTCCACTTGGCGACTTGGCGGACCTGCTCGAACACCAGACGCATGGAGTTGGCGCGGCCGATGATGCTGTCGAACCCGTGAGTGCCCTTGACCTCGCGCCTTAGGGTGTCGCGCTCCTCGCGCAGGGCGCGCTGCTCGGCCTCGACCGTGCGCGCCAAGCGCACGGCTTGACCGATGAGGTTGGCAACCATTTCGAGGAAGCGCGAGCGGTAGCCGAGCAGTGCGTCATCCGGAGGCGGCTGAGCGGCGAAGACGCCGACCGCCTTTTCCTCGCCCATGCGGATCGGCACGCCGATGAAGGGTAGCTCCGGATCATAGAGATTGAGTCGGTCGAGAAAGCGCGGCTCATCCGCGACCTTGGGTAGGACCCAGGGCTCATTGGTGGTGAGGATGTGGCCGATGACCCCCTCGCCGGGCTGGTAGGTGACGGTCTCGAAGGGCTCGGCGTCCTTGCCATGCAAGGCGCTGATGAGCAGCTCGCCGCGCTCCTCGTCGAGCAGGCAGACCAGGCCGTGGCTCATGCGGCCGCGCTCGTGCAGCGCGCTGAGCACCTCGCGCAGGGTCTGGCGCAGGTTCAGCGAGCGGCTGAGCACGCTGCTGACCTCGAAGAGGGCCGCCAGCTGGGATTCGGCTAAGGCGAGGCGATGCGCCTCTTCAGCGGCCCCGAAGTCGGTTGTGCTAGAGCTCATTGATCGTTCGGGCAAAGTCAGTCGTCCGGAAAGACAGCGGTCAGAGAGAGACGGATGCGGCAGCCGTCGGTGAAGTCGGGATCGACCTCGATCGATCCGCCATGCGCGTTGACGATCTCCTGGGAGAGGGCGAGGCCCATGCCGGCGCGGCCGCGGCGGTTCTTCCAGCCGATATAGAAGGGTTCGAAGACCCGGTAGCGGTCGTCGGTCGGGATCCCAGGCCCGTTGTCCTGGATCTCGACCTCCACGCCGTTGTCCAGTTTACGGGTGGTCAGGCTCAGTTCGCGATGACCTTTGTTGGATTCGCGCAGCGCTTGAATGGCGTTTTCGATGAGGTGCTTGAACATGGAGCGCAGCTCGTTCTTGTGCGCGGGCAGCTCGGACAGCACGTTGGCCGGTCGCCAGTCCACTACGACGCCGTCGGCTAGCAATCGGTTGGTTTCGAGTTCCAGCACCTGACGGAGCAGGGCGTTCACATTGACCATGACCCCGGCCTCGCGCGGCTCTTCCGGCAGTGCGGCGCTCAGCGTCTCCAGTGCCTTGGCGCCGGACTCGCTGATCTGATCGAGCATGCCGACGAGGGTGTCCACGTTGCCGGCACCACTGCGCAGCATGCTGCCGGCCGCCTTGATGACGTTCAGTGGGACCTGGATCTGATAGATGGCCGCCGCGAGCGCCTCGCGCATGCCGTGCATCAGCTGCTGCTCGGCCAGGCGAGCGCGCAGGTTTTCCATGAGCGCGCGCTCGATCTCGCGCCGTCGCACGGTGATGTCGTTGGCGAGGATGAGGATGCGGCGCTCGCCTGGGCCGACCTGGCCGAAATAGCTGCGCGCGGTGGGGTCGGTCTCTTGCGCCGGGGTGCCGGAGCAGGAGAACCAGCGTGGACCTTGATGGCCGCGGATGTCGATGCTGACCTCGACGTTCTTGAAGGGTTGGCCCTCCAGACAGGCGGCGAAGGCGTCGATGCCGAGCTGCTCGCTGATGGCTGCGCGCAAGACTTCGACCGGCTCCTTGCCCTTGAGGTCGCTGAGCAGGCGTTTGTATTCCTGATTGTCCAGGATGACGCGCCCGGCGCTGTCGAGCAGCACGACGATCACGGGGGCGGCGTCCAAGACGGTCTCGATGCGCGACTTCTGCTGGCGCAGTGCGCCCTCCAGCTCGTGCATCTTTGTCACATCCCGGTGCATGCCCAGGAAGTACTTGAGATCGCCGTTGCGATCCAAAACCGGCGAGATGGTCAGCTCGGCGAGGTAGTCGCCGCCCTGCTTGGTGCGATTGACCAGGGTGCCGGTCCAGGTCTGTTTGCGTTGAATGGTGCGCCAGAGCTGCTCGTAGACGCTGTTCGGCGTCGCATTGTTGGACAGGATCGCCTCGTTCTGTCCGATCACCTCCTTGCGGCCGTAGCCTGTCAACTGCTCGAAGGCGGGGTTGGCGTAGAGGATGACCGCCTTGGCGTCCGTGATGGAGATCGCGATCGGGGACTGCTCGACAGCCTCGAAAAAGAGTCGCGGCGGCAAGGGGTCCGCGGGGTTGCCGCCCATGAGGGCCAGTGCCTCGATGACTTCGGGCGGCGTTCCATCCGGAGGGGATGCGAGAAATTCGCCCAAGGCATTGATCACGGCCTGTTGAACGGGCTCGGGGGCTTGTCGGACCGGCACGGCACTCTCCTGAGCGGATTCAATAATACTTTTAGTATTAAGCAAAAATTACACCATGTGATGGCCCGCAGCACTGCGCGCTTGGGCGGGGCACCTTGTCAGTTTTCCAACAATCTTACTTGGCCGCAACGGGGGATCTTGTTGGTACCGCGACAGCCGGCGGCTCCGATCGCGACGGTGGCGCGAGACTCCCGACCTCCATCCATGCCGCATCTAAGGGCTCCTGATCATACCCGCAACCTGCTGTTTTAGGTGCGGGAGTCGTGAACTCAGGCGCGCCGGGAAGGCTCAGGCGAAAAGGTCTCGGGCGATGGCTCAAGGCCCTACGAGGTGAAGTGGCATTCGCGTTGCATTGCCTGGGTTATCTGGTTTCGTCGCGCAAGGGCTTTCGCACATGGGCGAGTATCTCATGCTGATCCTGGCCACCGCACTGGTCAACAACGTGGTCTTGGTCAAGTTCCTCGGTCTCTGCCCCTTTATGGGGGTCTCGGGCAAGCTGGACTCGGCACTCGGCATGGGGCTCGCCACGACCTTCGTGCTGACACTGGCGGCCGTGGCCGGCTGGCTGCTGGAGCACTATGTGCTCGGGCCGCTGGGCATCGGTTATCTGCGCATCCTGACCTTCATTCTGGTCATCGCCGCCGTGGTGCAGTTCACGGAAATGGTGGTGCGCAAGATCTCGCCGGCACTCTACCAAGTCCTCGGCATCTATTTGCCGCTCATCACGACCAACTGTGCCGTGCTCGGCGTGGCGCTGCTGAACGTGCAGGAAGAGCACGGGTTCTTGGAGAGCGTGCTCTACGGGCTCGGCTCTGCGCTCGGCTTCACCCTGGTCATGGTCCTGTTCGCCGGCATGCGCGAGCGTTTGGCCCTGGCCAATGTGCCCGCGGCCTTCGCCGGGGCGCCCATTGCCTTCATCGTGGCCGGCCTGCTGTCGCTGGCCTTCATGGGCTTCGCCGGGTTGGCCTAGCGTTTCGACCACCGACCACCGACCACCGACCACTGAAGACGATGGGTTTCGCTGTGCTCTACCCATCCACCTAATGATTTGCTGCGGAGATCTGCACACCTATGTTTGCCGCGATCGCCAGTCTGACCACGCTTGGTCTCGCCCTCGGCGGACTGCTGGGACTCGCCGCGCGTTACCTGAAGGTTGAGGGGAGCGCGGCGACCGAAGAGGTGGCCGCCCTGCTGCCCGGCTCACAATGCGGTCAGTGCGGTTATCCGGGCTGCGGTCCCGCCGCAGAGGCCATCGCCTCGGGTGTGGCCCCGGTCACCATCTGCCCGCCGGGCGGCCGCGTGCTCGCCGAGGCTCTGGCCAGCCTGCTTGGCGTGACGGCGGATCTGTCGGGCGTCGAGGACAAGGCGCCGACCATTGCGCACATCCACGAGAGCCTCTGCATCGGCTGCACCAAGTGCTTCAAGCGGTGTCCGACCGACGCCATCATGGGCGCGAACAATATGATCCACAGCGTCTTCGCGGACGCCTGCATTGGCTGCGAGCTGTGCTTCGATGTCTGCCCGACCGAGTGCATCGAGATGCGTCCGCTCGCGCCGACCCTGCAGACCTGGTATTGGCCGAAGCCGGCGGTGGCGATATGACCCAGCCTGTGTTTGCCAATCCGCGCCTCGCACTCGGGGGCTCGCAATCTCGGATGGAGGTCCGCTCACGGCCATGAAACTCTTCAAGATCCGTGGCGGCGTCCACCCGGACGACCGCAAACAGCTCGCAGCAGGTCAGCAGATCGAAAACCTGCCGATGCCGGCGCTGCTTCACATCCCGCTACAGCAGCATATCGGCGCCCCGGCGAGCCCGGCCGTGCGTCGCGGCCAGATGGTCGCCAAGGGGGATCTTCTGGCCAATGGTCAGGGCATGATCTCGGCGCCCGTTCATGCGCCGACCTCGGGGCGGATCATGGGCGTCGGCAGCTATCCGGCGCATCATGCCTCCGGGCTCTCGGTGCCGACGATCACGCTCAAGCCCGACGGTGAAGATCGCTGGGCCGATCACATCCAGGGCGTCGCGGATCCCTTCGCGCTGCAGCCGGAGGAGGTCGCCTCCCGTGTTGCTGCAGCCGGCGTTGTCGGTCTGGGCGGCGCGACCTTCCCCGCTGCGGTCAAGCTAAACCTGCGCAAGAAGTACCGGCTGCACACGCTGGTCATCAATGGGGCTGAGTGCGAGCCCTACCTGACCTGCGACGACCGCCTGATGCGCGAGCGCTCCGCCGACGTCCTCGACGGTATCCGCATCATGGCGCACGCGCTCGGTGTCGAGCGCATCGTCATCGGGATCGAAAACAACAAGCCGGAGGCGCAGGCCGCCATGGCGGTGGTCGCCTCCGAGTTTCCGGGCATCCGCATCGCGCGCTTGCCGACGCGCTATCCCATGGGGTCGGAAAAACACCTGGTGCAGACGCTCACCGGCCGCGAGACCCCTGCCCGTGGATTGACTGCGGATATCGGCGTCGTGGTGCACAATCCCGCGACCGCCTTCGCCGTCCACGAGGCGCTGCGCTACGGCTACCCGCTGGTCTCACGTGTGGTGACCGTCAGCGGCAAGGCGATCTCCGAGCCGCGCAATGTGCGTATCCCGCTCGGCACCCGGGTCCAGGACATCCTGGACTACTGCGGCGGCTTCAAGGTGGAGCCCGACCGACTCATCAGCGGCGGTCCCATGATGGGGCAGCCCCTGCCGAGCACGCGCGTGCCCATGGTCAAGGGCAGCAATGGCATTCTGGCCCTGACCGCGGAAGAGACCAACGTCCAAGAGGCCATGCCCTGCATCCGCTGCGCGAGCTGCGTGCATGCCTGCCCTTGCGGCCTGGTGCCGCTCGAGATGGCGGCCCATATCCGCGTCGGCGACCTCGAGGGCGCAGTCGGGCGTGGACTCATGGACTGCATCGGCTGCGGCTCCTGTGCCTACGCCTGCCCGAGCCACATCCCGCTGGTGCAGTTCTTCAATTACGCCAAGGGCGAAATGGCGGCGCGCGGCCGCGCCAAGCAGAAGCAGGCCGAGACCAAGCGTCTCGCAGAGCAGCGCACGGAGCGCATGGAGGCGCTCAAGAAGGCTAAGCGCGAGGCCATGGCGAAGCGCAAGCTCGAGATGGCCGCGAAGAAGAAGGCCGAGGCCGAGCAGCAGGCTGCGGCCGCAGCGGCGCCGAAGGTGGAGTCCGCTCCTGCCGATGCCAAGGCCCCAGCCGAGACGGAGGCTTGAGATGAGTATCGAGACCCCGGCGGCTCAGGCCGGGCCATTCGCCCACGAGCCCGTCAGCATCTCCCGCACCATGGGGCTGGTCATGCTGGCGCTGCTGCCAGCCACCGCCTTCGGGCTCTGGCAATTCGGCTGGCCGGCCATCTATCTCTTCGCCGCGACCATCGCCTCGGCCCTCCTGTTCGAGGTGGTCAGTCTGCGCATCGCGGGCAAGCCGGTCGGTCCCTTCATCTTCGATGGCTCGGCGCTGCTGACGGGCTGGCTGCTGGCGATGACCTTGCCGCCCTGGGCGCCCTGGTGGATCGGCGTGGTCGGCAGCTTCATGGCGATCGTCATCGCCAAGCAGGTCTTCGGCGGCATCGGCCAGAACCTCTTCAATCCGGCCATGGTCGCGCGCGTGGCCCTGTTGATCGCCTTCCCCTTCGAGATGACCAGCTTCGTCGAGCCGGCGCCGCTGTTCTCCGCCGATACGCCCGGGCTGCTCGAGGGCCTGGCCATCACCTTCGGCGGTCAGGGCTTCGACGCCTACAGTGGCGCGACCGTACTCGGCCATGTGCGGACGGAACTGGGGCAGGGGCTGAGCTTGTCCGGCATCCTGCCGGGCTTCTTCGCGCCGCTTTCCGGTGCCATTGGCACCGTTGCGGGCAGCATGGGCGAGACCTCGGCCATCTTGATCCTGCTCGGCGGGCTCTTCCTCATCTTCAAGCGCATCATCACCTGGCATATCCCGCTCGCCATGCTCGGGACCATTGCGGTGCTGGCCACGGCCATGAACCTCTATGACCCTGAGCACTACACCAGCGCGCTCTATCACCTGGTCTCGGGGGCGACCCTGCTCGGCGCCTTCTTCATCGCGACCGATCTAGTGACCTCGCCGGTCTCGACGCGCGGGCAGCTGCTCTTCGGCGCGGGCTGCGGGCTGCTGGTCTATGCCATCCGCACCTGGGCCGGCTATCCAGAAGGTGTCGCCTTCGCGGTGCTGCTGATGAACGCCTGCACCCCGCTGATCGACTACTACATCAAGCCGCGTGTCTATGGCCGCGACCGCAAGGGCGCACCCATCGAGTACGCTGACGATGCGGAGGTGGAGTCATGAGTCATGCCGCCGAGCCAAGCTATCGCCAGCGCATCGGCTATCAGGCCGGCCTGCTGGGTGGCTCCACCCTTCTGGCCGCCGCGCTGCTCGTGATGGGCGATATGGCGACCCGTGACACCATCGAGCTGCGCAGGGCCGAGGACCTCAAGGCCTCGCTGAGCCAGGTCATCCCCCCGGCGATCCACGACAATGATCTGCTGGCGCAGCCCTTGACGCTGGAGAACGCCGATGGCGAGCCGGTGACCGTCTACCGGGCCCTGGACGGCGTGCAGGTGAAGGCGGTTGCCTACCGCATCATTGGCATCGGTTATGCCGGCGAGATCGAATCCATCATGGCGGTCGACGCCAAGGGCAGGATCCTCGGCGTGCGCGTGCTCTCCCATGCCGAAACGCCTGGACTGGGCGACAAGATCGAGGTCGCCAAAGACGATTGGATCCTCGCTTTCAACGGGCTCTCCTTGGGAGATCCGCCCGCCGAGCGCTGGGCCGTGAAGAAGGATGGCGGTGATTTCGATCAGTTCAGCGGGGCCACCATCACGCCGCGCGGTGTTGTGGGCTCGATCCGGCGCGGTCTGGAGTTCTTCGAGAGCCACCGCGAGGCATTGACCAGTCCGGCCCAGATCACCAAAGCGGATCCCGATGCGCCTGTCCGGAGCCAGCCATGAGCAAAGACACAGAGACCAAGCCCAAGACCCAGTGGGGGCGGATCGCCTCCGACGGCTTCTGGAACAACAATGTCGTCTTCGCGCAATCGCTCGCGCTCTGTCCCCTGCTGGCAGTGACTGGCACGGCGACGAACGGGCTCGGGATGGGGCTGGCGACCACGGTCGTCATGATCGCGTCTGGCCTGCTCGTCGCGCTGATTCGCGGGCAAGTGACGCCCGAGGTGCGCATCCCCATCTTCATCCTGGTCATCGCCGTGCTCGTGACCCTGGTCGACCTGGGCATGAACGCCTGGCTGCACGATCTGCACAAGGTGCTGGGGCTCTTCATCCCGCTCATCGTCACCAACTGCGCCATCCTGGGGCGCGCGGAATCCTTCGCCTCGCGCAACCCGGTGCTGCCCTCGGCCTTCGACGGCCTCATGATGGGCGTCGGTTTCACCTTTGCGCTCGTGATGCTCGGCGGGCTGCGCGAGATCATCGGCAGCGGGACCCTCTTCGCCAATGCCAGCCTGCTGTTGGGCGAGGGCATGTCCTTCCTCGAAGTGACCATCATCCCCGAGTACCGCGGCTTCCTGCTGGCCATCCTGCCGCCGGGCGGCTTCATCGCCCTGGGCTTCATGCTGGCCGCCAAGCGTCTGATCGACGCCCGCATCGCCGAAGTGAAACGCCGCAGCGCCGAGTCTGGGACAGAGGCCCTGGCCTGAGCCTCGGTGCGGTCAGTGGAAACGCAAAGGTGGAAAGGGCGCGAAGAAAGGACAGCTGGCAGCTTGAGGGTGGACAAGCGCAGCGCACTCCACCACGGGCGGGCGCATGGCTCGGTGGACTTCGCTCTCGCTCGTCCACCCTACCGGCCGGCGCCCACGAATCGTCTCGAGATTTGGAGTAAGACAAAATGCACGTCGGAGTCGCCTACGCAGACAAGTTCAAGCAGACCTGGCTCAAGCTGGACGTGCCTGAGGGAAGCACCATTCGGGATGCTATTGAGCGTTCGGGCCTGCTCGATCAGTTCCCGGAGGTCGACCTGAACGTGAACAAGGTCGGCATCTTCGGCAAGCTCAGCAAGCTCGACACTAAGCTTGCGGACGGTAATCGCGTGGAGATCTATCGTCCAATCACGGCAGACCCAGAGACCGTCGAGCGTCGTGATCGGGATGAGGATGATTGAGGGGAAGGCGGCCAGCCACTAGCCGCCAGCGACCCTATTCCCTTAGGGTGAGTATTCCGGCCGAATCCGGACACCTATTCCGATCCAAACCGGACACCAATCCGACGTCAAAGCGGACAGCATTCCGAGCTGAAAGCGGACACTGATCCGAC
>NZ_JAAIJR010000360.1 GCF_010915725.1 Thiorhodococcus mannitoliphagus
GTGCCGTCTCAACGACTTGATCGACGAAGAGAAATGCTACGACGAAGTCCGACGGATGCGTTGGCCGCACGCAGTTGATTGTCCACGTTGTGGCTCCAACAAAATCGTCAAACGTGGCCGCAACCACCGACACAGGGCTTGTCGCCGCGACATCTGCCGAAACTGTGCGAAACGCTTCGATGACCTGACAGGGACGATCTTCATGGGGCGCCACCAGCCGCTGTCGGTGTGGTTCTCCTATCTGTACTTGATGGGCCTGAACCAGTCGAATCTGCAGATCGCCGAAGAGCTCGGTGTGAATGAAAGCGATGGTCAGTGGATGGCCGAGCAACTGCGCGAGGGGATCGTCAAGCGTCGTCGCAAGGCGCGCCTGAGCGGCTTGGTCGAGTGTGATGAGGTCTACATCGTGGCTGGACACAAGGGGCGCCCCGATCGGATCGTGGGACGCGCACCGCGTCGTCGCCGGCTCAAGGGCGCTCCCGGACGGGGCACCTTGGCGAAGGACAAGCCACCGATTTTCGGCATGATCGAGCGTGGCGGAGAGGTGCGCATCGTCATGTTGGCGGACGTCAAACAGCGCACGATCCGCCCCCTCATCGAAGAGACCATTGAGCCTGGCACCCTGATCCACACCGATGAATACGTGATCTACGACGCCTTGCCCGCCTGGGGCTATCAACGTAAAAGCGTCTGTCACAGTCGTGGTGAATACGCTCGCGACGAGGATGGCGACGGCTTTCACGAGGTCCATGTCAACACCATGGAAGGATTTTGGTCGCTGTTGCGCTCCTAGCTGCGTCCGCACCGTGGCATCTCTCAAGAAAAGCTGCCACTGTATCTGGGGTTCTTCGAATTTGTGCATAACGTCAGGCGACGGGGGCGGGCCTTGCTGGGATCACTTCTCGAGACGTTACTGCAGCCGCAAGCATGTCCTCAAAACCCACAATGAGCC
>NZ_JAAIJR010000361.1 GCF_010915725.1 Thiorhodococcus mannitoliphagus
CTCAGCAAGGCTTTATACAGCGGGCGCACATGACTGGGGGCAAGCTCATCGAGACGCTCGCGCAGGCGGGTGTCGCTCGGGGCCTGCTCAATCCCGTAGAGGGCCTTGAGATTCGCTCGCGTCGTCTCCTCCCGGCAGTCCTGGTCGAACTGCAGCAGCGAGGGATACTTCAACCCGAAGAGCGCTAGCCCTGACATCAGATGATCGACCAAGGCGATGTCGTGACCCGGTGCATCGGGGATTCGACGAAACACCCGATGCGCTTCTTTCAGCAGCCCCTCAATGCTGAGATGCTTGCGGCAAAACGGAGCGCTCATCAGCACCCCCCTCTCAATCCGACACTGAAATGATGCCGGCCAGTCTACCGAGTCGGCGCCAAAAGTCTACGAAGAACTTTTTTTCAGGCTGCTCCAACCCATTGTCGCTCAAGAGAAAAAATTTTCAGCGGGAATTGCTGCCGTCAGCACGCAGTGCCGTAACGATGGCGGCCAAGAGAGGCGGCGGCACGCGGAGGTGCGGCCCTCTGCGAAAGCGCCCATCAACAACTCCCCCCCTTTCGCAAAGGGGGCTCGAGGGGATTTCGGGCGGCATCGATCGCATCGGGAAAGGATTGATGGACACTTTCTGCGCCCCGACTGGCCTTTACCCGACATTCCGCACGCCATAACGTGTAATAACGAGTTTTTTGTTGCTGATTTTCAGTCTAGGTGTCGTCATCTCGCACACGAAAAACGAACAAAACGCCCGTCATCGTGGCTGAGCACCGTTATTCCACAGCCCTCCCTCCAGCGGAAGCCGTCCCCTCGATTGCCCTATCATCGCGCTGTTCGCGAACATTTGAGAGGGAATCACGCATGGCCGTCCATATCGAAACCGGCTCCATGGCCAGTCCACGCCATTACAGCAGCCAGGTCCTCAATCACCTGGGGCTCGTGGCCGGAATGTACGA
>NZ_JAAIJR010000362.1 GCF_010915725.1 Thiorhodococcus mannitoliphagus
GACGCATCGGCGCTTGCCTGGGCTGTATGCCGGAGTGGTGGTGTTGGGAATCTACGCGCACTGCACACCGGCGCTCGCCCCCAGTGTCAGGATAGAAGTCGCCTCCCCTGGGAGGATGTGTGTGAGGATGGGGGCATGATCGTCCTGGGCCTTGCGTCCGCTGGCTGTCGCTGGGAAGGAGCCCGGAGGGCGAGTGGACAGCGACAGCCAGCGGGCGCGGCGCGAGCCCCCAGGACCAGCAACGAGGCGACGCATTGTGAAGACCTATTCCGAAGAGTTCAAAGCCAGCATCATCGTGAAGCTGCTGCCACCGCATGACGCCCGCGTGCCGGCCTTGGCGCGTGAGTACGGGATACCCCGTGACACCCTCTACAGCTGGCGCCGCCAGGCCGGAGGTCAGGGGGCGCTGCCCGCCACGCCATGCGCGAGCGTCGGCGTCCTCAGCGGCGCGGAGAAGTTCGCCGTGGTGGTGGAGACGGCGACCCTCAATGAACTCGACCTGGGTGCCTACTGTCGGCGCAAGGGCCTGTTTGCCGAACAGATCGCGGCCTGGCGCACCAGTTGTCAGCGCGCCAACGACCCCCAGCCGCGCGCGGGCGATCGGGCCGAGCAGCGCGCCGAGCGCGAGCAGATCAAGCAGCTCAGTCAAGAGCTGCTGCGCAAGGACAAGGCCCTGGCTGAGGCCGCCGCCTTGCTGCTGCTCCAAAAAAAAGTGCAGGGACTCTGGGCGGAGTCCGCGGACGCTCGCTCTCCCTCGCGCGGCGCCTCGAAGTGAGTACCTGGATCGAGGAGGCCTGCAGTGCCGGGGCGCGCCTGGAGTACGCCTGCGCTGCCGTGGGGCTGAGCGCGCGCACCCTGCAGCGCTGGTGCCAGGGCGGCGCTATCCAGGGCGATGCCCGTCGGCGCGAGCACCGCGCACCCGAGGCCGTGCGCACCCCGGCCAAC
>NZ_JAAIJR010000363.1 GCF_010915725.1 Thiorhodococcus mannitoliphagus
AACACGCGCAACTGCGAGCCCGACACCACCGTCTTGCTCAATCCCGGGAAACCTCTGAAAACGGAGGCCAAAGCCACCTCAAACACCGCATGAAAAATGCGACAACTGTCTTGACACCCGCCGACAACTTCCGCTTCAAATACAGATACCAGGTTGACGGCAGACCATACACCGCAAGCCGGTACTCCTTCTCGTCGCTTGCAGGGGAGCAGAAAGCGGGCGTAGATCGCTTCAGCCCTGGCGATAAGCTGACGGCTTACCATCACCCGACATGGCACCACTATGCCGTGGTTGAGCGGAAATCGCCTTCCTTCGCTACTTGGTTGGCCGGGCTATTGCTGCTATTGATCGCGATCCCATCAGGCTGGATGCTGTGGACGGGAAAATCCAATGGCTAGCGGGCCATCACTGGTGAAATCCCGGCGCATTGGAGGGCGTTCCAAGGGACTGCGCCATAAACACCGCGCTGTGACAACAGCGCAACGCGACAGCCTGCCCGAGTTCGTCCGGCCGTGGCTGGATCCAGACCGTGCGTTACCGGAACCTTCACGCTTCTGGCCAACGGGTTTCCATCGGCCCTGGTGGACAGGATCCATCGTGCTGCTGACGGTGATCATCACCTACGCCCTTGTGCAGACATACGTTTCGGATAAGGCGGATCTGGATTATCTCGCTGTGATGTTCGTAACGGCCTGTCTCCCTCTAGTCGCTGCCAGCACGATCGCGCTTCGTCGCTGGATTCCGGCGACTCGCGCAAGATGGCTGAGGAGAAAAGGACGATGGCGCGATGGCCTTTATCTTCTCAGACGCTGTATAGGAACTAAGTAACTGATTCGCTGTCGAAAAAATCTGAATAACATGGCGATTTAATACGAATGCCCTCTTTTCATTCGGAGGAGATCAAGATGAATTCAGACAATGCCCATACACCTTTACGCTAT
>NZ_JAAIJR010000364.1 GCF_010915725.1 Thiorhodococcus mannitoliphagus
CCGCTGGACCTATGAGGGAAAGCCGCTCGCGGCATGAATGATTAAACAGTCTCGGGATTTCCACTCTGTTGCACTAGTGTGACGGACGGCGGGAAAGCTTGGAGTTTGGGCGGACGGCGCTTTCCCGCGAGCCAGGTACCCCGCGTGCCACCGACGAAAGATCAACCTCGCCGCATCAGCGAAACCGAGACATCCGCTAAGGGCTCAGCCTGGCACCTGATCCGCCGGGAGCGGCGGATCACCCTCGGCGCTGCGGGGACGCTCACCCAGGATCTCCAACCGCTTCACGTCGATTTCATCCGCCTGCAGATGCGCAATCAGCGGATCGAAGCCGCCATCCTTCGAGACGATCCGAAACACCCCGCCTGGATCCTTCTGGACCACTTCGCCCAGGTAGAACGCCAGGTGGAAGTCGAGCGCGTTGCGCCCCGCCCCGCTGATTTTGACGTAGCGGGCACGCTCGCCGAGCTGCTGCATGGCGTTGGCAAAGTCGAAGGGAATCCTGTTCTGCTGGGCGCCGACGAAGATCAGCACGCGCACGTCCTCGCCCTGGAGTCCGGCGAGGTCCGGGGGCTGGAGACTCTCGTAATCAATGAGGAAGTGGCGCAAGAGTGCGATCCACGGCAATGTCGACCAAGATCACGACTGACTGACCGCAGCCAAAGCGCCGTCCAGCGTGAATCCAAGTGATCACCTTGCTAGCGCCATGGTGGCATCCGCGCCGATGCCGTTGGCCTTCATCGCGATGGCCCGAGCAAGCGTTGATCATCCAACCGTCCAGTCGCTTGAGTCGACACCGTGAATCCTTCAAGGCAAAGCGATGTGGGAGCGGCGCCCCCCCCCGCTTTGGCGCCCCGGGCGGCGGGGGGCCCCGCCCCCCCGGGGTGGGGGTGGGCCCCCCCCTGTTAGGGGGCCCCCCCCAACAAAACCGGTTTAACA
>NZ_JAAIJR010000365.1 GCF_010915725.1 Thiorhodococcus mannitoliphagus
TGTTACGTCCCTCCCTTAAACAGGCGTAGCCGCCTGAAAAATCCCACGGTCCGCCAGGACCTCGGTTGAACCATTCCCCTGTAGACATCGAAACAGAACGGCCGCAAGGACGGCCGGTCGTCCTTTGGTAACGTGGTACGTGGAAGCGATATCACACCACCCGAGGAGACCGGCCGATGCCCCGCATGCTGCCAGGAATCGAGAGCCTGGACCACCACCAAGCGCTGCTCGAGAGCACCCCCGATGCCTACAAGCCTGAGCGTTGCCCGCACTGCGGCAAGGCGGGTCTGCATCGTCATGGCCACTATGAGCGCAACGCGCCGCGGGGCGAAGGAGTGTCCCTGGCGGTGGGGCGGTTGATCATCCTGCGGTTCTTTTGCCCGGCGTGCCGCCGGACCTGCTCGCGCCTGCCGGCGTGTCTGTCGCCCTGGCGCCAGTATTGGTGGGCGTGTCAGCAGACGGTCGTGGAGCGCTTGAGCGCCGAGGCGTCGGTGCGCGCGGTCGCACGGGAGACGCGACCGAGCCGGCGCACCATCGGACGCTGGCGGCGTTGGATCGCGGGGCGATTCGATGAGCATAGCCTGCATCTGCGCAGCCGTTTTGCCGAGCTCGGCCGGGCGGTGGGCTGGCAGGCGTTCTGGTCGCGGTGCTTTAAGACCCTGCGCTTGAGCGAGGCGATGGGGTGGGTCGAGCGCCTGGGGGTCGCCGTCCCATGATGGCCTGAGACGAGGCGCGCGCGGGACAGCGGCCAGCGGGGCCGTTGCGCGTCCCACAGAACTTGCCCCTGCCCGCGGGGCGGCGTCTCGGTTCTCCTGTGTCCTCCTGTTCAGACACGAGGAGATCGCGATGCCCGACATCCATTCCATGGCCCTGTTCCGTTACTCGGTTCTGGGTCCATTG
>NZ_JAAIJR010000366.1 GCF_010915725.1 Thiorhodococcus mannitoliphagus
CCCTGGTGGAGGCGCTGATCGGCGATCCAGCACTGCGTGCGGCCATCGATGCGTTGCTCCGGATCAAGCGCTCGGCGCGGGAGTCCGAGTATGGTCCGCCCCAGCCCGTCATTGATGCCTTCATCACGGGGGAGCTGGCACGGCTGGAGGCGGTGCCGCCGCCGCGTCCGCAGCCATTCGATGGCACTGGGCTGGATCGTTTGCTGCTGGAAACCGTTCTGAATCGCGGACTGTCGGCGATGGCTGACAGCACTGGCGAGACGAACGGCGCGCTCAGCGGACAGGACACGTCCAGAGGATGCTGATGCGCAAAAGGGTCACCTTTGAGAAACTATCCGCAGCGCCCTCGACGGCGCCCGATGCCACCGACCAAGGAGCCACCCGCGTGCAGTCCCTTCCCGACGCCTACCAAGACCTCCTGACCCCGCTGATCGCACAGGCCCGGCGCATGCTTGAGCAGGGCGAATCACTGGTTCCCTTCGCCTTCGTCGGCAACCTGGCACGGCACACGGTGCAACCGGTCGAGCTGCGTACCGACGGCGAGGCCGGGAAAGACGCCTCGGCGGCGCAGATCCGCCAAATCGCCCAGCAGGTCCAGGCCGACTTCGTCTTCGTCATCACCGAGGCCTGGACACTGCCGCCCGAGCACGCACCTCGCTACGAGGAGATCCTCGCCGAGTACGGCTCGATCGGCGCCTCGCCCTATCGCGTCGACAGCGTTTCCTTCGCGTTGGAGACGGACCGGGGGATGTGGGCGGCGCAGGTGCCGCTCAAGGCGAGCCGTCAGGCGCCGGGGGCGCGCACCTTCGCCACGCCCCGCTTTACACGCTTCAGCGAGGTCGGCGGGCGGCTCACCGGGCTCCTGGACGGCGCGGCGCAGACGGAGCGGACGTTGCACT
>NZ_JAAIJR010000367.1 GCF_010915725.1 Thiorhodococcus mannitoliphagus
CGCGCGACGAATGCGAATAATTCACTCATAAGCTATTTGATTGTTGCAGATTTGACGAAGCAATAGACGTGACGATGCAAGATAAACTTGTGATTCACTCGATCGTGGTTCTCTCTCATAATCCTTGCTCAGTCGACGCGACCGGCCAAGCCAAGCAAATGTTCGTTCTACGACCCAACGACGTGGCAATACATGAAAACCTTTCTTTCCTTTCTTCCTCTTCACAATCTCGAGGGTGCAATCAAACTCAGCTAATACCCAGTCAAAAAGCTCGCGGCCAACGTAGCCGCAATCAGCCCAAATGAGCTTAACGCTCTGCAGGAGCATAAACAGTCGCGTGAGGACTTGACGAGCCGCTTTTCCGTCAAAGACGTTAGCTGCGTGCACACAGGCGACAAGCAGACAACCCATTGTATCGACTACGATATGTCGCTTCCGGCCCTTGACGAGTTTGCCGCCGTCGAAGCCAGACTCTATCGATGACTCCGGTGTTCCTTTGACGCTTTGGCTATCAATGATGGCGCCACTTGGTTCGGGATTTCGGCCTTGCTTTTGGCGCAGGCGCGCCCGCAGGGCTGCATTGATCTGCTCCAGAACTCCGCCGTGCGTCCATTTGTTGTAGTAGTAATTGACAAGATTGTAAGGAGGAAAATCTTTCGGCAAATAACGCCATGGACAACCGGTTTTATTCAAATAGAAAATAGCATTTAGAATCTCACGCAGGTTCGATTCACGGGGGCGCCCCGTCTTATAGGGATCAAGCTCGTTCAAAATCGGCTCGATGATCGCCCATTCTTCGTCCGACAGGTCGCTTGGATAGCGTAAAGGTGTATGGGCATTGTCTGAATTCATCTTGATCTCCTCCGAATGAAAAGAGGGCATTCGTATTAAAT
>NZ_JAAIJR010000368.1 GCF_010915725.1 Thiorhodococcus mannitoliphagus
GATCGCCCAACGCCCACCACCGCGAGGATCACGACCATGCCCCCTGCGCTGACCATGCGTGCCATGACACGCCCCGAGCTGGACACCCTGCTCGACTGGGCCGCCGCCGAAGGCTGGAATCCCGGTCTCAACGACGCCCAGATCTTCTGGGACACCGACCCCGAGGGCTTCATCGCCGCTGAGCACGAGGGTGAGTTGATCGGCGGCGGCTCCATCGTCGCCTATGGCGGTCGTTTCGGCTTCATGGGCTTCTTCATCGTCCGCCCGGACCACCGCAGCCAGGGGCTGGGTCGTCAGCTCTGGCAGGCCCGCCGCGACCGACTCATCGCCCGGCTTCAGGCCCCGGCGGTCATCGGCATGGACGGCGTCTTCGCCATGCAGGCGTTCTATGCCCGTGGCGGCTTCGTCCTCAGTCACCGCGACCTGCGCTTCGCAGGCCTCGGTGCCCCAGCACCGCCGGACGCGCGCCTGGTCGCGCTGACCGAGGTGCCTTTTGCCGAGCTGGCCCGCTACGATGCCGCGCACGTCCCGGCACCCCGCGACGCCTTCCTCCGGGCCTGGATCGCCCAGCCCGGCTGCCGCGCACTGGGTGCCCTGCAGGACGCTGTGCTCCAGGGCTATGGCGTCATCCGCCCCTGCCGAAAGGGCTTCAAGATCGGTCCCCTGTTCGCGGCCGACGCCGAGACCGCCGAGGCCCTCTACCTTGGGCTCAGCGATCACGCGCGGGGTGTCCCGCTCTTCCTCGACGTGCCCGAGAACAATCC
This sequence comes from Thiorhodococcus mannitoliphagus, assembly GCF_010915725.1. GTDB lineage: Bacteria > Pseudomonadota > Gammaproteobacteria > Chromatiales > Chromatiaceae > Thiorhodococcus > Thiorhodococcus mannitoliphagus. The sequence continues at coordinate 765 of NZ_JAAIJR010000368.1, forward strand.
CGCGGCCCTGGTGCTGGCCGCGCGTCACGGGTTGCGCGAAGTCTTCGGCTGCGCCCGGATGTACTACGGACCACCGCCGAGGCTTCCCGACCACGAAATCTTCGGTGTCACGACCTTCGAGCTGGG
>NZ_JAAIJR010000369.1 GCF_010915725.1 Thiorhodococcus mannitoliphagus
GCGCGTCAGCTCTTCCGCTACAAGGCCCGCCAGGGTGACCTCATCTGTGAAATGGTCATCTGGGCGTTGCCAGCCACGACCCCGGATCGACCCCACGGTCTGAAATACCGACTGTTTTGCGGCCGTATCGGGGCCTGCATTGTGCGCTACGACAACGAGGCTGGAAAGGGCGACCATCGCCACTACAAAGAGCAGGAGGAGCCCTATGGACTCCTTTCCGTGGAGCAATTGCTGGCCGATTTCCGAGATGACTGCGTGCGGCTTGCCGGCTGGAGGTGGGAATGAACCGAATCGAGATCAGTATATTGAGCCCCCAAGCGGCCTTGCAGGCCTTCGGAAGCACCTGGCAGCAGGCTGAGGCCGGCGAGGATACGAGGCCTCGGCTCGCCTTCGGCAGCCTTCGGGAGCTGTTCTCGGCGATTACCGAGAAACGGTTGGAGCTCTTGCGCCATGTGGCGTCGCAGGAAGGGCTCAATGTTCGCCAGCTCGCCCAATCGCTCGGACGTGACTACAAGAACGTGCATGGAGATGTTACCGAGCTAGTCGAGCTTGGTCTCCTGGAACGCCGCAACGATGGCGTGCTCGTGGCTCCTTACGATGAAATCCTGATCCACGCCGGCATTCGCGATGCAGCCTGATGGCGAGAGCGTGCTGATCCGCTTGCGCTCGATACTGACTGCATATCTGAACAAACCGGACCCTGGAGCAATGAAGGCGAGTGACTGGTATTGGCCGGTTGCTGCCATAACGAAGGCCCAAGACGGGCATCCTCGTGGCTAACACGCCTCGACAACAGCGGTGGCGGAAACTGGCAGGTCTAGCGGAAATTATTCTGAGAAAAATTCGCGTAATAGCGTGAGCGACAACAGCGGTTCGCCCGATGCCGGGCG
>NZ_JAAIJR010000036.1 GCF_010915725.1 Thiorhodococcus mannitoliphagus
TGGACTCAGTTCTGGCAGCGCATTGATCAGTTCGGCGCCGAATGCTGTTGCTGAGACATCATTCAGAGGCCGCACTCCTCCACCAGCACCGCCGAGTGCACGCTCGCTGCGCCATCTTCGCGGCAGGCGCGCATCACCTGATCCAAGGTCACTCCCTCGTCGAGGACATCGTCGAGCACCAGCACGTGCTCACCGCGAATCGCCTCTGATGGTCGATAGCGCCAGGTCAGCTCACCGCCGCGCGTGTCGCCCCGGTAGCGCGTCGCATGGATGTAGTCGAGGCGCAGCTGAAAATCCAACCGCGGCAGCAACAGCCCGGTGACGATGGCGGCACCTGTCATGACGCACAGCACGAGCGGATCCTTGCCGGCAAGTCGAGCCGTCAGCGTTTCCGCCATACGGTCCAAAGCCGCCTCCATTTCTTTTGACGTCACCAGGCATTCCGCACGCCCTGCAACGGCGGAATAGGCGCTCGCATCAAGCTTCATCCTGCTTTCTCCGGATCTGTTGGGTCGTCGAACTCGAGATCCAGTGTCTCGAGCGTTTCAAGCTCGGCCACATGGCGCATCGCGCGCTGCCACTCGGGCTGCTCGTGTAACTGCAGACGCTCGAGGTGCTTGCGGCCATGCATCCGCAGCAGGCGCAAATTGGCCGCTGGGTCATGATGGTCTTTGAAGGCCGCGACAATCTGGCGTGCCGCCTTACGGTTGTTGCAGATCAGCAGCATGTCGCAGCCAGCCGCCGAGGCCGCACGGGCACGCTCAGGATAATCTCCGCCTGCATCCGCCGCCCCCATGTTGAGATCGTCGCTAAAGATCACGCCCTGAAAGCCGAGCCGGCCACGCAGAATATCTTTGAGCCAGCGCCGCGAAAAACCCGCTGGGCAAGTATCGACAGCCGGATAGACCACATGCGCCGGCATGACCGCCTCCAACCCACCCTCGATCAAACGCCGGAACGGCACCAGGTCTTCCATCTCCAGATCGACGAAGGGGCGCTCGTCCCGCGGCAGCTCGGCGTGCGAATCAGCGCTGACGCCGCCATGCCCGGGAAAGTGCTTACCGACCGCAGCCATGCCCGCCTGCCGCATGCCATCGCACCAGGCCGACGCAAGATCGCAGATGGTCTGCGCCTGGGCGCCGAATGCCCGATCGCCGATGACCTGGCTGATCCCCCGGTCGAAATCCAGCACGGGAGCAAAGCTGAAGTCCACCCCGACGGCCCGCAGCTCGGCGGCCATCAGCCAGCCCAAGGAGGCTGCAGCCTGACGGGCGCGTCGCGGATCCGTCGCATACAGCGCCCCGAAGCGCCCGGCGGGCGGCAGGCGGGTAAAGCCTTGGCGAAATCGTTGGACACGCCCGCCTTCCTGATCGACTCCAATCAAGAGATGCGGCTCACGCAGGTCATGGATGGCGCGCGTGAGTGACGCGAGCTGATCGGGCGAAACGAAATTCCGCGCGAAGAGGATCACACCGCCGACAGCGGGATGCCGCAGGAACTCGACGTCCTCGTCCTCCAGGGCAGTTCCTGCGATATCCACCATGATGGGTCCGAGCGACATCCTAGTTTGTCACTCCTGAGCTTTTCGAAAGGACGGCGAACACTGACGACATGGGACTCTTGACGACATAGAACTCTTAAGGCGCGGCTGCGCATGCGGCAAAGCACCTTTTTAGCACAGCCGCCAGACCACAAGCGAGCCAGTAACCTGGACAGAACGCCTGCGCACCGACTCAAGAGACCCGCAGGCGCACGTCCAAGTGGTCTCTAAAAGCGTCGCCCAGCAGATTGACCGAGAGCACGACCAGAAAGATCGCCGCGCCAGGCGCAATGACGAGATGCGGCGCGACGAGCAGGTAGGAGACGCCGTCGCGCACCATGTTGCCCCATGAGGCATCCGGCGGCTGAACCCCCAGCCCGAGAAAGGACAAGCCCGCCTCGGCCACCACGGCCGCAGCGACGCCAAAGGTTGCCTCGACCAGCAAGGGCGCGAACGCCAAGGGCAAGAGATGCTTGAGCAAAATCATCGCAGTGCGCCGTCCCAGCGCCCGCGCCGCCGTGACATGATCTCGACCGACCAGAGAAAGCACTTGGGCGCGCGTGAGCCGGGCATAGCCCACCCAGCCAACCGCCGCCAAGGCCAGGATCACGTTGTCGATGCCAGGCCCCATGACGCCGGCAAGCGCGATCGCAAGCAAGATGCCCGGGAAGGCCATGAAGAGGTCGATCACGCGCGCGATGAGCGCATCGACCCAACCGCCTGACAATCCCGCAATGCCACCGATCAGGGTGCCGACGGCGGCACTGACCGCGACCACAAGGCAGCCAACGATCAGCGAGGTGCGCGCGCCAACCAGGAGACGAGCGAGCACCGGCCGCCCGAGATCATCGTTCCCCAAGAGCGAGCGCTCGCCAGGCGGGGCAAGGATAGCCGTGAGATCCACCTTGGTCGGATGGAGACCCACGACCGGGGCGAAAAGGGCACAGAGCACCCAGATGGCCAGCACCAGGGATGCCATCCGCAAAGTCCAATCGAGGCGCAAAACTGATAAGCTCCCGTAAACGCGGGCACATTCCGACCAATCCGTTGGATTTCCAAGCCGAGACCCGATGTTTGAGATCAGATAAAGAAGGGCGCGGCAGCCCACCATCTGTGTCGCGCCAGGTCAACGAGGATAGCCTTAAGAATGAATGCAAAGAACCTGAACATCCTTCTCTGGGTCGCCGTGACCTTCTGGCTGGTGATGATGCTCAACAGCCTGACGGCACCGGATCAGATCGAGCCACGCAGCCTGAGCTACAGCCAGTTCCTCCAGGAACTCTCCGACGGAGCGGTCAAAGAGGTCACGATTCAGGATGAAACCATCAAGGGCTTGCGCACCGACGGCTCTCGATTCGAGACCTACAATCCCGGCGACCCGGGTCTGGTGGGTGATCTACTGAACAATTCCGTCACCATCCGCGCCAAGCCGCCGGAACAGCCAAGCGTATTCATGCAGGTCGTGGCCGCTTGGCTGCCCTTCATCGTACTCGCCGGCATTTGGATCTGGTTCATGCGTCGCAATTCAGGAGGCGGCGGAGCTGGGGGCATCTTCAACTTCGGCAAGAGCCGCGCGCGGCAGCATGCCGAGGGCGAGGTCAAGGTCACGCTGCGCGACGTCGCGGGCGTCGAAGAGGCCAAGGAAGAAGTCGCGGAGCTGGTCGACTTCCTCAGGAGCCCGCAGAAATTCTCCAACCTCGGCGGGCGCATCCCGCGCGGCGTCCTCATGGTGGGCCCACCAGGCACGGGTAAGACGCTCCTGGCGCGCGCGATCGCGGGCGAGGCCAAGGTGCCCTTCTTCAGCATCTCGGGCTCCGACTTCGTCGAGATGTTTGTCGGTGTCGGCGCCTCGCGCGTCCGCGACCTCTTCGAGCAGGCGAAGAAGAGCGCGCCCTGCATCATCTTCATCGACGAGATCGACGCCGTCGGCCGCAAGCGTGGCGCCGGACTCGGCGGCGGACACGACGAGCGCGAGCAAACACTCAATCAGCTCCTGGTCGAGATGGACGGCTTCCAAGGTAACGAGGGCATCATCGTCATCGCAGCGACCAACCGCGCCGATGTCCTCGATCCAGCACTGCTGCGTCCTGGACGCTTCGACCGTCAAGTCGTCGTCGGCTTGCCCGACTTGGCTGGGCGCGCGGCCATCCTTGAGGTCCACATGCGGAAGGTGCCGATCGCGAACGATGTCGACGCCAGGACGATTGCGCGGGGCACCCCCGGCTTCTCCGGCGCGGATCTCGCCAATCTGGTGAACGAGGCCGCACTCTTCGCGGCGCGCGCCGGGCACAGCGACGTCAACATGGAGATGTTCGAGAAGGCCAAGGACAAGATCATGATGGGCGCCGAGCGGCGCAGCATCGTGATGTCCGAATCGGAGAAAAAGCTCACCGCATATCACGAAGCCGGGCACGCCATCGTCGGCCGACTGGTGCCCGAGCACGACCCCGTTCACAAGGTCAGCATCATCCCGCGCGGGCGCGCCCTCGGCGTCACGCTCTTCTTGCCGGAGCGTGATCGCTACAGCATGAGCAAACGCCAGCTCGAAAGTCAGATCTCCAGCCTCTTTGGCGGGCGGCTGGCGGAGGAGATGATCTTCGGTCCGGAGCAGGTCACGACGGGCGCGTCTAACGACATCGAGCGCGCGACGGACATCGCGCGAAACATGGTGACGCGTTTCGGACTCTCCGACGGCATGGGTCCGCTGGCTTATGCGGAGGACGAGGGCGAGGTCTTCCTCGGGCGCTCCGTCACCCAGCAGCGGCAAGTCTCCCCGGAGACCGCGCAGGCCATCGATAAGGAAGTCCGCACCATCATCGATCGCAACTATCAACGCTCCAAGCGGTTGCTGAACGAGAACATGGAGAGGCTGCACACCATGGCCGGGGCACTCCTCAAGTACGAGACCATCACCAAGGAGCAGATCGACGACATCATGGCCGACCGACGCATGCGCGAGCCTGATGACCACACAGGCGGCTCCACCCCGACAACAGGAGGCGGCACCGGCACGGCGCAAGATGGGACCGCACCCAAGCAACCACCGCTGCCGGCGGGGGGCCTTTGATAGCGACTGCTTGAAGCCCAGCACCCCGCTGGGCTGAACAAAAAAAGCCTCAGCGGCATGCCGCTGAGGCTTTTTCATGTCGGCCGTTGAAGCCTGGGCGCGTCTATTGAGAGCGAGCCCAGGCTCACCAAGCCTTCTTGTCATCGTGATCGCGGCCGATGATGTCCTCATGCATGGGGTTGAGGAGATGCCGCTGACTCAAGACCTCGATCAAGATGGCCTTCGGCAAACCGGCGAGACTATAGCCCCCCACGACGACGCCTTCACTCAGTCGATGTCTGCGCCCAATATGGGCTTCGTGACGGAGGTGCTGCTTGGGAAACAGTCGGCCTGAAGGCCGACCCACCCACCAATCTGGAAACACCGCAGGAAACACCGCAAGAGAGTGGCAGGTATTTCCCTGAACCTCAGGCCTGACTGGCCTGCTGAGCGCAGGTACGCGCCTTGACGGAAAGCGCGTGAAGCGCGCCGCTGGCGACCTGATCCTTGACCGTCTCCATGACGAGACGCTCGCGCTTCAAGAGCGACAATCCGTCAAAGGCGTCGCTGACGACGATGGCCTCGAAATGTGCGCCATCACCGGTCACCTGGACCTCGGCGCCCGGAAGGCCCACACGAATAAGCTGGGCGACTGCTTCAGTTTCCAAGATTCACTCCTAAGCTGGACTCGAGCTGAAACGCTATGGTGGCGCCAGCGAGCCAGGTGTCAAGCACGCCACTCGCCCCCGTCTTGCTCGGGTACTAGACCCCTCAGCGCGTCTGTAGAGGTCGGAGGAGGTGTTGTTCCTGGGCGCGGTGATCCGGGGCGACAGCGAACAGGTGTCGCCTTGCCCTGAAACGCCATTTCCATCCCAACAATTTCTTCATACCTGTTTGCCTTTAGGCAACGAACCAGCCTGATCTGGCGCTCTTTCGAAAAGACGGTCTTCGCAAAACGGCTTGCTCCAAGCGGCCTAGCAGCGCCTTTTGCAAAGTTGGCACAGCTGCTGCTTTCTCCTCTGCAAGCGCCCAACAGCGCGCTTGATGACCAAACACTGGGAGAGACCACCATGCTGACCATCACCGACCTGACCCTTCGCCACAACCTCAATGCAGCGTCCATGAGCAGCGTCCGCGGCGGCTTTGCCCTGAGCGACTTCGATTCCCTTTTCAGCACCGGGATCGTCAACGCCCCCCAGATCGACCTGGGCACCCACCTGCTCGCCCAGGAGCAAGCCTTGGCCGTCAATCAGGCTGGCAACATTGGTGGACTGAACCTGGTGATCTCCGATCAGACCCAGAACGGCGTGTCCGGCCAGGTCACGATCTGAGCCAATGCTGTCTAGGCCCTGTAAGTACACAACCTAGCGAGGCTTCGCCTCAGACCGACGAGTCATGCCATCGGGATCGCTATCGTCGGTTCGATACCGATACCGATACCGACGGCCTTGGATGGTCGGACGCTTCATCGAAATTTGACTCATCTGCAAGCATTTTGCGCCCTCAAGGATTCGAGGAGCCTGTCCGACTTGGGGGGATCGAAGCGAGGAAGTGGGAGAGCGAGGCCATTTCGTTCCGGTTTTGAGGCGCATAGTGGTTCTATGTAACGAAAAAACGGGGCGAAAGGGACCCTTCTCCCGATTCCGCAGCCGATTCATCCTCAGTCGGACAGGCTCCTAGACCCTGCAAGCACACAGCGAGATGAGGAGAAAGAGCATGTTGAGCATCAACGACCTGACGGCTGACCGCACCCTGGATAAGGCCGCGATGAGCGGCCTACGCGGCGGCCTCGCCGTTGCCGGAGACGACCTCGCTTCCTTCCTCGGCTACTTCAATGCACCGACGCTGGATCTCGGCACGCATGAACTCATCCAGAGCCAAGCCGTTGCCGTCGATCAGAGCGGCGCAACCGGGGGCTTCAACATCAACAGCGGCAGCCAGACGCAGAACGGCATTTCGGGGCAAGTCTCCTTGTTTTAGCCGAGGGCTGAGCGGCAACCATCACCGCTCACCGAGTTCAGTGCACCCAGCACGGCAAAATCCCCGTCATTTCCTAAAGCTCCCGCGTCGCCAGGAAGCGCACCTCGGGCCAACGCTCTTCGGCCAAGCTCAGGTTCACCATGGTTGGGGCCAGATAGACCAACTGATCGTCGCCGTCTAGCGCCAGATGCTCGTAGCACTTATCCCGGAAACGCTCGAGCATCTTGGAGTCGTCGCACTGGATCCAACGCGCCGTCTTCACGCTCACGGGCTCGACGATGGCCTCCACGCCATACTCGTCTTTGAGACGGTAGGCCGCGACATCGAACTGGAGCACACCGACGGCCCCGAGAATGAGTTCGTTGTTCTTCAATGGCCGGAAGGACTGGGTCGCCCCTTCCTCCGAGAGTTGCAGAACCCCTTTCTGCAGGGCCTTCATCCGCAGCGGATCCTTGAGGACGACACGGCGAAACAGCTCGGGGGCGAAATAGGGGATGCCCTCGTACTTGAGGTCCTCGCCTTCACTGAAGGTATCGCCAATCTGGATGGTGCCATGATTGTGCAGGCCGATGATATCGCCCGGCCAGGCCTCCTCGACATGCCTTCGCTCGTCGGCCTGGAAGGTGATGGCGTTGGCAACCTGGATCATCTTGCCAATACGCACATGGCGCATCTTCATGCCTTTCTTGTAGCTGCCCGAGCAGACCCGCATGAAAGCGACCCGGTCACGGTGGCCCGGATCCATGTTCGCCTGAATCTTGAACACGAAACCACTGAACCGCTCTTCCGCAGGGTCGACCAAGCGCTGCCGAGTCTCGCGCGGGCGCGGCACTGGGGCGTAGTCGACGAAGGCGTCGAGCAGCTCACGCACCCCGAAATTATTGATCGCCGAGCCGAAGAAGACGGGCGTCTGCTTGCCAGCACGATAGGCATCTAGATCCAGCGGATGACTCGCCCCCTCGACCAGCTCCAGCTCATCACGCAGCTCCTGGGCCTGATCACCGAGGATCTCATCCATGCGTGGGCTGTTGACCCCATCGATCACCTCTCCCTCGGCAATCTTGCCGCCATGCTGAGCACTGAAGAGATGGGTCCGCCCGCTGCGCAGGTCATAGACCCCTTTGAAGCGTTTACCCATGCCGATGGGCCAGGTCACTGGAGCGCACTTGATCTTCAGCACCGCTTCGATCTCGTCCAGGATCTCGATCGCATCCCGCCCCTCGCGGTCGAGCTTGTTGACGAAGGTGAGGATGGGCGTGTCGCGCAGCCGACAGACATCCATCAGCTTGATGGTCCGCTCCTCGACGCCCTTGGCCACGTCGATGACCATGAGGGCGGAGTCGACCGCCGTCAGCGTGCGGTAGGTATCCTCGGAGAAGTCCTCGTGCCCCGGGGTATCGAGCAGATTGACGATGGCGGCGCCGTAAGGGAACTGCATCACCGACGAGGTCACGGAAATGCCGCGCTCTTTCTCGAGTTCCATCCAGTCGGAGGTTGCGTGACGCGCAGCCTTGCGACCCTTCACCGTACCGGCAAGCTGAATGGCGCCGCCGAAAAGCAGCAGCTTCTCGGTCAGCGTGGTCTTACCGGCGTCCGGGTGGGAGATGATCGCGAAGGTGCGGCGTGTATCGATCTGCTCTTGGAGCTCGCTCATAAAGCTGTCAATCAGGTAATGTTCGCGCTGGTCAATCGCGGAAGTATAACTGGCCGGTCAGCTCGTTGGACAGACGCAGACCGCGCCCGGCCACGCCGTCAGCGCCTAGAGGAGACCAGCGCTGACGCTCTCGAGCCCCCGCAGCTCGCGCGCCAGGACGGTCGCGTCCTCGCGCCCCTTGTGCGCTGGGTAATAGTTGCGCCTGGTGCCGATCTCGCAGAACCCCTCCGAGGCATAGAGCGACCGGGCACCCGCATTCGACACCCGCACCTCCAAGAAGGCGGTGTCGGCCTTGTGCTTGAGTGCGACCGACAGGAGATGACGCAACAGCCTGCGCCCCTGCCCGCGCCCCTGCCAGTCCGGATGCACGCAAAGGTTGAAGATATGGCATTCACCCACCGCGACCGACATGATGCCGTATGCCACAACAGCGCCATCGGCCTCACCCACCCAACAGCAGTATCCAACCCGCAGGCAGTCCTTGAAGATACCCTCCGTCCAAGGAAACTCGTAAGCGGCACACTCGACAGCCAGGACGGCACTGACGTCCTCCGCGCGCATGGGCCTTAGACGCAGGGTCGGCTGCGTACCGCACTGGCTCATCGAAATCATGCCCCAAGGTTTTGCGACTAAAGATGCTGAGAGCGGAACCATACGCGAGCCATGACGCCAAAGCGAAGGGTACAGAGTCAATCCACGCAAGCAGCAATGAAGGCTCAACGATGAAACCCACAGCAGACAAAGGGTTTACATGGGGACAGGCCGAAAGGCCGCCGGCAAACTGATTCTGATCATGTCACGATCGATTCTCCAAGAAAGCCCACGAAGACCACGCCCACCCCTTTCGACTTTGGGTCTATAGTAGCCGGGGTATTCGACTGCGAGCCGGGCTTGAGAACGGGCGCACGGCGCTCCAACGCCAATGAGAGCAGCTGCTTGGGACGAGCGCACAACACCAGCCCCTCGCTCACAGCAGGGTCAACTCAAAAGGACACTGCCGCTAGCTCGGCGCCAGCAAGGAGGGTAACGCAGGGATTGCAACATCTCCGTCATCAGCCAGGTTTAAGGTGATTGCAGGAAAATCTCATACCCGATGGCGCAGGATCGAGGTTCGCCTTCATGGAGCATCGCTGAGCGATGTGAGCGCCGGTGCGACTTGGATGACAGGGCTTGAGAGACTGTCTGAAAAACCCCGTAGGGGCGACTTTAGTCGCCCTTGGCACTGGCGGGAAGGCGAATGAATTCGCCCCTACAGCTCGGGCGATTACAGTATTCAGGCAGCCTCTGAGACAAGTCCGCCGACCTGAGCTTTGACAGAAATCGCCTTAAGGTTGATCAAGAAGCTCCGCATCGCATCGCCGCATCGCGGTCACCCCCTTTTCACTCACCAAACGGACAGTTCGATGTCGCACAAGAGCATGGTCACACTCGACGGCAATGAAGCCGCCGCCTATGTTGCCCACATGACCAATGAGGTCATCGCCATCTATCCCATCACGCCCTCCTCGAACATGGGCGAGTGGGCCGACGAATGGTCCTCGCAAGGCGTCAAAAATCTATGGGGAACGATCCCCGACGTGGTCGAGATGCAGAGCGAGGCGGGCGCGGCGGGCGCCATCCACGGCGCGCTGCAAGGCGGCTCCCTAGCGACGACCTTCACGGCCTCTCAGGGCCTGCTGTTGATGATTCCGAACATGTACAAGATCGCGGGAGAGCTGACCCCAACGGTCTTCCATGTCTCCGCCCGCAGCCTGGCCGCGCAGGGCCTGTCCATCTTTGGCGATCACTCAGACGTCATGGCCTGCCGAGCAACGGGCTACGCCATGCTCTGTGCGGCATCCGTGCAGGAGGTCATGGACTTCGCGCTCATCGCGCAAGCGTCCACGCTGCAAAGCCGTGTGCCGATGGTGCATTTCTTCGACGGCTTCCGCACCTCGCATGAGGTTGCCAAGATCGAGCGGCTGCCCACCGACGTCATCCGCGCCATGATCGACGAGGAGCTGGTCTCGGCCTTCCGCGCGCGCGGCTTGAATCCAGACCATCCCAGTCTGCGCGGAACCTCGCAGAACCCGGACGTGTACTTCCAGGGCCGCGAATCTGTCAATCCCTACTACGCGGCGGCGCCTGGCATCGTGCAAGCGCTCATGGATCGCTTCGGCCAGCTCACCGGGCGTCACTATCACCTCTTCGACTATGTCGGCGCCCCGGACGCCGAGCGCGTAATCATTCTCATGGGCTCTGGTATCGGCGCTGCGGAGGAGGCCGTGGAGCACCTCAACGCCCGTGGCGAGAAGGTGGGCCTGGTCAAAGTGCGCCTGTTCCGTCCCCTTGATGCCAGCGCACTGCTCAGTGCCCTCCCCGCCTCCACCACCGCAGTCGCGGTCTTGGACCGGACCAAGGAGCCAGGCGCCGATGGCGAGCCCCTCTACAAAGATGTGGTGACGGCGGTCGCTCAATCCTTCTCGAACGGCCAGTTGAGCAGCATGCCCCGCGTCATCGGCGGCCGTTTCGGGCTCGGCTCCAAGGAGTTCACGCCGGCGATGGTCAAGGGCGTCTTCGACGAGCTTGCAAAAGACAGCCCCAAGAATCAGTTCACGGTCGGCATCTTCGATGACGTCGCCCAGACCAACCTGGAGTGGGATCCGAGCTTCAAGGCCGACGCGCTCGATGGTGTCACCGCCTGCGTCTTCTACGGTTTGGGTTCAGACGGCACGGTGTCGGCGAACAAGAACTCCATCAAGATCATCACGGAAGAGACACCCAACTACGGCCAGGGCTACTTCGAGTACGACTCCAAGAAGGCCGGCGCCGTGACCATCAGCCATCTGCGCTTCGGCCCGACCCCCATCAACAGCACCTATCTGATCGGCGACGACGAATCCAGCTTCGTCGCCTGCCACCAGCCGACCTTCATCACGCGCTATGACATGCTCGACAAGGCGAAGCAGGGCGGTGTCTTTCTGCTCAACTCGCCGACCGGGGCGGACAAGGTCTGGAACGAGTTGCCGCGCAAGATGCAGCAAACGATGATCGACAAGCAGCTCACCTTCTACGTCATCGACGCCTATGGCATTGCCGGTCAGACCGGCATGGGGCGGCGCATCAATACCATCATGCAGACCTGCTTCTTCGCCATCTCGGGCATCCTGCCCAAGGACGAAGCCATCGCGCATATCAAGGAGGCGGTCAAGAAGACCTACGGCAAGAAGGGCCAACGCCTGCTGGATCGGAACTACCAAGCCATCGACGCCGCGCTCGCGGGCCTGCATAAGGTCGATGTACCCAGCCAGGTCAGCAGCAGCTTCGATCGCCCGCCCGTGGTGCCGGACGACGCCCCCGAATTCGTACGCAAGGTCACCGCGACCCTGATCGCCGGTAACGGCAACCAGCTTCCGGTGAGCCTCATGCCGGCCGATGGCACCTGGCCCACCGGCACCACCAAGTATGAGAAACGCAAGCTCGCGCTACAGCTCCCGAAGTGGGACGAGACGCTCTGTACTCAGTGCGGCAAGTGTCCGCTGGTCTGCCCACATGCGGCGATCCGCGCCAAGGTCTACGCCGGCGATCTCACTGCCCAAGCACCCGCGAGCTTCCAACATGCCGCCATCAAGGGCAAGGACTTCCCCCAGGGCTATCGGGTGACCTACCAGGTCGCACCGGACGACTGCACCGGCTGCGGGCTCTGCGTCGAGGTCTGCCCCATCCGCGACCGTCAGGACCCCAACCACAAGGCCCTGAACATGGTCGAGGCCACTGAGACGCAAGCCGCCGAGGAGGTCAACTGGGACTTCTTCCTGGGCCTGCCGGAGTACGACCGCACCCAGCTGGACGCGACCAAGATCAAGCATGCCATGATGATGCAGCCCTTGTTCGAGTTCTCAGGCTCCTGCGTCGGCTGCGGTGAAACGCCCTACATCAAGCTCGCGACTCAGCTCTTCGGTGACCGCATGCTGATCGCCAACGCCACGGGCTGCTCCTCGATCTACGGCGGCAACCTGCCAACCACGCCCTACGCGACCAATGCGGACGGGCGCGGCCCAAGCTGGAACAACTCGCTGTTCGAGGACAACGCCGAGTTCGGTCTGGGACTGAGGTTGGCGGTCGACAAGCAAAGCGCGCATGCGCGCGAACTCGTCGCCGAACTCGCCAGTCAAATCGGTGAGGACCTGGCCGACGGCCTGCTCAATGCCGAGCAGCACAGCGAGGCGGGCATCCACGAGCAGCGCGAGCGGGTCGCGGCGCTGCGGGTCAAGCTCAAGGGCATCGACACCCCGCAGGCTCGCATCCTAGAGGCCATTTGCGAGCCGCTCGTCAAGCGCAGCGTCTGGATCGTCGGCGGCGATGGCTGGGCCTATGACATCGGCTACGGCGGCGTCGATCACGTGCTCGCCAGCGGCCGCAACGTCAATCTCTTGGTGCTGGACACCGAGGTCTATTCCAACACGGGCGGTCAAAACTCCAAGGCCACGCCCATGGGGGCCGTCGCCAAATTCGCCGCGGCCGGAAAACCGACCTTCAAGAAAGATCTGGCCATGATGGCCATGGCCTACGAGAACGTCTATGTCGCCCAAATCGCCTTCGGGGCCAAGGACGTCCAGACGGTGCGTGCCTTCCTGGAAGCAGAATCCTACGACGGCCCCTCGGTCATCATCGCTTACTCGCCCTGTATCGCGCACGGTGTTGACCTCTCCAACAACCTGCGCCAGCAAGACCTCGCAGTGACCTCTGGCCACTGGCCCTTGTTCCGCTACGATCCGCGACGCACCGAGCGCGGCGAGAACCCGCTCCTCATCGACTCCAAGCCGCCGAGCATCCCCTATCGGGACTTCGTCTATACGGAGACGCGCTTCAGCCTGCTGACCAAGACCCACCCAGAGGCCGCCGAGCGCTTCCTCAATCTCGCGCAGAAGCATGTGGCGACGCGCTTCACGCTCTATGAGCAGCTCGCGCATCTCGCGGTCCAGAAGGCCCCGGCCTCGAAGTAGTCAGGCGCATGAGCGGGGGGCGCATCCTTGCACCGCCCGCCAGCGTCCAATCATGAATTCCTTGATGTGAGGGACGGCAGAAAATGAATCTCACCACCAAATACCTCGGGCTGGAGCTGAAGAACCCGCTGGTGCCTTCGGCCTCGCCGCTGTCGAAGAGCGTCACAACCGCTCGCGAACTGGAAGACAAGGGCGCGGCTGCCATCATTATGTATTCGCTCTTCGAGGAGGCCATCACCGCGGAGTCCGAGTCCATGGTGCGGTTCCTGCACCATCAGGAGACGGGCTTCGGCGAGAGCACGGGCGGCTTCTTGCCCGACCACCAAGACTTCGAGAGCGGACTCCAGGAATATCTAAACCAGATCCACAAGCTGAAGGAGGCACTGGACATCCCGGTGATTGCCAGCCTCAACGGCGTCACCCCCAGTGGCTGGATCAGCCATGCGAGCGAGCTTGAGCAAGCCGGGGCGGACGCCCTGGAACTCAACGTCTACTATGTAGCCGGCGACATCGGCCAGACGGGCGCTCAGGTCGAGGAACGCTACCTCAGCCTCCTGAGAGACCTGCGCACCAAGGTCCGCATCCCCATCAACATGAAACTGTCCCCGGCCTTCAGCTCGGTTGGCAACTTCATCAAGCAGCTCTCCGAGGCCGGCGCCGACGGCGTCTCGCTCTTCAACCGCTTCTATCAACCCGACATCAACATCGACAGCCTGCGGCTACAGTCTCGCCTCTACCCATCCACGTCCGCCGAGGCGCTGCTGGCAATGCGCTGGATCGCCATCCTCTACGGGCGCATTCCCGGACTCTCTCTAGGAGCCACCGGAGGCATTCACTCGGCCGAGGATGCCGTCAAGCTCCTGCTCGCCGGGACGGACGCGGTGCACCTCTGTAGCGCACTGCTTGAATGGGGCCCCACCCACCTCGGCATCCTGCTCAGAGGCATCGAAGACTGGATGGAGGAGCACGGTTTCGAATCGGTCGACGACTTCCGCGGCCGCGTCAGCGCCCTCAGCGTGCCCAACCCGGACGAACTCGAGCGCTCGAACTACATCCACGTGCTCGACAGCTACAGCCCGTCCGCCGGGGCCATGACCTAAGGCGAGTTCGGGAAATGACCTTTCCCAAAAGACGCGGGGCGGTAGGATGGGCAAAGTCCGCACTCGGGGCTTGAGGGACACCTCGGCGCTGGACGGACGTGCCCATCCTGCAAAGCGCTGAGCGGGGATGATGGGCACGCCCCTCGACCCTCGGCACTCCGAAAGAAGCGCATCGCCAGGGCTTTGCCCATCCTACGGGATCGGAACTGCGGGTATTTTGTTTCCCGGAAATCACCTAAACCGCACCAGCCTGTCATGATTCAAGGCACCGCCCGCCATCCCGGCGGGCGTGCCTTCCCTGCCAAGAAGCCCCAAGGCCAGCAGCACAATCGTCCACGAAGGACAGAGCCCTCGCGCACATCTACAGACGTCCTGATAGCAGCGACCATGAGAGCGCGTACCCGCTAGAGCGCACGCGTCAACAAGCTCATGCGGTTGCCCAGCTGTGGAGCGCGAATGCGCACCTGCCAGCCCGCACCTGGGGCGACGCTGAGGGGCTCACCCTCCAGCGTGACCATGGCTTCGAGCTGAAAGTGGCGATTCCCTTCTGGGCTCATCAGCTCCAGCTGGTCGCCGACGGCAAAGCGGTTCTTGACCTCGACCTCGGCCCAGCCATCCGCGCCGAACACAACCTCGCCGACGAAGATTCTGCGTTGGTTGCGCGAGACACCTTCCTCGTAGTTTTGCAGCTCCGCGGGGGCGTGACGCCGGTAGAAGCCCTCGGTGTAGCCACGATTGGCAAGCCCCTCGAGATCCACCTTGAGTTCGGCGCGGAAGGGACGCCCGGCGACGGCGTCGTCAATGGCCGCGCGATAGACCTGCGCCGTGCGGGCGGCGTAGTAGTGTGACTTGGTGCGCCCCTCGATCTTGAGACAGTCGATGCCGATCTCGACCAGCCGGCTGACGTGCTCGACCGCCTGAAGATCGCGCGAATTCATGATGTAGGTCCCGTTCTCGTCCTCGAGAATCGGCATGTATTCGCCGGGGCGATTGGATTCCTCGAGGAGATAGCTGTCATCGGCCGCCGGATGCCGCTCGCGCCCGGACCGCACCTGCGCGCGCTCCCCCTCGATCCCGACAGGCTCGGCCCCAGACTCGGCCGTCAGCTTGTACTCCCAGCGACAGGCATTGGTGCAGGCGCCTTGATTGGCGTCACGGTGGCTGAAGTAGCCCGAGAGCAGACAGCGGCCCGAGTAGGCGATGCAGAGCGCCCCATGAACGAAGACCTCCAGCTCGATATCCGGGCAGGCGTCGCGGATCGCGGCGATCTCATCCAAAGAGAGTTCGCGGGACAAGATCACCCTGGACAGTCCTTGTGTTTGCCAAAAGCGCACGGCAGCCGCATTGACCGTATTGGCCTGAACGGAGAGGTGGATGGGCAAGTCGGGCCAACGCTCGCGCACCAGCATGATCAGCCCGGGATCGGCCATGATGAGGGCGTCCGGCCCCAGCGCGACGATCGGCTCCAGGTCCGCGATAAAGGTGCGCAGCTTGGCACCGTGCGGCATGAGGTTGGCCGTGAGATAGAACCGCTTACCCTGAGCATGCACCTCTTGGAGGCCTGTCTCCAGGTTCTTCAGGTCGAAATCGTTGTTACGCACCCTGAGGCTGTAGCGGGGCAGACCGGCGTAGACCGCGTCCGCCCCATAGGCCAAGGCGTAGCGCATGTTCTTGAGGGTACCTGCCGGCGACAGCAGCTCCGGCATGGCGTCGATCGGGACGGTCAATGCAGCCGCACCTCGAAGGTCTTGTGCTCATCTGAGCCAAGCACATACTCACGAACCACCTCAACCGACACCAGATCGTCAGGCTCCGCGTCGACCATGGCGATGCGAACGTCCGCATAGCCCGTGATGCTGTGGGCACCGATCCGCACGATTCGGTCCCCGGACTCGAGCCCCGCCGCCTTTGCACCACTCGTTTGCGCGAAACCCTCGATGCGAATACCTGGTTTATCCTCGTCGGCGTCGCTGCTCAGCATGACGCCCAGCATGCCGGAAGGCGGCAGCTCGACCTCGGGTGGATAGAGGAAGAAGTCGGCCGCGGCGCCGTCGGGCTCACGGTTCTGTCCGTTGAGGACGATCGCCATGGGGACGCGCTGGCGGCGCATGAGCCGCTTGGGAATGCCCTGACCATATTCGACATGCCCGCCGCCTGTCAGGACGACCAGGGTCGTCTCGGGGTTTTGCTCGAGGTAGGCCGCGGCCCGCTCGGCCATGCCCTCGTCCCAGAGGAGCTGCACCTCGAAGAAGTGGTCGAAGTCACGCTGCTGGTCTGCGGGATGGTGCCGGAAGACCCTCTCGATACGCGCTCGATAGGCGGGATCCTCACGGTCCATCTGGGCTGGAATCCTGGCGCGCTCCTCGTCGCTCAGCCCATCAATGCCCGCATCGCCAACCTTGCGCGTCAGCTCCGACTCGAGGTTCAAGGCGATCACCGGAATCCGATGCTCGCGTGCAAACTGCAGAATGGGGCGATACAGGCGGTAGTCGTAGCGCCAGCGGTCGAAATACTGAGTGCGGCGCAGGAAGTCAGCCTCGTCGATCTTGCCTTCCACATAGTCGTCGACATCTTGCTGAAACGGCTGTTGGAAAAATTCCAGCCCGATCGCAATGGATTTGCCGCGTGCATGCAAACCTTCGATGATCGCGAGTTGGTTGAGATGATCGGCATAGCGGTCGTGCTGTTCGCCGACGAAGACGACGCGGCGATCAGCAAGCTTCGCAAGAAGCGCGTCCATACCCGTCAGGTCGGAGGCGTCCAGCACCCGCGTGCCATTGCCGTCGATGGCGCTCACCGTGGCGTCGGCGGCGATTGCTGGGTTGATTCCTACCCCAGTGCCTAGCAGCGCCGGGATCACAAAGAAGGCGGCCTTCATGGCCGGGATTGATCGAAATCGGAGCGACATGAGATCCCCTAGTCATCATAGACCCGCAGGTCCGTCAATTTGGATACGAAGGGCTTACACCTTCAAGTTCGGACATCGTCCGCCATCGCAGCGCACCGAGGGCAAAGCCAGAGACGGTTTCGCCGATTGGCTCGAGTCTAAGCTGACCGGACTGCGGCTGACGCTCTTGTTGTGCGCGCTCGGCACTTCCTTGCCAACGGCAGCAGCGCCCGAGATCCCGGAGGTCGCGCACCGGCTCGACGTGCACATCAATCCTGCCGACCATGCGCTGACGGTTGAGGACGAGATGCGGCTGCCGGAGGGAAAAAGCGAGTGGACGCTGCTGTTGCACGCCGACTTTGAGCCCGAGATCACGGACGGCGAGGCGGAGCTGACCGAGATCGAGCGCCTGCGCAACCTGCGCGGATACCGCTTGCGCCTCAAGGCTGCGGGCCCCGTGACCATCCGTTACAGCGGGCGCATCCAACATGGTCTTCGGCAGATCGACGAAGGCATGGGCCGCACGCGCGAATGGTCGCTCGGGGTCATCGGGCCGGAGGGCGTCTTTCTCAATGCCAACAGCGGTTGGTATCCGCAAATCCCGGATACGCTGCAGAGCTTCCAGCTGGACGTGCATCTTCCCGCCGGCTGGATCGCCGTTTCTCAGGGTGCCGGCCCGGGCGAGCCCGGCTCCGGGCACTCCACCTGGACCGAGCCCTTGCCGCAGGACGACATCTATCTCATCTCGGGTCCCTATCACCTTTACCGCTCCGATGCCGAGGGTATCGAGGCGCAGGTCTATCTCCACGAGCCCGATCAGGCGCTGGCCGAGCGCTACCTTGAGGCGACCGGCACCTATCTCGCGCACTATTCGGAGCTGATCGGCCCCTACCCCTTCGCCAAGTTCGCGCTGGTCGAGAATTTCTGGGATACCGGCTACGGCATGCCGTCCTTTACCCTGCTCGGCCCGCAGGTCATCCGTCTCCCCTTCATCATCCACACCTCTTACCCGCACGAGATCCTCCACAACTGGTGGGGCAACAGCGTCTTCATCGACTTCGACAGCGGCAACTGGAGCGAGGGTCTGACCTATTATTTGGCCGACTACTGGATCAAGGAGCAAGCCGGCCAGGGCGATCAAGCCCGGCGGGACATGCTCAAGCGCTATGGCGATTATGTCCAGGCGGGGGAGGATTTCCCCTTGGTCGAGTTTCGCGGCAAGCACAACATGGCCTCACAGGGCGTTGGCTACAGCAAGGCAGCCATGTTCTTTCATATGCTGCGCCAACGCCTTGGCGATTCAACCTTCGAGGCCGGCCTGCGCCGCTTCTACGCCGATAACAAATTTCGCAAGGCCAGCTATGAGGACTTGCGCGCGGCCTTCGAGGCCGCCAGCGGCCAGGATCTGAAGCGCTTCTTCACCGCCTGGACAACGCAGCCTGGCGCGCCACTCCTCGGGCTCGAGGACGTTCGGGTCGAGCAGATTGATGAGCACTACCGGGTTACCGGGCACATCCAACAACGCCAATCCGGCGCCGACTTCCCCTTGCGCGTACCCGTCGTGGTGACCCAGGAGGATCAGACGAGCGTCACCCTCGAGGTGGAGAGCAACGGCAAAGACGCGACCTTCTCGATCGATCTCCAAGACAAGCCGACACGCATCGCGGTCGATCCGAATTTCGATGTCTTCCGCACCCTGCTTCCGGGAGAAACACCGGTCACGCTCAGTAGTCTCTTCGGCTCAGACGACGG
Source organism: Thiorhodococcus mannitoliphagus (assembly GCF_010915725.1). Taxonomy (GTDB): domain Bacteria; phylum Pseudomonadota; class Gammaproteobacteria; order Chromatiales; family Chromatiaceae; genus Thiorhodococcus; species Thiorhodococcus mannitoliphagus. The sequence goes on from NZ_JAAIJR010000036.1 coordinate 18,945, forward strand.
CCTGATTCTCATTCCCAAGGCAGCGCCAAAGGCACTGCGTCAGGCCTACCGCCAGCTCGCCACAGCCTGGCAGGGGGGACACCGAAACTGGCGCATCCAAGACGACGACGCCATCGAAGAACTCCCCAGAGATCGCCCCGTCTGGCTGCTTGGATGGGAGAATCGGCATCTGCCGAACCTGACGCGAGGGGCGTCCGATTTCTCGCTCAGCAGCGACCCACGCAGCCTGACCATCAGGGGTCAGCACATCGATCCGGAATCCGAGAGCCCGGTGCTGACGCGCCGCAACGACGGGCGACTCATCGGCTGGGTCGCGGCCACGGACGCCGCGCAAGTACCGGCCCTGGCCCGCAAGCTGCCGCACTACGGCAATTACAGTTTCCTTGTCTTTAGCGGCCCTGAGTCGAGCAACCGACTCAAGGGGCAATGGCCGCCTGGAGACTCGGCGCTGGTCCGCCATCTAGCAACGAAGCGCCCTTGAGTCACTGGAGGGGCCTTAAGTCGCTGAAGGGGCCTTGAGTCACTGGGGGAGCGACATCTTGCCGACTCGAGCAGGGTCACAGCCTGTTCGAGCCGTCGCTCAAATCCGCGGCCGACGCCGCAACTGGGTCAGCCCGAAGAGCCCACCCACCACCAGGAACGCGCCGATCAAGAGCCCAACCCAGGGAGGTGTGCCGCCTCGATCGCCGAGCAAGGGGTTTGCCGGTCGCTCCGGCAAGAGCCAGACATCAAGGGTCTCACCCGGCTCAAGCCGCGACCTCAAGGAATCGGAGACCAGATCTTTCACCTCATACGCTCGACCTTCAAAGACATACCGATAGTGCAGGTAGTCGTTGCCGCCGGCGAGGTTCTCGAAACCCAGGACCTCCGCCGTCACCCGGATGCCATCCGCGCGCATGTGGTGCTCCTGCTCCATCCGCGTGACGACGAGGGCGCACAGTGCTGCACCGAAGAGGGCAATGCCGAAGTAGGCGGAAGCCCCAGCCCTTGTCCGGACGTGAAGCGATTTCAGGAGCACGCGCAAAGCACCTCGAGTTTGGAGCCAACCCCTTATCCTGGAACAGCCGAGGAGATCCTGTCGACCAGACGCGCATGGACGGCCTCGGCTTCCCTGATCCTGGGCTCCAGGAGGTCCAGCGTCTGCTGAGCGTCGATCGCCTGGAGAATCTCCGACATCATCCCTTGAAGCTCAACGAAGCCGAGGGTTCCCGCAAGACCCTTCAGGGTATGCGCCAAGCGGCGGGCTTCATCCCGCTCGCCAGCCAAGAGGGCCGCGCGCAGCCGCTCTGGATCCTGCTGATGCTGCTGCGCATACTTCGCGAGGATGCTCTCGTAGAGCGACCGGTAACCCTTCAACTTCTTCAGCGCCCCGACGACCTCTACGCCCGGCATGGTCGCCACGCAATCGATCACGGAGCTGGCAGCGGCGGTGCTTGGCGGCCTCTGCAACCTTTCCACTGGCCTCCTTTGCCGCGCCGGCACTTGCGACCGCTCCAGCCACTTGAGCAGTGTCGAGTAGAAAAGCGGAGGATCAACTGGCTTGGAGATGTGGTCGTCCATGCCCGCCTCGCGACAGCGCTGCTTATCCTCCTCGAAGGCATTGGCCGTCATTGCTACGATCGGACAGGGTCGCCAGTCCGTCCGCTGGCGGAGTCTTCGACTGGCCTCCAGCCCATCGAGCACCGGCATCTGAATGTCCATGAGCAGCAGCGGATAGCCGCCTTGGCAGGCCATTTCAATGGCCTCCTGACCCGTGTTCGCGAAATCCGCCTCCAGCTCAACGATCTGCAGCAGCTCACGGATCACCTCTTGGTTGATCAGATTGTCCTCGGCAACCAGTAGGCGCGCGCCACCGTAGCGCTCGGCCAAGCCTTGCTCGGCGACCCCATCGGCCTGAACCTGATCGAGCTGCACGCTGTCCTCCTCGGACACCTTGCGGAGACGCGCCGTCAGCCAAAACAAGCTGCCGCGCCCAGGCTCACTCTCGGCGCCAGCGTCGCCACCCATGAGACGGGCGAGGCGTCTCGTAATCACGAGCCCCAGCCCGGTTCCCGTGAAGGAACGTGCAGCCGACTGGTCGACCTGGGTAAATGGCTCAAAGAGACGTGCGAGGTCATCCGTGGTGATACCAATGCCGGTATCCTCAACCTCAATGCGCAAGAAAATGTCGTCGTCCGTCTCTTCGAGCATGGCTAAACGCAGGGTGACGCTACCCTGAGGGGTGAACTTCACGGCATTGGTCAGGTAGTTGACCAGCGCCTGGCGCAACCGCGAATCATCACCATAGAGCACGCGCGGAACGCCCCTGCTAATGCAGTCGAACCTCAGGCCCTTCGCCGTGGCTTGCGCCCGGATCATGGAATTCACCTGCCCCAGCAGCGCATCGAGCAAGAAAGCGCGCTCGTGCAAGATGAGCTTTCCCGCCTCGATCTTGGAGACATCCAAGATATCGTTGATGATCCCGAGGAGATGATTTGCTGAGTCGTCAATCTGGCGCAGAATGACACGATCAGACTCAGCACTGAGGTTGCGGCCGAGCAGATAGGTCAGACCGAGGATCGCATTCATGGGCGTGCGAATCTCGTGACTCATGTTGGCCAGGAAGGCGCTCTTGGCCTCGCTGGCCGCTTCCGCCTGCCGACGGGCCTCATTCAACTGCCGGGTCCGCTCCTCGACCAGCTCTTCCAGGTGCGACCTGTAGCCCTCCAACTCCTCCGCCGTGCGCTTGGCCTCCGTGACGTCCTCCTTGACGGCGATATAGTGAGAGATCTCGCCATCCGGCTGACGGATCGGCGCGATCAACGCGGATTCGGTGTAGGGGGTACCGTCCTTGCGGCGGTTGATCAGCTCGCCACGCCATTCCTCGCCGCGACTCAGGGCACCCCACAAGTCGCCATAGGTTTGCCCTGGTGTCATGCCGGAGCTGAAGATCCGTGGATTCCGGCCGATCACCTCCTCCCGCAGGTAACCGCTCGCCTGAATCAGCGCCTTGTTCACATACTCGATACGGCCTTGAGGATCGGTGATCAGGATGCTCACCGGGCTCTGCTCGACTGCCAACGAAAGCTTGCGCGCCTGCTCTTCAGCCTCCTTGCGCGCGCTCAAATCAATGTCCACGCAGTACATCTGCGGCTCGCCGTCTGGTCCCTTAAGCATGACGTGACTGGAAAAGACATGCACCGGCGAGCCATCCGCCCGCCTCAACGTCAGCTCGCCGGCTGGGGCGGCGGGGCCGCCGTTGACCCAGGCATCCACCGCCGCAATGACGCCTTCACGCATGACGTCGGGGATGATCAGATCCTCCAGCTGGCATCCGATCGCCTCCTCCGCCGCATAGCCATAAAGGACAGTGCTCGCCGGGTTCCAATAGATGACGCGACGATAGCGATCGTAACCTTGAACCGAGATCGCCTCGATCTGCTCGAACAGCTGGTGGAAACGGGATTCGGAGTACCAGGACGCCTCAGACGAGCAGCGGTCGGCCCTGATCCCATGCCCGCTGCCGAGGATACCCACCATTTGACCCAGCGCATCCCGCAGGGGAGAGAGCGACACATTGAGGTAGCGCACCTCGGCACCATCCAGGGAGGGGACCGCTTGCACGTAACGCTGCGGCTCGCCGGCCAGGGTCAGCGCCTGCTCATGCCGCTCAAAGTCTTGCGCAAGACTCATCCGAAAGAGATCGCAATCGCGCCGCCCGACAACCCCGGCGACACCGAAGAAGTGCTCGAAGGCTGGATTACAGACCCGATAAAGACCACTGAGATCCTTGACCCAGAGCGGATCCGGAAGTGCCTGGATGATTGCTGGAGAACCCGCCAGCTTGAGCCAATCGATATCCGTTAGCGCATCCATCGAGCTGCTCGTCGTTTTTCCTTCGTCCATTGATGAAGCGACAGAAACCGGCGCTAGCCCCGCCTCTCAAACCTGGGCTAGTCGGTCCTGCGCGTGAACACTGCGAGATTGGTAGGGCACTGGCACCGCTTCCAGCGGCGAGTCATCCGTTGTCGCCCTCAGCTATGAAGATAGCAGCCTGAAAACAATTCACAGACCCTAGGCGTCACGCGGAAAGCTGGCGCCAGGGCGAGGAGCAGCTCGCCGTCCCTGGAGTTTTGCATCCCTTGCAACGCTGAGGCGGGCAAGCACGCAGCCCAACCCAAACCGCGAGGCTCTCGTTCTGCGAAAGACAGGATTACAGATTTGATCGGGGCTGATCGGGACCTCGTTCACTGTTCATCGCCTTCGGGCAGCGCAGGAGGGCGGACGGGAAAGTGATCAAGGGGCGGACCGGAGACATGGCCGCAGACAAGTTAACAGCAGGCTTCAGGCTTGAAATCGAGGCGCCGTCGCATCGAGACGGCGCTCGGCTTCTTGCATCCGCCCCTGCCGCAGGCCGGCGAAGGACGGGGGCGCGCATCAAGCGACCGATTGATAATAGATGTTCTGAGGATGCTGAGCCTCGGCGAAGAACGACCAGCGCTCGGCCATCAAACCGAGGAACTGCACCAGGAAGGCCAGGATCGGAAGGTTCGGGGACTCGGTCACGTAGGACGCACCAATGAGAAGCACGGGCAGCGGAAAGACGAGCAGGAGGAAGAGGTAACGGACGTTCGCAACAAACCGCTGACTGCGACCATGGAAGAACTCGCGCGTGTTGAAGCTACCGCCGGTGGCGCCCTGCGTCCGCTGGACAAGGGTATTGTGGCGGATGCCAATGGCGGTCTGAACCGTGCTCTTACGCTTGATGCGCGCATTGCGACGCAGATGGGCGAGGCGTGAGCCCAAGGCGACCAGGGTCAGAATGACCGCCCAGGTCCCATAAAAGGTGACCAGCGGGTTGCCGATGTAGGCGGAATAGGCTGCGGCCAGCATGAAGCCGGACGCGGCACCGAAAAAGATGAAGTTGAAGACCGTCAGCGGCGTGTGCCATTCCTGCAGAAACTTCACATCGGCGTAAATCATGGCGGTGCAGACAAAGAGTGCCAAGCTCGCCAAGGTGCCGATGATGCCGAGAATCAGGGTGACATCGACCCGCAGGGCGCCGACCTCAAAGATCGTCCCCGTCCATTCCATCCAATGAGCGAAGCCGTAGGCAAAGACCAAGGCCATGACGATCGGCAGGATGATGACCTCCCGCGACAGCCAGGAGGTGCGCCACTTGGCGGCGGCACGCCAGGCCCGTTCGGGGCGCCCGAGATGGAAGAAGGAGGCCACGAGCCCGGCGATCAGAAACAGCAAGGCGACCAGGCTGCCAAAGGCGTAAAAGCGGTCCACCTGCGCCTCCACGAAGTTCGGGATTGCATAGAGCTGACCAGTGACCATCGCCAAATAGAGGCCTTGACCGGCACCGATGAGCGTCGTCAAAAAGATGACTGAGAAGGCGGGATGCATGGCTATTGGTCCTGCGCAGCTGATTCTCGAAGAGGGCCTGGGCCCTCATGGGACCGGACGCGCGGCCGATCTCGACCGCCGTCTGGCGTGTTCTTGTCTACCAAGCCACGTCGTCCAAGGTCTCCTCACCCGTGTAGGTGGTGAGATCTTCCTTGCGTAGCGGATTGTCGACACGCGTAAGCTCGTCTGGATCGATGTGCATCCGCGTTTTCTGACGAGGTAGGTAGTGATTTGCCGGCTTGGTGCCCCACTCAGGCATCAGCTGGTAGCCGCCGCGCTCGCGAATGGCGACCGAGACCTCGGAGTCCGCGTCGTGCACGTCGCCGAAGAGCCTCGCGCTCGTCGGGCAAGCCAGCACGCACGAGGGCTTGCGGTCGCGCTCGGGCAGCTTGGCGTCGGTAATGCGGTCGATGCAGAGCGTGCATTTCTTCATCACCTTCTGCTCCTCGTCCACCTCGCGGGCACCATAGGGGCAAGCCCAGGAGCAATACTTGCAGCCGATGCACTTGTCGTAATCGACCAGGACCACGCCATTGTCGGGCCGCTTATAGGATGCCCCCGTGGGACACACGGGCACACAGGGAGGCTCCTCGCAGTGCAGACAGCTCTTGGGGAAGTGGACCGTTTCGGTATTCGGATAGGTCCCGACCTCGAAGGTCTGTACGCGGTTGAAAAAGGTCCCGGTCGGCGAGGCACCATAGGGGTTTTGGTCCACCAGGGGACCGGCCCAGCCAGAGGTGTTCCACTCCTTGCAGGAGGTGACACAGGCGTGACAGCCGACGCACACATTGAGATCGATGACGAGAGCGAGTTGAGTCATTGCTTAGCCTCCAGCCACCAGCCACCAGCCACCACGGAGCAGAGCCCCGCCGGTGACGGGAGGCCGCGGGCCGGTCGTTGGAGGTTTATTTCTTGGTGAATACGCCAGCCACGTAAGACTGCCATTTGCCACGCTTCTTCTCCTGGCCGGGCAAGCGCGGCATTGCGGAGAACTGGGGCGAGGACATTTTCGGCTCCTTGTCGTCGGCCTTGTAGACACGCACGCGCACATCGAACCAGGCGGCTTGCCCAGTGACGGGATCCGAGTTGGAGAGGTGCTCGCCGGCCGCGTTTGGTGGGAGTTCCTCGGCGATGACGTGATTGAGCAGGAAGCCCTTGCGCGACTCGTCCGCGTCGGCGCTCAAGCCCCAAGCACCGGACGCCTTGCCGATGGCGTTCCACGTCCACACCGTGCCCGGCTCGACGGCCTCGGAGAAGCGGCACATGCAGCGCACCTTGCCGTGGGGCGACTCGACCCAGACCCAGTCGCCGTCCTCGAAGCCATTCGCGAGTCCCACCTTCGGGCTGAGATAGAGATAGTTGTGGCTGTGGATTTGGCGCAGCCAGGCATTCTGGCTATCCCAGCTGTGGTACATGGCCATCGGGCGCTGCGTCAGGGCATTGAGCGGATAGCGCCGCGTGTCCACCAACTGGTCCTCGAGCGGATCATGATAGAAGGGCAAGGGGTCGAAATAGGTCTCGACGCGCTCGCGCAGCCGCTCCGGAGGCTGGCGCCCCGGCCATTTGCCTTGGGCCGCCAGGCGGAAGCGCTGCAGCACCTCTGAGTAGAGATGCAGGGTGATGGGCTCGGCGTAGCGGATCATACCGTGCGCACGGGCCCAGTGCAGGTAGCCCTTGTTCCAGTTGCGCATGTACTGGTAGCTCTGCGGGAGTTCGTGGTGGTAAACGCAGCCGTTCTGCGCATACATCTCCCACTGGCGCGGATTCGGCTCGCCCTTGAGCACCTTGTCGCCGCTCTGACCACGCCAGCCGGCCAAGAAGCCGATGCCCGAGCCGGGCGAGGTCTCGTAGTTGACGATGAAATCCGGGTAGTCGCGATACTTGCGGCCGCCGTCCGCCTTGGTGAAGGCGGGCAGTTTGAGCCTGGAGCCCAGCTCGATGAGGACATCCTGGAAGGGCTTGCACTCGCCTTTGGGCGGCAGCACGGGCACGCGCACGGCGTCGACTGGGCCATCGAACTCCGAGATCGGCCGATCCAGCATCGACATGACGTCGTGGCGCTCCAAATAGCTGGTATCCGGCAGCACCAAGTCGGCGAAGGCCACGGTCTCCGAGGCAAAGGTATCGCAAACCACCAGGAAGGGGATCTTGTAGTCCCCGTTGGGGTGCTTGTCGACCAGCATCTTGCGCACTTCGGTCGTGTTCATGCTGGAGTTCCAGGCCATGTTGGCCATGAACAGCAGCAAGGTGTCGATCGGGTAAGGATCGCCGCGCCAGGCGTTGGTGATGACGTTGTGCATCAGGCCATGGACCGAGAGCGGATACTCCCAGGAGAAGGCCTTGTCGATACGCTGCGGCTCGCCATCATCATCGACGAAGAGGTCCTCGGGCTTAGCCGGCCAACCCAGCGGCAAACCGTCCAGCGGGGTATTGGGCTGCACGGCCTCGGGGCCATGCGGCGGCTTGGGACAGGGCGGGATGGGACGCGGGAAGGGCGCCTTGTGGCGGAAGCCGCCCGGCCGGTCGATGGTGCCCAACACCGTCATGAGGATGCCGAGGGTACGAATGGTCTGAAAGCCGTTCGAGTGGGCCGCCAGACCACGCATGGAGTGAAAGGCAACTGGGTTGCCGACGACCGACTCATGCTCGTTATCCCAGCAGTCGGTCCACTTCATCGGCAGCTCGATCTTCTGATCGCGCGCGGTCACGCCCATCTCGTGGGCCAGACGACGAATGGTGTCCGCGGGGATGCCGGTGATGGGCGCGGCCCACTCGGGGGTGTACTGCTCGAATCGTTCCTTCAGGAGCTGGAACGCCGGCTTGACCGGGGTGCCGTCCTCAAGCGTATAGGAGCCCATGAGGCGCGGATCGGCGCCTGGCGTGTGGGTGCTGATGGGGCCGTCGATCTCGCGCTCCCACCAGAGTTTGTTCTGCGGATCGAAACACCCCTCTTCCACGTGCATCTCAGCGCGGTAGAAGAGACCGTGATCGTCGCGGCTCGGATCGTCGACGACCAGCTCGGCCGCATTGGTGTACTGGACCAGGAACTCCCGATCGAAGAGGCCCAGCTTGAGGATCTCATGCGTGATCGCGAGGAGCAGCGCGCCGTCGGTGCCCGGCTTGATGGGCACCCATTCGTCGGCGATGGCTGAATAGCCGGTGCGGATGGGATTGATGGAGATGAAGCGCCCGCCGCGGCGTTTGAATTCGGAGAGTGCGATCTTGAGCGGATTGGAGTGATGGTCCTCGGCGGTACCGATCATGACGAAGAGCTTGGCACGCTCCAGGTCGGGTCCGCCGAACTCCCAGAAGGATCCGCCGATGGTATAGATGAGGCCTGCGGCCATGTTCACGGAGCAGAAACCGCCGTGAGCGGCATAGTTCGGCGTACCGAACTGCTTGGCAAAGAGCCCGGTCAGGGCCTGCATCTGGTCACGGCCGGTGAAGAGGGCGAACTTCTTTGGATCTTCCGCGCGCAGCTTACTGAGACGCTCCTCGAGCATCGAGAAGGCTTCTTCCCAGGAGATCGCCTCGAAGGCGCTGTCGCCGCGCTCGGCACCCGCCTTGCGCCGCAGCGGCTTGGTGAGGCGGCCCGGCGAATACTGCTTCATGATGCCCGAACTGCCCTTGGCGCAGATCACGCCTTTGTTCAGAGGGTGGTTCGGATTGCCGTCGATGTAGCGCACTTCGCCATCACGCAGGTGCACACGGATGCCGCAGCGGCACGCGCACATGTAGCAGGTCGTTTCCTTGACCTCGACGCGACCGACGTCTTTGTCCGAGTAGCTAACTGGGTCCTGCATGGGGGGCACCTTTGGCGGGATCGAGGCAAACAATCACGGCATTCTAATATTCGAGTGCGCTGACTTTCAAACCGATTCAATACTCGGAATTGAGGGATACAGCCCTAAAGAAATCAGGGTTAGCAGCCAGCGCACCGCACAAGCAGGAAACGCACACAACAAAAAGGGCCGCAAGCGGCCCTTCTCGTCATCTTTAACAACCAAATCTTTACAACCAAGCTAGCGCTCCGAGACTGAAGCCCTAGCCTGGAGATCAAGCGGCGGCTTGGCGCTCGACAGGCATCCAAGCGCTAAGACGCTCGCGTTCTGCATTGATGTCGACGGTGAAGAAGTGACTCAGCACACCCAGTGCCTCGTCCAAGTCTTCGCACGGCCACTCGCTGGTGACGGTCCGGCAGTTCCAGTCTTCAACGTGGAAGCAGCAGTGACCGCCCTTAGCGGCGCCTTCTGCGTCAAATCGAAGCTTGTAACCCGTTGATGTCAAAGGATCCCATTTGTACCGGATCGCGTTTTCGCTTGTTTCGAACATGGCTGGCCTTCGCAAATAATGTATTAGTTTGGACCGGAATCGAGTGACATCTATCCCGCCCGAAGGTGACGTCCCAGGCGCCCATCAACACCACTCGCCGAATCAGTAAAGCAACAATGCTGTCTCATATAGGCTGCATGCCGCATCTCACGCTTAGAGTCTAGTACAAAAATGCAACAACCAACAAGCGACGGAATGCTCAATACCGGGCGAAAAGTAAGAGCTTCACTTTGTTTGAACATTGCGACGACGAACGGTTATGCGAACCAAGAGGCCAAGGAAACCGTATCATAAAAACAACAAAATCCGTGCATTTTGTCCTCGCAAGACCATCAAGAGGTCGTCGGAGGTGCTTTACTTGCAAGACGAGCCCGTCCGACGGGCAAGAAGTGTGGCGCATCGTAAGTTATGGGGACCGCATGCCCCGAGAGCAGGTTTCAGATGCAAGCCGGCGCCAGACCAACACAAGGCAGTCCGGGGACGCTGCCAGGGATGAGATCCACCAGGGCTCGCCCGCCAAAGGGCGCGGGAGTGAGACGCCGGACCAGGGAGCCGAGGTAGGAGCGGGCCGAGACGTTGGGCTCGGCCCGAGGATGACTAACCTACTCGAGATCGAGCGGATCCCCAGGGTTCACGCCAGCCATGAAGGCGAGTTTTCGGTCGTTGTTCGTGAGGCGATAGATGAGTCCCATCCAATTGCCGAGCACACCCTCCGCCGTGTCGTGCCAGGTATTGTGAAGACCTGCTAGGAGGTGCGATTCCGGAAACACCGGCAGCTCGCAGCCCCGGTCGAGCGCAGCCCGGATGCGGGACTCATGCTCGTTCAGAATGGCTCGGGACTGAAGACCGAAGTAGCTCTCCGGGAATGGCGGATAGTCAAGGCGCGCGCCAGCCGTAAAGCCTTTGACCTCGCGCTTGTACTCCTTGAGCAGCGAGATGGTGTCGTACTCCGGATGTCCCTGAAAGAACACCTGCCGAAATCCATCCGGGCTCACGGCAAGGTGTACGCCGGCCGCCTCGCTCTCGACCAGCACCTTGAGGCCGGCCGAGACGAACTGCTCGTGACTGATGTCATTGAACCGAGAGTGAGGGACGTCGAAGCGCGTATTGACGTTCGCCACCAGAGGGTGCGAACGGTCCACCACACGGTGCGGGAAGACACCCCAGCGCTTCTCGGGGAGGGGCTGACGACGCTGGGCGTACCTGAACTGCAGCACGGCATGGGTCGCCAGGCATGAGCAGAGTGTCGAGCAGACATTCTCGTAGGCCCAGTCGACAACCTCCATGAGCGGATCCCAGAAGGGCTCGGCGGAGAGATCCGACCCAGTGACGTTGGCGCCCGTGATGATGAGTGCGTCCAGCCCCTCTTCACGAATGCGCTCGAAGGGCTCGTAGTAGCGCTCGATGTGCAACCGCGCATCCGGACTGCGCTCGAGCGCATCAAGCGTGAAGGGATGGACGTAGAACTGCGCGATCTGATTGCTCTGTCCGATGAGACGGAAGAACTGGCGCTCGGTCGCGGCAAGCGCGGCGTCCGGCATCATGTTGAGCAGTCCGATGTGCAGCTCGCGGATGTCCTGATGCAGCGCCAAGTGGGGATCTAGGATCTGCTGCCCCTCTTGCTTGAGCCGCGAGAAGGTCGGCAGACCATTGTGGGAGACGATTGGCATGGGGCGTTCGGTATCTTGCTGCTTGATCTTATCCAGAGTCGCGGCCTACTTCGTCTTGGCTGGCCGCACTCATTGCCCATCCGAGCGGGCGATCGCGGACTCGATCAGCTGAAGGAAATCGGCCTCGTCGCGAACCTGAGCGACATCCTCGGAAGACACGGTGTAGCCATAGGGCCTGGCAATGGCCTCGTAGCGTGGCACCCGTGAATGGAAGAGGCGTGGAAAGACCCAACGCGTAAAGTCGTCGGGGTCGATCTCCGCCACATAGTCCAGCTCGCGCAGCTCCAAATAGTCCTTTATGGCGGCTTGCAGGAAATCCGGCCTGTAGTAGAGCGGCTTGGGATCCGCTTGGGCACGCTGGATCAGCTTGATCTCGTCCGCCTCCGGCACCCGGATGTAGAGGATGAGGCTGTGAGCGGCCAGCATCTCGATGACGCGTGGCTCGTCAAGCTCGCAGAGGCTGCCGCCGACATCGTTCACCAAATGGGCATAGCTGTAGATGTCCTGTGCCTTGCGAACGAAGTCGGGCAGATCCAGCATGGCGGCGATCTCGGCCTCCCGGTAGAGGGCCTGGCGCCGACTGAACTCGTCCATCGGCAGGCCGCCAAGCTCAGGATTGCCGAGCTTGCCGATGAAGCTCAATACCGGCCCGAGATCAGTCACCTTGATGTTGTTGCGGATGGCAATCCAGTCACGCCTCAGGAGCTCGCGAAGAAAGGGCTCCCGCATGGCCCGCGCCTTGATCAAGTCCAGAATGGGCTCGTCGAGATAGCGTGTCCCGATGCGGTAGTCGCCCGAATAGTGGAACCAATCGCTGCGCCGCAAGGTGGCCGAGAGGTAGGTCTTGCCGACCCCCGACATGCCGAGCAGGGTGATACACCTGTGCTTCCAGGCACGGAATTCGTCGACTGTGAATTTCAAGGATGACGCTCCAGAAGAATGGGTGCGCTCGACCGCTGGTCGCCGCACCCGTGGCAAAGACGGGATGTTAATGCAGCGAGCGCGCCCCTGACCATTCCAAGAGTGGCCGCCCCCTACGCCCGTGCGTCGAGCGCCTCCCAACGGACAAATGCCTGCTCCAGGGCGGCATCCACGTCTGCGAGCCGCGCATTGAGCTTGGCGACCTCGGAGCCCTGGCTCTGATAGAGCGTCGGGTCGGCCATGCGCGCGTGCAGCTCGGACTGCTCTTGCTCCAGCGCCTCGATGAGCCCGGGCAGCTCCGCCAGCTCGCGCGTCTCTTTATAGCTGAGCTTCGCGGCCGCAGGCTTCGGCTTCGACTTGCCCTCGCCTTGCGCCGCAGCCTCGCCGTCGGCCGGCTTGTGTTTGACTTGCGCCTGCTGAACGGCGGGCGCGGGACGCTGCCTGAGCCAATCTTCGTAGCCGCCAACATAATCACAGACGCGCCCGTCACCCTCGAACACCAGGGTACTGGTGACGACATTGTCGAGCAGCGCGCGATCATGACTGACCAAGAGGAGCGTCCCGGTGAACTGCGCCAAGAGTTCTTCTAGGAGTTCGAGGGTCTCGGTATCCAGGTCGTTGGTGGGCTCGTCCAGGACCAGCAGATTCGCTGGACGCGTGAACAGCTTCGCAAGCAACAAGCGATTACGCTCGCCCCCCGACAGGGCCTTGACCGGCTGGCGCGCGCGCTCAGGGGTGAAGAGAAAGTCCTTGAGGTAGGAGAGGACATGCCGGCTTGCGCCCTGGGTCTCGATCTGATCGCTTCCCTCGGCCACATTGTCTTGGACGCTCTTCTCTGGATCGAGCTGCGCGCGCATCTGGTCGAAGTAGGCCACCTGGAGATTGGAACCCCGCCGGATCTGTCCTTGCTGCGGCTCGAGGTTGCCGAGAAGCAGCCTGAGCAGGGTGCTCTTGCCGGCACCATTGGGGCCGATGATCCCGATCTTGTCGCCCCGCAGGATCAGCGTACTGAGATCGCGAATGATGACGCGCTCGCCCCAGCCATAGGTCACGCCCTCGGCCTCGGCGACCAGCTTGCCCGAGCGATCCGCCTCGGTCATGCGCAGCCGCGCCGTCCCCTGAAGCTCACGCCGCTCCAGGCGCTCCTCCCGCATCGCCTTGAGCGACCGGACGCGGCCTTCGTTGCGGGTGCGACGCGCCTTGATGCCCTGACGAATCCAGACCTCCTCCTCCGCGAGCTTGCGATCGAAGTGCGCGGCGGCCTGCGCCTCGGCGTGCAGCCGCTCCTCGCGGCGGCGCAGATAGTTGTGGTAGTCCCCGGGCCAGTCGGTGATGCGGCCGCGGTCCAGCTCGAGGATGCGCGTGGCCACACGCTGCAGGAAGCGCCGGTCGTGCGTGACGAAGAGGATGGCCCCCTGAAAGCCGACGAGAAACTCCTCCAACCAATCGATTGCCTCGATGTCCAGATGGTTCGTGGGCTCGTCGAGCAGCAGCAGATCCGGCTCCGTCACCAAGGCGCGCGCCAGGAGCACACGCCGCTGCATGCCCCCCGACAGTGCCTCGAACCGCGCCTGCGCATCAAGGTTGAGGCGAGAGATGACGCGCTCCGTGCGTTGCTCGATCTCCCAGCCCCCACGCTCCTCGAGCTGATGCTGGATGCGGGCCAGTCTGGCCAGCACCTCCTCCGACGCCTCCGCATCGAGGCTGTGCGAAAGACTGAAGTACTCCTGAGCCAGCGCCCCAAGCTCCCCCAAGCCGGATGCCACTACATCGAAGACGGACGCCCTGGTGTCGCGCGGGATCTCTTGCGTCAAATGGGCGATCTTGGCCCCTTGAGCAGTGCGCAACTGACCACCATCGGGCTGCACATCGCCGACGATGATGCGCAACAGGGTCGACTTGCCCGCCCCATTTCGACCGATCAAGCAAATGCGCTCTCCCCGCTCAAGGCTGAAGGAGACATCTTCCAGCAAGGGCGGGAGACCATAGGAGAGCGTGATCGAGTCGAGACTGAGGAGCGTCATGGAATTTCCTGTCGGATCAAAGGTCGATGCAGTGGGCTCGGTCGGCTATGTTAGCCGTTGCGAGCAAGCTTCACGGCACACTTCGCGGTCGTCCGTGTTGCGCTTCTTCAATGACATTTCTTGATCGGCGCGCGGCAACCGACTTACGTTACCATTGTATCTTTGCACGCCTCTCCCGCTCACTTGGCTTGGAATTCCATCGACGCTGATGACAAAAACAGTCTCTCTAAAGGAGGCCTGGTCAGGCGAAGCGAACTGCCTGAACTGCTCGCTTCGCACCTCCGTCCTCTTTGCCGGTCTGCAGCAAGCGGACTTCGAGCACATCCACGAGCCCATCGATCAATTCAGCCTCAAGCCGGGGGCCAACCTCTACCACGCCGGCGACCGCGGCGACTACATGTTTACGGTCCGCACCGGCGTCTTGAAGCTGGTTCAGTACCTGCCCGACGGCAGCCAGCGTATCGTGCGGATCGCTCGCGCCACCGACGTGCTCGGCCTCGAAGCCATGCTCGAAGACAACTACCACCATGAGGCAGTCGCACTGCATGCCACTGAAGTGTGCCGGTTTCCGGCGCGACTGGTTCGCGAGCTCAGCCAGGCAAATCCAGGGCTACATCGCGAACTCATGGCGCGCTGGCAGCGCGCCCTGAACGAGGCTGACGCCTGGCTAACGGAGCTCTCGACCGGATCGGCGCGGCAGCGCGTTGCGCGTCTGCTGCTGCGCCTGGTCCGCGACCGCGAGACCAGCGAGTGCCAGCTCTTCAGCCGTGAAGACATGGGCGCCATGCTAGGCGTGACCACGGAGACCACGAGCCGGACCATCGCAGAGTTCAAGCGCCAAGGGCTCTTGGTCGAAACGGCCCCCAATCTCTTCCTGCTGGACATCCCCAACCTGCGGCGAATTGCGGAAGACTGAGCCGCTCCGGTCCGCCGGAGCCGAGCCCGACACCCACCGCGCTCGCAGGAGCTGACTGTCATCCCAGGCGATCATGCCTCGCTCAGCGGGCCTAGGTTGACTGATTTCAATGCCGCCGCGCTAAGGCGCCTCGTAATCTGCGCGTCATCAAGTTACCGGGGCCGCACGCGCGTCGCGGGCAGTGGGCGCCATCGCCTCGAGTCGTCACCGAGCGACCACTCGAGCAAGCCTCGGCCCAATAGCCGCCAGTGTCGATGGAGCCCCCATGAAGCAAAGCCTTTCCGTCAACGACTACCCGATCTACTCCCTTGAGATCGGCCGCGACGAGACCACCTTCGGTTCAGTCGACGCCATCTGCGGCTACTTTCGTGCGTGCATCGAAGCACACCGCTCGGCCGTTTTCATCACCGAATTCGACCACTACAGCCACACCAAGCAGCTTCCTGAGGGCCATATCGGCGAGGGGATCCGCGCGGCCAAGAATGTCGTCTTCTGCTTTGGCATCTCACTGCCGAAGCCCGAGCTACTGGCCTGCCGCCCGCGCTCCATCGGTGTCGCCGAGACGGACTCAGGCTTCGTCGTGAGTTTCATGGAGACCCCCATGCCGGTTGCGAACGCCGCCATGGAGGACTGGGCCGCGGGGCTCCGCAACTTGGAGACCGAGGCCGCCTGAGCGCAGACTGGCGCCCCACCCATCAATCCAAGCCCGACCGGAGACCCCATGCGCATTGCAGTGACAAGCCAAAATTTCCGCACCATTACCGGCCACGCCGGCAAAACCAGACGCTTTCTGGTACTGGAATGCGACGGACAGCAACCAGCCGTCGAGATCGAGCGCTTAGATCTGCCCACGCAGATGTCGCTCCACGACTACCACGGCGACGATCACCCCCTCTTCACCAAAGCTCTCGACGCAATCATCACTCAAAGTGCCGGGCGCGGCTTCACGGAGCGCCTGTCACGCCAGGGCATCGCGGTCCATACCACCAGCGCGACAGATCCCACAAGTGCCGCCCAGGACTTGGCTGCAGGCCGCCCTTTGCCAGCGGCGGCGCCACATGAACACGACCACGCGCCAGCCCAGGTCACGCTCGGCTAACGCCGCCTAGCGCGCACCAGCCACACACGCAAAGGTCTTCCCGGATCCGCTGATTTTGGCAGCCGTGGCGGCGGTGCAGCCCCTGCGACCGGATGCGCCCCGAGCGCTCTCCACGCCCTCTAATGCCCCTATAAAAACAATGGTATCAATTAGTTGCAACATCTTGTTCCTATCGATCCCATTCTAGTTTAGTCTCCCGGGCAGCGCGGGCGTCGTCTGAAACAAGCCGATCAGGGAGGATCAACGAATCGCGAACGACTGCCGCCAAGCTCTCAACCATCCACACCAACATGGCGTGGATCCTAGGAGAATTGCTCATGCTCGATAGCTCCATGATCGAACTCTCGCGATGGCAGTTTGCCTCCACCGCGATGTACCACTTCCTTTTCGTCCCCCTAACCCTGGGGCTTTCCTGGATCCTCGTGATCATGGAGAGCGTCTATGTCATGACCGGTCGCGAGATCTACCGGGACATGACCAAATTCTGGGGCAAACTCTTCGGCATCAACTTCGCCCTCGGCGTCACCACCGGACTGACAATGGAATTCCAGTTCGGGACCAACTGGGCCTACTACAGCCACTATGTCGGCGATGTCTTCGGGGCACCGCTCGCCATCGAGGGGCTCATGGCCTTCTTCCTAGAGTCAACCTTCATCGGTCTCTTCTTCCTCGGTTGGGAGCGACTCTCCAAACGGCAGCACCTCACGGTCACCTTCCTGACGGCACTCGGCTCGAACCTCTCGGCCCTGTGGATCTTGATTGCCAATGGTTGGATGCAGAACCCCGTCGGCTCTGAGTTCAGCTACGAAACCATGCGCATGGAAATGACCAGCTTCGCGGAGCTGCTGCTCAATCCGGTCGCACAGGTGAAGTTCGTCCATACGGTCGCAGCCGGCTACGTGACCGCCTCGATGTTCGTGCTCGGCATCAGCGCCTGGTACATGCTCAAGGGCAGGGATCTGGCGTTTGCCAAGCGCTCCTTCTCTGTCGCCGTCGGGTTCGGCCTTGCCTCGATCCTCTCGGTCATCTTGCTCGGCGACGAATCCGGCTATGAGGTCGGCGACGTCCAGCGGGTCAAGCTCGCCGCGATTGAAGCCGAGTGGGAGACCGAGCCAGCACCTGCGGCCTTCACCCTCTATGGCGAACCCAGCAATGAGGACCAAGAGACTCGCAACGCGATCAAAGTACCCTGGCTGCTCGGGCTCATTGCCACGCGCTCTCTGGACGAAGAGGTCGTGGGTCTCAAAGATCTCATGCGTCAGCACGAGATTCGCATCCGCAGCGGCATGATCGCCTATGAATATCTGACGCGACTGCGAGGCGACGAAGACACGGAAGCCAACCGCGCCGTCTTCGAAGAACACAAAGACGACCTGGGCTACGGACTGTTGCTGAAGCGCTACATCGAGAACCCGGCCGAAGCGACCGAAGAGCAGATTCAGATGGCGGTCCAAGACTCGATTCCTGAGGTCGCCCCCCTCTTCTGGACCTTCCGCGTCATGGTCGGGGCCG
Organism: Thiorhodococcus mannitoliphagus; assembly: GCF_010915725.1. Taxonomy (GTDB): domain Bacteria; phylum Pseudomonadota; class Gammaproteobacteria; order Chromatiales; family Chromatiaceae; genus Thiorhodococcus; species Thiorhodococcus mannitoliphagus. The sequence continues at coordinate 36,810 of NZ_JAAIJR010000036.1, forward strand.
GCGTCTGGATGCTGCTCCTGCTCCTGCTGGGCTTCTATTACAACGCCCGGCGCCTCATACACCAGAAGCGCTGGCTATTGCGCCTTTTCCTCTTCAGCATTCCAGTTCCCTGGCTAGCCGCCGAGACCGGCTGGTTTGTCGCAGAGTTCGGCCGGCAACCCTGGGCGATTGGTGAGGTTCTACCCACCAGCATCGCCGCATCCAGCCTGACCCCGACTGATCTCATCATCAGCCTCTCCGGGTTCATTCTCTTCTACACCTTGCTGTTCATGATCGAGATATTCTTGATGTTCAAATTCGCGCGCCTAGGCCCAAGCTCGTTGCACACCGGCCGCTACCATCATGAAATCGACACCGATCACGCTGGCGGCATGACGCCCGCGACGGCCCCCCAGAAGCAGGCAGAGTAAACCGGAGAAACATGATGATCCTGGATTATGAAACCCTGAAATTCATCTGGTGGGTACTGGTCGGCGTACTCTTCATCGGCTTCGCCGTTACCGACGGCCTGGATATGGGTGTCGGCACCCTGCTCCCCTTCCTCGGCAAGACCGACAGCGAGCGACGCGTCATCATCAACACCGTCGGCCCGCACTGGGACGGCAATCAGGTGTGGCTGATCACGGCGGGCGGGGCCATCTTCGCCGCCTGGCCGCTTGTCTATGCGTCGGCCTTCTCCGGCTTCTACTTCGCGATGCTGCTCGCACTCTTCGCGCTTTTCTTCAGACCGGTGGGATTCGACTACCGCAGCAAGATTGCCGATCCGCGCTGGCGCAATGCTTGGGACTGGGGCCTCTTCGTCGGAGGCGCCGTGCCTGCCTTGGTATTTGGCATCGCCTTCGGCAACCTGCTGCAAGGTGTCCCCTTCCATCTGGATGATCTGCTGCGCCCTTATTACAGCGGCAGCTTCTTTGGCCTCCTGAACCCCTTCGCCTTGCTGGCGGGTGTCATCAGCCTTGGAATGCTGGTGATGCATGGCGCCATCTGGCTCCAGCTGCGCACAGCCGAACCGATCGCCACGCGCTCGAAGGTCATAGCAAAGAAGGCCGGATTGGTAACCATCGTCGCCTTTGCAATCGCTGGTGTGTGGCTCAGCTTAGGCATTGATGGCTATCGGGTCGTCTCCATGCCACCGCTTGATGCCACACCGAACCCCCTAACCAAAGAAGTCGTTCGCGATTCCGGTGCCTGGCTGGCTAACTACGCCGCCTATCCCTGGACACTGCTCTTCCCGCTTCTGGGCTTTGGCGGCATGGGCTTGGCCATCCTGGCCTCAATGTCCGATCGCCCAGGATGGGGTTTGGCCGCAAGCAGTTTGGGACTGACTGGCGTGATCATGACGGCTGGCGCCGCCATGTTTCCCTTCATCATGCCGTCGAGCACCAATCCGAACAGCAGCCTCATCGCCTGGGATGCCGTCTCAAGCCACCTCACCTTGTCGGTGATGTTCTGGGCCGCCGTCATCTTTGTACCCTTGATCATCGCCTACACCACCTGGACCTACACCAAGATGTGGCGGCGCGTGACCGTCGAAGAGATCGAGGCTCAGGACCATTTGGCCTACTGACCCTGCTAGAAAGCCATCGCACTGGTTGGTCACCACGGCCGACCAGTGCAAGTCAAAGATCAAATCGCGAGAAAAGCCATGTGGTACTTCGCTTGGATACTGGGTGTCCTACTGGCCCTAGCCCTCGGCATCATCAACGTGATGTGGTTTGAGTCAGAGCAATGCATGGGCAGCTCGGACGACCAATGAGCTGAAGCAAGCTCCCGAAAAACGAAAAACGCGGCCGATGGCCGCGTTTTTCGTCTCTAGACTTCAGAAGGCGACTGACGTTGCGAAATCACACCCTCGCGCGCCGAAACCTGTCTCTAGCTTTCCGACGTAATCGGCATGATCAGGATATCGACACGCCGGTTGAGCCTGCGCCCCGCCTCCGTATCGTTGGTCGCGATAGGCTGAGATGCCCCATAGCCAGCTGAATAGATCCGCTGCGGCAAAACCCCTTGATTCTCAAGGTATCTCGCCACCGAGGCCGCGCGACGCTCGGATAGCTTCTGATTGTACTCAGCGGAGCCGGTGCTATCTGTATGACCAGAGACCGCCAACTGCGTCTTACCATACTTGTTCACGACGCCGCTGATCTTATCCAAGGTGCTGTAGAAGGCCGGCTGGATCTGATCCGAATCCACCGCGAAGGCAGTCGCACCAGTCATCCGGACAAGGATCTGATGATCTGGCAACTTCTGAACAACAATGGCCCCACTCGCAATCTCCGGCGCGAGCACCTTCTCGAAGTTTTGCCGCTGCTCCTCCATGTAGGCACCGACCATACTCCCGACCAGCGCCCCACCCACAGCACCGATCAGTGCCCCCTTACCCGCATCTGCGCTCAGCGAACCGATCAGCGCTCCAGCAGCAGCACCGCCAGCGGTTCCGATGGCGGCACCCTTGCCGGTCTCCGTCATCCCAGAGCCATCGGATGCGCACCCCGATACAAGAACCGCAACCATCGCCGCAGTCACCGTCGTTTTCGCGAAACCAGGAGTCATCTAAATCCTCATCGTGTTGAAATAACGGTTGCGGCCCCAAACCGCAACCACTGGCGGACACCACAGGCATCCGCCCCGCTCCAAAGTGGCGGTCAGCCATCTCTCATACAAGTCACACCAAAGACAAATTGCAACGCCTCGCCCCTGACGACATCCGCCCAAGAATCAAGGCGTCCTCCCCAGGCACCTTCGCAGCACCGCAAGTCTCAGTTCGGAACGAAGCGCTCCAACCGCGGCTCAATGACACGGATAAAATCAGCCACAAGCTGATCCTTCTCCTCAATGCTATCGCCCAAAGGCGCAGCCGTTGTGATCCGCACCAAAGCACCATCCGTCCTGTTTCGCGTCAAGGCATCCCAGAATAGATACCACTTCACAAGATACTCATTCGCAATGATCCGTCCACGTTGCTGAAACCAGTAGTAAACAAGGAGTCGCTCGTCACCCATCTGGATGAGCGAACGATTTACCCGGAAAGGCTCAGCATCTGGATTGACTCCCGGCACCTCCCACTGCGAAAGCGCCTGAATTCGCCAGCCGCCCCCAGGCAAACAGGATTTGGGAGAATGCGCAGAGGCTCCCTTACGCTGAGATTCGTAGTAGGCAGCGTAAAGATTCAGCGTCTGCCCTTGAGCATCCGAGTAATCAACGAGTAGATAATCGTCGAGCTTCAAGGCATCGACGTAGATGGATTCGAGCACGCCGACCTTGCCGTGCCACTCGCCAATGTCCAAGGGAAAAAGCGCGAACGGCGCCCGCTTGAGTTCCGCTTCCGCACGATTCGGAAGCATCACCGAAACACCCAGAGCCATGACCAACAAAGGCAGGACAGCATAGAAAGAAGGTGTCAGGCGTCGGCGCGCCCGCGTTGCCCCCTCCGGCAAGGGCTCCGGCCCTTCAATTGCAAAGGCTTCGGAGAATGGAATCCGATCCGGCCCGATGCGGGCCAACAGCCACATCTCCGCAACCAGAATCGCAGCACAGGCCATAAAGACGATCCAACCCTCGAAGTCATGCAGAAACCCCTCAGCCATCCCGACGCCCGCTCGATCGACCAAGACGCCGATGACACCGATACGAAAACTGTTCATCAATATCGTGATCGGGAGTGTAGAAACGAACAAGATGACCTTCTTCCAGAAGGCGCCACGGAATAGAATGGCCGCAATGAAGCCGAGCGCGGAAAACGGAAAAAGATAGCGCAAGCCGCTACAGGCCTCGACGACTTGAAGCTGATAATTTCCGAGATCGATAACGTTTCCTTCCAGAAACACCGAAATGCCAACCAGACGAATCACTCCAACTCCAAGCTGGGACGATACTAGCTGAAGCTGAGACGAAAGATTGTTATAGAGAAAAGCGGGCAAGGGAATCGTAAAAAGAAGAACCAGGTAGGCAGGAAGAATAATCTTAAACGCCCGCGAGCCTAACAAAGCAAGCAGCACACCAGCAAGGGTGATAAGAAAACCATATTGAATTATCGTGTATAGGGCACCCAATTCACCTACAACGTAAAAAACTAATCCGAGCAAGGTAACAAGAAAACCCCACCAGCTCGACCTAAACGACATCTGCGCAAGTAGGCTGCTCTTCTGCCAAACGAGAAAGGCCGTGACCAGAGGAAGCATGTAACCATGACTGTACTCGTCGGTACGCCAAGCGGACATCATTGAAGCGAGGCCGCCGGAAAATACGATCAAAAGCACAGCAAGCGTGGCTATCAGCAGTAACCAGCACGCGGCGCCAAACTTCCAACATCCACCAAGGTTCGACTTAATGTTATTAGCATCCATGGATTTAGCCATCTAAAGACACGCAGCTTCCCAAGACAAGATTCGGAGACAAATAACGTAGGGATTGAAGGCATATGGCACCACCGGAACAGTAGAATCCCGGCGCCTCAAACTCCAAAGCTTAACAAACAGCCAGGCAGCTCGTTCCCCCTAACCGTCCGAGCAATATGCCTCAGTTCATGGCAGACCTAGCTTCTACCGCGAAACGAATTGACCCAGCTTGGAAAGATTCTTCCACACGAGTGCGCCCCAACCACCGATTTGATTCGTCCGCAAGGCTCGATAGTCTTCGGCGGATTTGCGTAGGATATTGCCTAGCGAACCGTTGCTGAGACCGCCCGTGCGCATGCGCACTAAAACCTCAGGCAGATAGATCACTTTCTCTGGCCGAGATGATAGCAAACGCAGAACCAAGTCATAGTCGGCAGAAATCTTGTAGCTCACATCAAATCCGCCATGGATCTCGTACCATGCCCGCCGAACATAGAGCGTCGGATGCGGCGGCATCCAGCCTCGCCGAAGTCGCCCAACATCGAACTCTCCGGCCCGCCAATATCGAGCCACCGAAGCCGAATCATTTCGCCAAACGTACTCTAAATCTCCGTAACAGGCTGTCACGGAGGGATCCTCGAAGCAAGCCGCAACCCGCTGCAGCACGCACTCATGGGCAAACACGTCATCGGCGTGAAGAAAACCCACGACGTCGCCCGTCGCCAAATGAATGCCCTTATTGAGGGCATCATAGATCCCATCGTCCGGCTCGCTAAGCCATCTTGACACCACTGTCAACTGCCTCGACGCCTCACGCTGAATCAGAGCACACGTTCCATCGGAAGATCCGCCGTCGATCAGAAGATATTCAAGCGACACGTCGCGTTGGAATCGCACCGATTCCAGCGTTTCGCCCAGAGTCGAAGCACTGTTGTAGCATGCAGTGATCAAGGAAAGATTCATTGGCCCCGAATCGAAACCTCCAGAACTTGCTCGATCGCTTGAGCCGCATCACAGCCAGAAAGCTGCATATGCCGCTTCACCTCCGTGACTTTTGCATCGACCAAATATCGATACCAGAATCCCTGCAAAAAGTGGAAAGCCGTTCCCGCCTTTCCGTCGAGAAAACCAAGTCGAAGAAAATAGCGATAAAAAAAATAGACGAACGCCCGGAAGCCAAGCGGAAAGCGCGCATAGACCTCCTCTTTGATCCAGCGTTTGACTCCCGACTGCTTGCCGCCACGGAGACTAGCCACCGAGTCCCGAGGCATAAATTCATATTCCAAATTCAACAAATCAATCGCTTCACGACTAGCATAACTATTGTGCTTTGCAGTCCACCAAGTGAGCGAATTTAGATTATCGTCGATCAACTCACCATCAAGATCCAAAACACCTCCTTCCACCTTGATATGCTCATCCATCCAACGATTTTCACACCGCCCACGCCCATAACGGAACATGCGAAGCACACGCACCGGAAATACGCCACCATGCCGAATCATTCGCCGCTGAAAAGTCATCCGACGACTAAAATAGACACCGTCGATCTCCGGACCGATTACAGGCAAACGGTCAGACAACTCTTCGATCAACTCGGGTGTCAAATATTCATCAGCATCCAGCCTTATCACCCAGTCGGTATCGGAGTCAAGCTGAGTGAGTGCCCAGTTGAACTGAGCTGCATGACTCATCCAAGCGTGCTGGACGACCCGAGCCCCGCAGGCTCTTGCAATCTCCAGCGTCTCGTCCGTTGAATAACTATCAACCACGAGGATATCAGTAGCGACAGTCTCCAAACTAGCGATGCAACGCCTCAGATGTCGCGCCTCGTTAAAAGTCAGAACGATAGCAAAAATTTTCACAGCTTTCGAAACATCATTATTTATTGATCTAAAAGCGACCTGTAACCGAATTGTTGAAAAATTTTACACAATAGCAATTAAATCACCTTCACTCCTCAACACTCGAAAACGCTCTGCCCTCGGAACATAGCAAAAACTGCCAAGCAAGCGCGGCTTGTCAGCGAATCCATTAGCTTCCGAGATCATCAAGAGCGCTCGAAACGTCGCACCTTAACAAAAACAGCGGGATTACCACGGACCACTGTCCAAGACGGCAGATCATCGAATACGCTCGAGCGCGCAGTCACCACCACGCCATCACCGATCGTAACACCCGGGCCGACAAAGACGTCCGCGGTAATCCAGGCATCCGCTCCTACCGTGATCGGCGCCGTCATGAGCGGCATCGTCTCTTTCGTGTAATCGTGACTCGCGGTACAGAGAAAGCTATACTGACTGACAGTGGAATTTCGCCCTAGGGAGATGCGGTCCACGCAATAACAATCCACGTGGTGACTCAAACAGCTAAAATCACCCATCACCAGGTTCCATGGAGCCCAGATCTTCGCCGATGGATAGGGGTGAGCGCCTCGTCCGATCCTCGCGCCGAATACCCTCAGAAGGATTCGCCTCCACCCGTGCAAAATGCTAGGACTGGGTCGATAGAGAAGCCACCACACAACGCCCCAGACAGTGCGACCCAATTTATTGGCCAAGGAAAGCACCTTGGGCCTGGTATGCATCACCATGCTGCCACCTCGCCTCCAAAGCCGCCGCCCACATCACAGGGCAATGCGTTCGGGCCTCCAATCACAAGAATGCGCCCACTGACCTATACACCTAGCAGACATCTGCTGGCTGGCCAATGCCTCAAGGAAGCTATTCCGAAAGCAGTCAAGCTAACCACCTAGTGCAAGTAGGTAGCTTGAAGTGCGCACTGAAAGTGCTGTTCAGGCTAAAGCCAGCTACAAGCCAACCGCCCCAAGGCGGCTTAAGGGCAAGACTGGAAGTCCTACTCGAGATGAAAGTCGTCCTCTTTCTCTACGTGATTTTTGATGTAGTCTTGGCTCGACTTTGGCCATTTTGGCAGTCTCCCAGAAAGCTAACGGCTTGAAGTATCGTGAGGGCTGAAAATTAGAGGAGGTCGGAAGGCCCGAACGCCGAAACTGGACCCCTCGTTAATTTTTTCACGCATCGTAAACTCTTGACAAAAAAGAGATTGCCAGCCGGGGAAAATGGCCAAAGTCGAGCTTGGATCATCTCATCGGTTACGTTCCCGGTGCTACAGGCGAAATATCCTTTCGCCCACATCCTTTGACCCCAGTATTGCTTCCGCAGAGATGCAAATTCCCTTTGCAACTTGTAGGACGACCTTCCCTTCAGTTTCTGGATCAACTTACTTACCGACTCTTGAGGTGGGATGGACACCAGCACATGGACATGATCTCAAGGGCCTTGATCATCGATTGGTCCACCTGCGGGACTGACGGCTGAAGCACAGGCGTAACACGCTGATTTATATTGGTATGTTTTGCGATACCCTACCATAATTTAGGGTTTTGGGCGAAACGATGATCAAGGCCATCTCAAGAGACGACTCCGGACAGTATTTCGACACCCATGTCCGAGCATGTCTGCCGACACAACTCCCGTAGCCTCGTTCCAACGTCTTTCTTCAGGGCCTTTTTCCGATACTTCGTGCACCACATCAGATGGACGTGGAGCTGAAAGACCGAGTGGCTTCCTCTTCTGTATTCTTTCATCTACCAAAGATACGGCTGCATGCTCGAAGCTGCCAGCTGAAGCTGGGGATTTTAACCATCCCGAAGGGGACACAATAAAGGCATTCAAATCAATCCGCCAGGCTATTTTGCAAACACCCTAAGTATAGATATTTCACCTGTCATGGAGACGCTAGAATCTTCTTTAAAATTTAAAGTGATTTAAAATCATTTATTTATATTAATGAAGCGATCCCGGCGTCCTCATGTTAAATGAAACAGCTATACCTCTACAGAATTATTTGTAGCGACTAATTCACATTTTTTGATGATTTTAATTTTATAAAATATTGATTTGTATGGATTTCATTTTTTGCAATTAACTTTGACAGTTTCTATTCAGCACTCGCAATTCTATTGACGCACTTATCACCCCACCTATCCTTCCGGCGTATTTACTTTTTTACAAGCCTCGCCCTGAGACTAGCACTCCAATTCAGATTCATCGCAATAAATAGACCTGTCAGTTCCGCGAGGTGGAGCATACCACTACCAGCGGTCACCATACGAACAAGAGCAGGTGCTACAAAGACCGCTGCCGCAGTCGAATCAAAAGTCGTCCGATAGAGGCCGCCGAGATATATCTTACCAACATAGAGTAGGAGAAAAGCCCCGCTTAACGCTCCCAGCACACCGGACTGAATCAATGCATCAAGGACTAAATTATGCGGACTACCATAGTCAAAGTGATTGTAACCAATCAATAACTCGATAAAAGACATCGAACTTAGAAGATATATTACAATACCAATCCGACCCGAAGTCGACCGGTCATCCGAGACCCGATCACCAACAATGCTTAGCACCCAGGAAAACTGTTCCGGAAACAAAACCGACCAAACGACCAACCCTCCCACGAACGCAAGAGCGGATAAAATCGCTAGAGCAAAATGATCTCTCGCGCTAGCAATCAAATATCGAGCGATCGGAAAAGCAAGCAAAAGCAATGCAAGCCAGGCAGACCGACTAAAAGAAAAGAATATCAAGTATACACAAGACAAAGAAACCAGTATAGCAAACAGCCTGCGGCTATCATAATTGTGAAAAACCATACCAAGAAGAAGCACGGGGACAATAGCCATCGTATGACGGATTCCTTTGGCTGCCTCCGGGTCACTAAAAACTCCTTCGCCATATAGAGCCCGATGAATAAAATCTGTGGAGTTCTCGATTTGAGAATCGGCAACAAGAGTGCCAAACGCATAGTAGAAAGAAGCAACACTGGAAAATAAAAAAAGGACTGCAACAATCGGCCAATAAAAGCGCCAACTTGAATCTAGAGTCGCTAGCAGATAGATCCGCGCCAAGATAAAAGCAATCGAAGCATGAACACCAAAACCGAGGAGTTTCGCGACATCCCAATGCGGATTTTCGTAATAGGTAAGTGGAAGTAGCCAGACAAAATATATAGCAAAAAAAGATAACATTAACTTAATATTAATTGGCTTTAATAACAGTCGCCATCGAGCGGCACCGTAAAGTATCAGAACCCCACCCCCAATCAACACCGGACGCACACCCATCCCAGCCACTGAAGCTACAACGTACCAAGGCCATGGTAGCAGAACCAGTACAACCAACAGCAGAAAAACAGTGATCATTTAAAGTTGGCTCGATATACGTTGCAGGACTGCCGGGTTGGCTCGCTGCCAAGTCGGGCGAAATTTTTATGTGGCGACTAATGCAATCCAGTGCTTTCACAGTGCTGAACGTGTCCTTAAGGCTAGTTCATGGCTGTGAAGGTCACGATTCGTGGCAAATCGTCGGATGCCGCCCCCCGCTTCAGGGGGGGCGTCTTGGGCTGTTGACGCTGCGCGAGCAATCGCGCGACGGATACATGCGGCTTTTTCGGATCATGGGTGCGAGGTGGAGCCGTGTTCTTCGGGCCACGTGGATGCTTGCGGTACTTGCGCAACTGCACCTGTTGCGCGGTGGCGAGCAGCCAGGCGGCCATCGCCTCGGGCGTGAACGTTTGAAACACGGCCCATTCCT